>DATFGW010000177.1:0-2195 GCA_035249045.1 Gemmatimonadaceae bacterium | reverse complement strand
TACGTCGTTCCTGGCGATGAACCCGCTCGTGCAGCAGCCGTCCCGCTGGTAAACGGGGTTTCCCTGTTCGTCGATCGGCCCGAAGCCGACGATTCCGTTGGACCCGACGTTCACGGTGTTGTAGACATGGCCGAAAAACGTAAAGTCGAACCCTATCGGCGTGTTCTTGTAAACGCAGTCGTTGCACACCCGATCGAATTTCTTGGTGGGCGCCGCCTCGGGCTCGAACGGAACAGTCACGTCGTACTTGTAGGTCGGAATGCTCCCTGAGGCCGAGAGGGACGCCTCACTCGGAGCGACGACGTTGGCGCTGATCCCGCTCCCGGCGAACCCAGCCGACGCCTGTCTGACTCCCGCTGCCTCGGCAACGACTGGGAATTTGACGGAGTCGGGGTAGTGATACTCGATGATAGTGATGCCATCGTCTGGGCGGACCTTCGACGGGCCAGTACCGTCCGCGCAAGAGCTCACGACCGCAAAGGCGGCGAGAAGAGGGACGAATCTGAGGCCGTTCAAGCGATCGCTAAACCGGGTGAAGCGCCACATTCTGTAGGTCTCCTTGGGGGCTACCTACAAGACGACCACCAAGCTCAGCATTAACGCCCTTTTTTGCGCGTTACGCGCTTGACAAGGCGATTAAGTCCGTTCTTTTTACTTTTTCAGAAAAGTGCATTTGTGATCGGCGCCGCGTCCGAAGCGCACGCGCCAGATCACAAACGTTCGCCGCCCATCAGGACGGCCATGATCGCCTTCTGGATGTGGAGCCGGTTCTCGGCCTCGTCCCAGACCCTGCTTTGGGGCCCGTCGATGACTTCCGCGGCGACTTCCTCGCCGCGGTGGGCGGGCAGGCAGTGGAGGAAAATCGCGTCCTTTTTCGCGCGATCCATGATCCCCTGATCGACCTTGTAGCCCTTGAAGGCCTTCTCGCGGACGGCCTGCTCCTGCTCCTGCCCCATCGACGCCCAGACGTCGGTGTTGATGACGTCGGCCTTGTCGGCGGCTTCGGCGGGCGTGCGCACCACCCGCACCTTTGCCTTCGACTGCGCGCGCTGGAGGATCATTGGATTCGGGTCGTAGCCTTCCGGACACGCGAGGGTGAGCTCGAAGCCGAGGACGTACGCGGCGTTGAGCCAGGAGTTCGCCATGTTGTTGCCGTCGCCGATCCAGGCGAAGCGCTTGCCCTTGTAGTCGCCGAGGTGCTGCTTGACGGTGAGGATGTCGGCGAGGACCTGGCACGGGTGGACGAGATCGGTGAGTCCGTTGATGATCGGGACGTCGGCGTAGCGCGCCAGCTCCTCGATCTCGGAGTGGGCGAAGGTGCGGATCATGATGCCATCGACGTAGCGCGATAACACCCGCGCCGTATCGGCAATGGGCTCCCCGCGACCTAGCTGCACGTCGCGGGGCGAGAGAAACAGCGCGTGTCCGCCCAGCTGCCACGCCCCCACTTCAAAGGAAACGCGGGTGCGCGTCGACGACTTCATGAAGATCATCGCCAGCGATTTCCCGGCGAGCGGTCTCTTTTTGTATTTGCCTTTGCGCATCGACTCCGCGATCGCGAACAGCCTCTCGATCTCCTTTGCGGAGTAGTCGGAGATCTGCAGGAAATCGCGGTGCGGACGGTCTTTATGGACTTTCGGGGGCATGTGAGTTGCGCGAGCTGGGGTGGACACGCTGCGCCGGAAATATATCATGACCGGCAATTCCCTCTTCCGAGAGTGTGCGACAATGTCGCGTATGGTTCGTCTTTTTCGCTCCGGCCTGGCCGCGGTCGCGCTTGCTGCCTGTCATTCGGATTCAACGGGTCCTGGCGGCGGCCCGCTTCCGGGAGATCTCAGCCTCAAGCTCTCGCCTTTCGTCAGCAGCGGGTTATCGAGCCCGGTTTTCCTTACTCAGCCACTGGACGATGGCCGCATCTTCGTCGTCGAGCAGCCCGGGAGAATCCGAGTCGTAAAGGACGGTGTGCTGCAGAGCACTCCTTTTCTCGACCTGACCGGCCGCGTGTTGTACAGCGGTGAGCGCGGACTGCTGAGCGTGGCGTTTCACCCGCAATACGCGACCAACCACTACTTCTACGTCTATTTCACGACCCAGACCAACGGCGACATTCGCATCGAGCGCTTCACCGCGACCGCCAACCCGGACATCGCGGATGCGACATCGAGCAAGCTGATCATCACCGCGCCGCATTCGAG
>DATFGW010000176.1:0-5300 GCA_035249045.1 Gemmatimonadaceae bacterium | reverse complement strand
GAGTAGCAGGGGAACGGCTTGCCACGCAGGCTGGCAAAAGCGGTTCGCGAATTGGCGAAGGTGTTGATCCGAATGCCGAACCACGCCACCCCGTAGCTGCCCGCGATTCCGATCAGGCTGAACAACAGGATGATCACGACCTTCGCCGCGGCGAACTTGAGCAGGAAGCCGAAATAAAGCAGGATGACGAACCCGATGAAGACCTCGAGGAGCAGGATGAACTTGCCCTGCGTGATCAAATAGGTCTTGCAGGTCTCGTAAATGAGCTCGGAAACCTCGAGCATCGACTTGTGGACGGCCATCCGCTTCAGCTGCGCATAGTACGCGAGGCCGAACAACAATCCGAGGGCGCAGAACACGAGGCCGCCCATCAGCAACGACCGGCCATGAATGCCGCCCAAGAAGCTTACCTGTGACAAGTCGGGGATGATGAGGTTGGCTTCCCCGCCCGCCTGATGCTCGACCTGCACTGGTTGCGCCGTGCCTGTCGCCGCCGCTGCGATCGCGCTGTCGGTGCGATTGTCCGCGACGCCCTGAGCCATCGCGACAGTCGCGAGAAACGACATCGACACTGTGAGAGCAAGCGTACCAACGACTCCTGCAAACTTCCGATTCATTCGTGATTCTCCAAGGTGATTATCATCCGGTCGCATCAGACCGGTATTCCTGCTTAACGGGCGGGCGCGCTCTCCACTTTGCGCCAGATGTAATAGACGGGCACGCCAAGCAGCACTATCACGAGCCCCGAAATCGCCTGGGCCCGGGTCTGGTCAGCGATCAGCAGAATGACTGCAATCGCGGACGCGAGAATGATGTATAGAGCCGGCAGAACTGGGTAGCCGACAGTTCTATATGGACGTTCGGCGTCAGGCCTGGTCTGTCGAAGCCTGAAAAGTCCGATGGTGGTCAAAGCGTAGAAGATCAGCGCCGCGAAGATCACGTAATTCAGCAGCTGGCCGTAAGTCCCGGTGAGACATAGCAGACTCGTCCAGATCGACTGCGCAATCAGGGCAGCGGAAGGGACCCGATGAACGTTGAGCCCACCGGCGCGGCGGAAGAACAGCTTGTCCCGCGCCATCGCGTAGTAGACGCGCGCGCCCGAGAGAATCAGCCCGTTGTTGCAGCCAAAGGTCGAGATCAGAATCGCGACCGCCATGATCGTCCCGCCGGCGGCGCCGAAGATCGTCTCGGCGAACGCGCTACCGACCCGATCCTGGGTCGCGTACTGGATCCCGCGCTCCATCACCGTGCCCGCGTTCTCGACCCCGCGCATCGGGAGCGCGTTCAGGTACGCGACGTTGGCGAGCACGTAGAGGATGCAGACGAGACCGGTGCCATAGAGCAGCGCGCGCGGGAGGTTGCGCTGGGGCGAATGCACTTCTGCCGCTGCGAAGGTCACATTGTTCCACGCGTCACTCGAGAACAGCGATCCAACGAGCGCCGACCCGAACGCCATCACCAGCGCCGGAGTGAGGCCGACGGAGTTGAAGTTCCCGCTCGAGAAATTGGCGGCGATCGCGGGGGCGTGTCTGCCGATGGTGAAGCCCAGTAAAATCAGCGCGATCAAGGCACCCGTCTTCACGACGGTGAGGGTCGTTTGGACGATCTTGCCTTCCTTGATTCCGCGCAGGTTGACCCAGGTGAGAATCCAGATGCTGATCAGCGCGATCAGCCGCTGCGGCGAGAGTCCGACCTGCACCGGAGCGCCGGCCGTGCCAAAATCCATCTGGGGGAACCACGAGTAGCGATCGGGCGTGATCGCAGGCCAGAGGACGCCGAGGAACTTTCCGAAGGCGACCGCGACGGCGGCAATCGTCCCGGTCTGGATGACCACGAAAAGGGTCCATCCATAAAGAAAGCCCATGAGGTGACCCATGGACTCTCGAAGGAAGACGTACTGACCGCCGGCGCGGGGATACATCGCCGCGAGCTCACCGTAGGCGAGCGCGCCAAGGATGGTCACGATGCCCGAGACCACCCATGCCATGAGGAGCCAGAAGGGCGAGCCGACGCTGCGGGACATGTCGGCCGAGACAATGAAGATGCCGGATCCAATCATCGAGCCCGCGACGAGCATCGTCGCGTCTGTGAGCGTCAGCGCTTTGACGAACTCGCGCGACGACGCAGCTGTGTCGGCCGTGACTGTCGTGGTGGTCAAAGCTGGCCCCTCGTATGCTCGGTTTCCGGGTGGTTCTTTCCTCCTGCGCGCGCGCGGAAGTTACCGTCCGCAGTCGGAATTCGCTAGACGCTTTAGTTTTGCGGATTGCGGACCAACGGCCGCGGAATCACGGACCAACTGCCATTGCGGGTAGCTGACTGATTGCGGATTGGGACACTAAGTGCGGGCTGCGGACACGCTCGGGCTAACCTCAATTCGCGGTTAGTTTCCCAATTCGCATTCAGCCAGCATTTCGAACTGGCAGTTGGTCCGTGATTCCGCAGCCGTTGGTTCGCAGTCCTCAGAACCCGACCTAGAAGATGAAATGAACGTCGACGGTGTCTCTCATGGGCGTCCCGTCAGCGTGCACGCCCGGTCTGAACCGCAGCGAGCGCAGCACCTCCTCGAGCCGGCGGTTGTAGCCGCCATCCTTCGATGGGTTGAACGAGATCAGCCGCGCATTCCCCTTCTCATCGACGTCGAACCACGCGATCAGATGATAGGGTTTGATCTTGTCCGGCGCGGGCAGTGGGGGAATGAAGAGATCGCGCAGCGTTGGCGGGTAATCCTTGCCCGGTCCACCGCCGGTGCCAGGTCCGACGCTGCTGCCGCGCCCAGTCCCGATCCCGGAGCCGACGCCGCCGCCACTACCGGGTCCGGCGCCCGCTGTACCAGTGGTGCCGCTTCCCTCGCCGGTTGTCGTCGTCACCGGCGAGGTCACCGCCGGTGCCGCGGGCGGCGCGGGAACCAGCGGTGACTCGACCTGCGGCTTCGGCTCCTTCGGCTTCACCGGAGGCACCGTCAGGGGCTTGGGCTTCGGCATCACCGTTGGATCCGATCGCACCTGCACGAACTCTATGCGCTCGTGGCGCGCCCCCGCACCGTTCGCGCCGCCACCCCCGCCGCCGGCGGGCCCGGGTCCACCGCCCCCCACCGAAGGTTCGTGCGTGAAATCAGACGAACCAACGATGGGAGCGAGAATGAGAAAAAGGATCACCGCGTGCACGAGAAGCGACGCAATGATCCCTTTCCATTTCTCTTCCTTCCGGAGCTTCTGCTCGAAAGGAGGATAGCGCGTGCTTATTTCACATCCTTGGGTGTCATGCCGATGACTTTCACCCCTGAGCCGCGCGCGACATCCATCGCCCAAACCACATCGGAGTACTTCACCGCCGGATCACCCTTTACGAAGATGACCTTGTCCGGGCGCGGATCGTAAATCTCCTTCAGCCGCTTCGCCAGGCCGGCCTTGTCGACGGGCTGCGAGTTGATTTTGAACACATTCCCCGGCAGCACCTCGAGCACTATCTGCGAGGGTGGCGGGCCTGAATTGGTGTTGTCGGGCGTCGGATCCGGGAGCTGCAGATCGATCGCCTTTCTCGACATCGGTATCACCATCATGAAGATGATGAGGAGCACGAGCAACACGTCGATCATCGGTGTGACGTTGATCTCATTCTCCAGCCCCCGACCGCTACCTCCGGACATTGCCATTATTTCTTACCTCCGGCGGGCGCGTTGAACATGTTGTCGCTTTGAACGGCCGAGACCGTACCCGGCCGCTGATCGGTGATCAGGCCCGTCGTCGCGACGGAATTGTGCGCTGCGATGTCGAGAGCGTCGAGCACCTTTCCATACGCCAGGTCCTTGTGCGCCTTGACGTACAGGAACCTGTCCTCGGTGCGGTTCTCGAAGATCTGCTTGAGCATCGGACCGAGATCGGAGTTGCGGATAGCTTTCTTGTTCAGGTAGTACTGGCCGTTGGCGTCGATACCGAGCACCTGGTCCTTGTCCTCTTCAGGATGCGGCTTCAGGTTGACGCCAGTCGGCGGAATCGCCTGGAATCCCGACGTGATCGCGGGAATCACGAGCATGAAGATGATCAGCAGCACCAGCATGACGTCGATCATCGGCGTCACGTTCGGTGATGCCTTCACACCTTGATTGGCTCCGGCAGACATTGCCATGACTCAGCCCTCCTCGGGATTTACTGCGAGATTGGTGAGTTCCCGGCGGTCGCCGTGGTGTTGAACTCGCGGGTGAAGCGCGAACGGCCGAACTCGCCGGTGCCCGAGACGTTCTTGATCATGTAGTCGATCATTTCCTTCGACGTATAGGTCATCTCGGCCGTAAGGTTGTCGATCTTGATCTGGAAGTAGTTGAAGAGCCACACCGCCGGGATCGCGACGATGAGACCGAACGCGGTGGTGATCAGCGCTTCGGACACACCTGACGAGATCGAGGCGAGACCGCCGGATCCCGACGCCGCCATGGCGGCGAACGAGTTGACGATACCCATCGTGGTGCCAAGCAGTCCGACGAACGGCGCCGTTGCGCCGACCGTCGCCAGAATTCCAAGACCGCGCTTCAGGTCGGTGATCGTCATCAGCATCTCGCGCTCGATCGCGCGCTCAGCCGAGTTGATGTCGGCGACGGTGACGGATCCATCCTGAATCAGCGGGCGGATTTCGGTGAGGGCGCCGCCGAGGACGCGGGCGACGTGCGACTTCTTGTATTTATCGGCGAGCGTCACCGCTTCGGCGAGGTTGTCTTCCTCGAGGAACTGCGAGAACTCCGGAGCGAACTTGCGGGTCTCGCCTTGCGCCTTGCGCAGATCCCACCACTTCTTGATTGCTACTGAAAGCGACCAGATCGACATGATGAAGAGCACGTACACAATGCCCTTCGCGAAGTTGCCCATCTGGTTGTAAATGTCGAGCAGTGACAGTTGCATTGTTTACTCCGTGAAGGGTTGTTACCGTGGTACGGCGAACTGGAACGACTGCTGAACGAGCTGATTGACCGGCTTGCCGCCGATCTGCGCCGGGCTGAAATGCATTCTCGGAAGCACGTTCTTGACTGCCTGGGTGAATAGTTCGTTGGTCGACTTCAAAACCTTGAAGGTGTCCATATCGGCCTTGCCGTCGTTTCTCACCACGAACTGTGCCTGCACCTCACCAGAGATGCCGGAGCTCTCGAGTACCGACGGATACCTCGGCTTTGGACTGTCCTGGAGCATCTCGGCCGGCTTCTCGACCTGGAACTCGAAATAGGTCTGGTTCGTCACCGGGCCCGTACCACCGACAACGCCGCTGCCGGTACCGCCCTTCACGCCCTTGCCACTGAAGTCCGCCTCATTGGT
>DATFGW010000175.1:0-16466 GCA_035249045.1 Gemmatimonadaceae bacterium | reverse complement strand
TGCTCACCATCGGAATGTTCCTCCTGATCTACCGCATCGTGGTTCGCGGTACGCGCGGCGTTGACCGCGGTGGCGGTCACGAAGGTTGATGGACGAGCGCGGGTCGTTCTCCTACGGCAGTGAAGGACCCGCCACCGCCGTTGCGGAGCAGCCGCAGCCGTATTCGGCGGACAAGAAGAAACCAGTCCTCGTAACGGGGGCCAGCGGCCTCGTCGGCATCCATACCTGCCGAGAGTTATCGAAAAACGGCTGGCAGGTGCGAGCGCTGATCAGGGATCCGGCGCGGGCGGCGATGGCGCTCGGCCAGCTGCCGGTCGAGTTCCGCGTCGGCGATGTGCGCGATGCCACAGCGTTGCGAAGCTCGTTGAACGGCTGTGGTGCCGTGGTGCACCTCGCCGCGATAGCGATCGAAAAAAAGGGCGAGACGTATCAGGAAACCAACACCGCTGCGACCGAGCGGCTGATCTCCGCCGCCCGCGCCGAGAACGTCCAGCGCGTCGTCTTCATGTCTCAGAACGGCGCCGACAGCCGCTCGCCGTATCCCTTCCTGCACAGCAAGGGAGTGGCCCAGGATTCGATCAGGACGAGCCGGCTGAGATGGACAGTGCTGCGACCGTCGGTGATCTTCGGACCAGAAGATCAGTTCGTGAACGTGCTGGGCAGGCTGATAAAGCTGACGCCGAAGGTGTTTCCGCTGCCTGGCGGCGGTAGCGCGCGGTTCCAGCCGATCGCTGTCGACGATGTCGCGCGGGTCGTCCGGCTGTCGCTAGAGAAAAAAGAGACGGTGCATCAGAGCTACGACCTCGGCGGTGCCGTACCGCTGACTCTGCGCCAGATGACCGAGCGCATACTTCTGGCGATGGGGACGTCGCGCAAGCTTGTCCCGGTTCCGATCAGACTGCTCCGTCCTCTGGTAGCGGTCGCCCAAAAAATTCTGCCCAACCCGCCGGTGACAACCGGTTTGCTGGAGATTCTTTCGCTCGACAACACCGTCAGCGAGAATGCGCTCACCGACGTTTTCAAAGTAGTGCCGATCCCGTTCGCCGCCGACGAGCTTCAGTACCTGCGCCGGATCACCGCCCGCGGTGCGCTGCGATCGTTGTTCGAGCGCCCCTAGCGATCAAACGTAACGGGCAATCGCCATCGCGGTTGCGGCAATCAAACCGAAGATGACTGCCCACAGCACTGCGCGGCCGTTGCGGCGACGGAGCCGCTCGGCTTCCTGGGTGAGTCTCTGCCGCTCCTCTGGTGCCGGGGATCCGGAAAGGGCAGCGGCGACTTTCCCAAGTCGCGCGCCGAGTGGTCTCTGCACCAGCACCTGGATCAGGAATGCGATGATTCCGGCTGCTCCGCCGATGGAGAAGGTTCTCCCCGGTCCGGTGGCCATGAAGCTGTCGTCGAAACCGGCCGAATCGATCCACAGTAGCCGGATGCCAGCGAGAATGACCAGGAGGCCGATCGTCGGAAGAATGACGAAGACTTTTCTGCGCTGCAGACCGTCCATCACCTGGGGGATCAAGGACGGATTCGGCAAGAGCGCGGGGATGAGGAAAAAGGCAGCGTAAACTCCGCCGCCCAGCCAGATAATCGCGCCAACGATGTGAATGAAGCGCAAAACCAGCAATTCAGCGTGCATTCATGTCTCCGATATGTGGTGTCGATCGAGTGCGGAGTGAATCTGCCACCGCTTTTGTGGGCTCGCCAGCGTCGATCAGACACGCCCGCCGCCGAGTGCGCTTGACAGGTTGTCGGTAAGTCGTAACTTACCATTAGTGAATACTTACCGAGATCGGCAGCTCGACGCCATTGGCGATCCCACCCGGCGCTCAATCCTGGCGCGCCTGCGCAGAGGCTCCGCGCCAGTCGGAAAACTCGCCGACGGCCTCCCGATCAGTAGGCCGGCGGTGTCTCAGCACCTCAAGATCCTCAAGGACGCCGGCCTCGTGATCGATCGACCACAAGGAACCCGGCGCGTATATGAGCTCAATCCCGCCGCGTTCGCATCCCTGCGCGACTACTTCGACGAGTTCTGGGGCACCGCCCTGTTGGCATTCAAGCGGAAAATCGACAGCGGGAAACAACGGAGGAGTGATGACAGTGAGCGTCAATGAAGCAATCCAGCCTGTGGTAAAATCCATAACGGTCAACGCCAACCCGGATGAAGCCTTCCGGATCTTCACCGAAGACTTCGACAGTTGGTGGCCGCGAACTCACCATATCGGGAAGTCTCCCATGAAACGGGCGATCATCGAGGGGCGCCCGCGGGGCCGCTGCTACACCGAGCAGGAGGACGGCACCGACTGCGACTGGGGCTCCGTACTCGTATGGGATCCGCCCAATCGCTTCGTGATGGCGTGGCAGATCGCCGCCAGCTGGCAGTTCGAGCCCGACATCTCGAAATCGAGTGAAGTCGAGATTCGCTTCACACCCGAGACCGGCGGGCGCACGCGCGTCGATCTCGAACACAGATTCTTCGATCGCATGCCGTCCGGTGGCGAGGCGATGCGGAACGGCGTCAGCGCAGAAGGCGGCTGGGGATCCTTGCTTCAAATATTCGCCGAGCGCGTCGATCAGGTCGCCCTGGCGCGCCGCGCCGGCTGACGGATCGCGGCGCCGAATCCCGCGGCAGCGAGCGCCAGCGCCGCGCAGCCGAGCATCACGATCCGAAACGCCTCGACGAACGCCTGGTCGAGGCGTTTCTGCACGACACGGCGTTGAGTCTCGCTCATCTCTGTGGATCTGAGCTCGGCGCCGGCCATCTTCGGCAGCTCTCTCTCCACCTGCTGCCTGGCTGCGGCCGGTAGCCGCAGCTCACTCAGCCTCGGCTGGATGCGCGCGTTGAAGCTACTTGCCAACAGCACCCCAAAAACCGCGATCGCCAACAGACCCGCCACCCGGGACACGGCATTGTTGATCCCCGACGCGACTCCGGACTGCGCCGTCTCGACGGCACCCATCACGGTAGTGGTGAGAGGCGCGACGGTAATCGTCATTCCCGCGCCCATCAGACACACCGCTGGAAAGACCGCACTCCAGTAGGACCCTCCGACGCGTGTCATCGCGAACATCGCAATGCCGACTGCCGCCACCGCCGGACCGATCGTCAACGGCAGTCGCGGACCAACGCGCCCGATCAAACCACCCGCCCAGCGCGAGCCGGCAAACATGATGACCGCAAAAGGAACGATCGCCGCGCCAGCCTGGGTCGCCGTGTAGTGCTGCACCTGGATGAGGACCAGGGGAACCAGAAACATCACCATACCCAGCGCGGCGTAGAGCAAGAGCGTAAGCGCGTTGGCCAGGCTGAACGCTCTGCTCCGGAAAACCTTGAGCGGCATCATCGGACTCTGGCCCCGCCCTTCTACGATCACCAGCGCCACCAGCATCGTTACGCCGAGTAGAAGAGAAGCAACAACCATAGGGTGCCGCGCTCCGAGCGCCGGCCACTCGATGAGTCCGAGCGAGAGCCCGCCGAGGCCAAGCACGGCCAGTGCCCCACCGATCCAGTCGATCCCCTTTCCACGCGACGAATCTTTCGACTCGTTCATGAAGGCAACCGACAGCACGATCACCGCGGCTGCGAGCGGGACGTTCAGGAAGAACGCCGCGCGCCAGCTGATGCGTTCGATGAGCCATCCGCCAAGCACTGGTCCGATCGCGGTAGTAATGGCGCTGAATCCGGACCATGTTCCAATCGCGCGACCACGTTCAGCGCCGTCGAAGGTCGCGTTGATGATCGCCAGGCTACCCGGAACGAGAAACGCCGCGCCGACCCCCTGGAGAGCGCGCGCGCCGATCAGCAGCCGCGGCGATGAGGCAAGTCCGCAAAGTACCGACGCCCCCGTAAATACACCCACCCCAATGAGGAACACGCGCTTTCGACCGAATTGATCGCCGAGGGATCCACCTAGCAGGAGAAGCGCGCTCAGGAACAGCGAATAAGAGGCGACGACCCATTGGACATCGGTGATGGTCGCCTGCAAATCAGTCTGCAGCGCCGGCAGCGCGACGTTGACGACCGTTCCATCGATGAAGGTCATCGCCGAGCCGAGGATGGTTGCGACCAGGGTCCAGCGCTGTCGAGCGCGCGTCATTCGGACAAAGCTGTCGAATGACGACGCCAGATGTCAGTTGCTTGTCGTCGTGCTGTCGGGCGCGTAGTCGGCGGGTGTGCAGTCGGGCTCGACGTCGTAGCCGAGGTAGTAGTACTGGTGCCAGCGCCGTGGCGACGCGAGCGGGACGCCTGACCACGCGGTTGCGTGGATCCCTTCAGTGCTGGCGCAGGTGCGGAATCTCCACGGTTCCTTCCGCGATTCGATCTCCAGCGTGACCGTGTCGCCGCGCATCCTTGCGGAGGGCAGCTTGCCGAGTATCACGATCGGGACTCCGTGCCAGCCGAGCGTGTCGCCGGGCGCGTCGACGACATACTGAATGCTGTCGGACGATGCGCGCGGCGGCGGAAAGCACGGCGCTTTGGCGCGCTTTCCGAGCCGGCCGCTGACGGCATACTGCGGGAACTCGGAGTGTACCACCGTGACCTGAGCACCGGCCGGGAACCCGACATCGGCCGCGTCGAAGCAGAGGCGAGTGCCGGACGAATCCTGATAGGCGACAAAGATTCGTGGAGTTCCATCGGGCGCGAACACACTTACCGCTGCTACACGGTTGGCCGCTTCGACATCATCGGAGCCCGCGTCGCGTCCGCAGCTCACGACGCAAACTATGCTGGCAAGGCTCAATAGCAGTTCAGTACGATTCATCCCTCATTTGGGTAGCTCGTGTCTCACCGACCGACCTTGTTCAATACGGCACTACATCGGTACTACGATAGCACCGCCTACAGGCTTTTCAAATCTCCACTCCCCCTTTTTTCGGAGCAGGAGATAGGTAGTCTCGTAGTTAATCGAATTTCGACCCATGGAAACGCATTGGTCGGGAGGGGGACATTTCGTGTCGAGCCTTTGACACGACTTTGATACAGTAGCGTAGGCGGTGTCTGCTGCTACTATGTCGACTCGCGCACCAAGCACATAGCCGTGATGGGCCGAGTTAGGGACGTCCGGGCAGAAGAGTGGACCTTCGCTCGTGACTCGGTAGGCACCAGAGCGCGTGGCGTCCCTGAAAACCCATTGGCTCCGCTTGTCCCGAAACGCGATGTACTGCGGTGCCGGATCACCCGCGAACATCCATCGAAAGCCGCCGTCAGAGAGCGCCGCAAGGACGCGATCCTCTGGCGAACGATGCACGCAAGCCGCAAGGAGCAGGCAAAGGAGCGTCAACGCAGCGCGATTCACGCGTCCGCCTAAAGCTCCCGCCTCTTCATCTGGCCCACCGCGTAATTCACCGCCCTCGCCGTCATCGCCATGTAGGTGATGCTCGGGTTCTGGTTGGCGTTCGACGCCATGCACGCGCCGTCGGTCATGAACACATTGGGCGCATCCCAGACCTGGTTGTGCATGTTCACCACCGAGGTCTTCGGGTCGCGACCCATCCGGGCCGTGCCAGTCTCGTGAATCACCAAGCCCGGCGCGTTGTTCTCCTTGAACGTCCTGATGTTCTTCGCGCCCATCGCCTCGAGCATCTCGGTAGCGGTCACCACCATGTCGTCCTGCATCTTCAGCTCGTTCTCGCTGTACTTGCAGTTGATGTGCAGAGCTGGAATTCCCCACGCATCCACGAGATGGGGATCGATCGAGATGTAGTTCTCGTGCCGCGGCAGCATCTCGCCGAAGCCGTCGAAGGTCATCTCCCACGGGCCGAGATCGCCAATCAGCGATTTCTTGAACGACGCGCCAAAGCCCGGCATCGACGAGCCGCGCTCCCATCCCGCGCGCTCAGCCCGTCCCTCGAATCCGTAGCCCCGCTGGAAGTCGGGGTGCTTGGACTTCACGTTTCTGAACCGCGGGACATAAATCGCATCGGGACGACGCCCGACCTCCATGCGATCCTTCGCCCACGGAAGCTCGCCCGTCGCGCCGCCGCCCATGATGTGATCCATCAGGTTGTGACCGAGCTCGCCACTGGAGTTGCCCAGGCCCGTCGGGAATTCCGGCGACAGCGAGTTCAGCAGAATGCGAGTCGATTCGAGCGCCGCCGCGCAAAGGAAAATCACCTTCGCCTTGACCTCGAACATCTCCTTGGTATTGCCATCGACCACGCGAACACCGGACGCCTTCTTCGTCTTCGGATCGTAGATGACACTGTGCACGACGCTGAACGGCCGCAGCGTCAGATTGCCGGTCTTCCTCGCGGCGGGCAGCGTCGAGTTGAGGCTGCTGAAATACGACAGCGTCACGCAGCCGCGATAACAATTCCCGCACAGATGACACTTCTGCCTGCCGAGGTGATTCTCGGTGATCACTGCCAGCCGCATGTTGGTCACCAGCCGCTCGCCGTTGAACTTGGTCAACAGTACATCGCGCGCTTTCTGCTCCGCGGCGTTGAGCGGCCACGGCTGCATGAACTCTCCGTCGGGCAAATGCGCCAGGCCTTCGCGCCGCCCCTGCACTCCGACGAACTTCTCGACGTAACTCCACCACGGCGCCATGTCCTTGTAGCGGATCGGCCAGTCGACACCCACGCCTTCGCGCGCGTTCGCCTCGTAGTCGAGATCGCTCCAGCGAAATACGCAGCGGCCCCACATGATCGACTTGCCACCGACCTGCCGCCCGCGAATCCATGAGAAAGGCTTGCCCTCGGGCGTGGAATACGGATTGTCGAGATCGTTGACGAAGAATTTTCCCGCGTACTCGTCGCACGCACCGCACTGGGTCTGAATCGGCTGATACCGCTCCAGTCGATTGCGGTCGCCCATGCCGCGATAACGTTTCTGATACGGCATCACGTGCTCGACGTAATCCACGGCAGGATCGATCGGCCGCCCCGCCTCGAGCACAATGGTTTTGAGTCCGTGCTCGGTCAGCTCCTTCGCCGCCCAGCCGCCAGAGATTCCCGAGCCGACGACTATCGCATCATACGTATCAGCCATCGTCAGACCCTCGGCGTGAATGGGACGTTGCCGTCGTAACCGTTGAAGAACATCTGGGTCTTGAGGACGTTGATCTGCACAGGCTCCGAGGTGAAATACCCGTACACTGTGAGGGTCTTGATTCGCTCGAAGGCCAACGCTGCTCCTTCCTTCTGCGGACGTTTCGCATCGAGCCCGGTCAGAAATTCTCCCCGCTTGAGCTCCGCCAGATCGAGAAAGCGCGGTGATCCCATCGCCACCGACTGTACGTCGATGTCCTTGAGACCCGCGAGAAACGCGTTCCGCTCCTCATCGCTCGCCCACTCGGTGAGGATCAGGTCGATGAACTGCGGCACTTTGACGCTCGTCGCGCCCGGCGTATCCGTTTCCGGAATGATCATCTCCGCTATCGCCGTAACCAGCTTCTGCTGATCGGGATTCAGAGTGCGGAATGGGACATCGCCGAGCCGGCGATGTATCTCTTCCGCCATCTTGATCGCTTTTTCGGCGTTGCGGGGAATGAAGGGCAGCGCCAGGGCGGCGCCGAGGAACTGGACGGCTTCTCGTCTTCGCATCTCGTTCTCGGTTGAGGAGCGACGCCTTTTACAAGGTCGGCTGACCGAACGTAGAAGCAGGTACTGAACGCGTCAAGAAGTTTTCCGTTTTGCAGCTTTGCTCGACGGATGTCGCGGTCGCTGCTTTGCCGAAATCGATTTGATAACCGTCCGCGGAGCAGCCCTCGCGGTACCAAAGGGTGGCGAGGCTGCCTGAATGGCCTGCTCGATCAGATCGTCGATGTACGGGTCATCGAGATCTTTCGTGCTCTGCAGTCGCACATTCCTGACGGTGCTCCCACTCCCACGCAAAACCTTTTTTGGATCGGGGAGCGCCGCGCCTTTCAGGAAGCACAGAGTCACCCACCTCGGCATCAAGGCCAGTGACAGCACCGCTTCCGAGGGTCGTTCACTGGGGCCAAAGCCGAACACGAGCGCATTGTAGTTGTCGTAGACGAATTCGACTCCACCCGGTACACGCCGTCGCATTCTTGCGCGCGCGGCTTTCCCGGCAGCCGCCATCTCCGGAGTGTATTTGGAGAGGAACCTCTCGACCTGGGACTCGTCGGACCTGGACATCACCGGCCTCCGTTGAGCTCAGACTAGCGATTGGCTTCGGGCAGATACTCGAGCGCGGCATCGACATGGGCTCGGAACGCCGCCAACTGATAGGTAGTTGTCCAGTCGACCCACTCGATCAGCTCGGCCGCGTTCGGCGCTCGGCCCATGCAATCGAGACCAAACTGATATACGTCGCGGCCCGCAGTCACCACGATGCCATACTCGAACTGTCGCTCATCGGAGAACATCTCCACCAGCACCGAAGTGTTCGGATCTATCCCTCGCTGCGAGAGCAGCTGGCGCAAACGCGGAAACAGGTTCTCATCGCTGCCGCGCAGGGACTCGGTGAGGTAGGCGATCCGGTCGCGCATGAGCCGGACCCCCTCAGATCTCCCAGTTCGAGAGGACGATGCCCCCGTTCTTCGGACGCGCCTCGGCGTACTCGTGCACCGCCATTCTGAGATCGGTCCAACGCACCCGCGCGCCACGCGTCATGAGCCGCCGGTAGACGTCGCTGTATTGACCCTGCACTCGAATCGCCACGCGCCTTGCCCCTTTGACCCGCGCGTAGGCGCAGAGCTGGGTGACCAGCGCGTCGAAATCCGCTTCGCTGCGGGCGACCATCTTGAGCACGCGCATCTCCTCGGTGGCGCGACCTTCGACCAGAGGTACCGAGTGGCAAATCGCGAACGATTGCACTTCGCCGTCCTGCCGCATGAACACTGCGTCGCCGAGCTGGTGCTGCGCGGTCAGTACGATCTCGCGGGTGTAGTCGTACCCCGGCGCAAGCTGGTCGAGCAGCATCCGGCACTGCCTGAGCGCGAGTTCTCGCTCGTGTGGATTGAGCGATGCCATCGGCGTCGCCTGAATTCCGGCCCGCGCTGACTCCAGAGTCACGGTCACCGTGAGATGTCCCGGAATGAAGCCGAGTGTGGAGTAGAAGCCGACGTTGTCCATGGTGCGGGGCATCGTCTCGAGACCGATCACCTTCGCACCCTTCTTCTTCAGCCACTCGACGCCGGAGGACACGATCATCTTGCCGACGCCCTGTCCCTGAAAGTCCGGGTGCACGGCAAGCGGGCCCATCCACCCCTCGACACCCGAGCGGTGGACCATGTTGAACGCGGCGATTCCGTCGCGCGCGTTCCGCCAGATCATCGCGCCTTCCTCGGCGTCGGTGATGGCGAACTTCCAGACGGCTGGATTCAGGTGCGGCACGCGGACGCCGACCATTCCATCCTTGCGGTACCGCTCGGTAAACGCCTCGCTGAAGACGGCGTTGAGGGACGGAATCTCGCGAACGCTCACGCGTTCGGGGGTCTCCGAGACCCAGGCGTGCCGCCAGTTGCGCGCGAACGCCATCAGACCGCGGCTCCGGCGTCCGCGGGACCCATGGTTTCCTCGCCGCGCGCGCGCTCGCGCGGCGGGCGATCCGATTCGAACAGCGGCAGATCGTGCTCGACGGTCGGAATCTCTCCCGATTCGCTCACCACCGAGTGGCCGAGCTCCGCGTCATAGGTGACCGAGATTACGCGGTCGAGGCCTTCGCGCACCGGCTCGATGTGGGTGATCAGTATCACCTGCTCGAACCGATCCTGGAGTCCGCGCAGCAGCTCGACGACGTTGAACCGGCGCGCCTCGTCGAGCGACCCGAACACTTCGTCCAGAATCAGGAGCGAGAAGCTCTGGCCGGCGCGCTCCGCGATCATCTGCGAGATCGCGAGACGCAGGACCAGATTGGCGAGGTCTTCCTCGCCGCCCGACAACACGGGCTTCGGAATGCCATCTTCGAGGATGACGATGTTGTACTGGTCGTCGAGCTCCATCTCGGTGTAGCGCGCGTCGGTGAGCTCGCTCAGAAACGCACTCGCCAGCTCCGACAGCTCCGGCCGCAGCTGGTAGTTGAGATCGGTGCGTAGATCCGAGAAGGCGCGGTCCAGCTCGTCGTGCAGGCGTCGATCGGTCTGCAGCACGTCGAGCTCGGCGACCTTGCGCTTCAAATCTTCGGCGACGCCCTGCGCGGCAGCGACAGCCGCCGTTGCGCTGGTGACCTGCTCCTGCGCCCGCGCCGTCGCGACCTTGGACTCCTGGAGCTCGGTACGCACGCGCTCGAACTCCGCCCTCAGATCGTTGAACTCCTTTTCGGTGAAGGAGATCTGTTGCCGCCGGGTGCGCAGAGTGCCAAGCGTCGATTGCACCCGCATCAATTCCTGCGCGATCCGGGTGCGCTCCAGCTTGAGCTGCGGCTCGCGCTCCAGCATCGCCTGCAACCGCGTCGCCTCGGCCTCCATCGGAGTCAGCTTGTCGACCGTCTCGATCACTTCGGCGTGGCGCGCGGGATCGTAGCCGCCCGGAATCTTCGAGATGTCGCGCTGCATTTGTACCATGCGCTGCTGCTTGGCGGCGATGTCGCGCACGATGGTGGTGAGCTCCTGGACGGCGAGCTGGACCTTCGCGAGGCGGCGCTCGAGTGTCCCGACTTCCTGGACGAGCCCGCGCCTTTTCTCGTCGAGCTGCTGAACATCTTCCGGCATCTGCTCGAGCTGCTCGACCCGCGCCTTGTAGTAGCTGCCATCGACGTTGACGGTCTCGATCATCTCATCGAGATGGTCGACGACAGTGTGCAGGCTGCCGCCCAACGGTCGGCTGCACGTCGGACACTCGCCGTCTTCGCCGAGCGCGACCACGCGGTCGCGCTGGTGCTTGAGCTCGGCGTACTGTTGTCGCAGGGATTCCCGCTTGGTCTGCGCTTCCTGACGGTC
This sequence comes from Gemmatimonadaceae bacterium, assembly GCA_035249045.1. GTDB lineage: Bacteria > Gemmatimonadota > Gemmatimonadetes > Gemmatimonadales > Gemmatimonadaceae > UBA4720. The sequence goes on along the minus strand of DATFGW010000175.1, from coordinate 5,622 downwards.
GCGCACCCACTCGGTGCGACGCGCCTCGAGAAGACCCTGTGCGTCCTCCAGCTCGGAACGCTTCTTCTCCAGCTCGAGGGTCGCCTCTTCCTCGAGAGCGGGGGCGCGCTCGATGCGCGAGTGCCGCTCCTCCAGGCGTGTTATCTCCTCGCGCAGCGCCGCTTCGGCCTCGAGGAGCGTCTTCCGCCTGCCCTCCTCTCGATAAAGAGTGTTGAGCGCCTGGAGCTCCACGTTCAACGCGAACAAGGGCTCGATCGCTTCGCGCAGACTATCGAGCTTCGAGCGCGCGCTGCCGACGCTCTCGAGCTCCCGCTCGACGCGCTCGGCGTCGCGATGCAGCGCCGCCTCTTTCTCCTCGGCGACCGTTATCTGGGTGAGGAGCTGCGCCGACTGCTCGCGTTGCCGCTGCAGCATCTCCCACCGCGGCTCGATCGCCATCATCTCGCGATGCCGGACCGCGGCGCGGTGCGCGGCCTGCTGCGCCCGCGCTTCTGCTTCCTCCTTGCGCGACGCGGCCTCGGCGAGAGAGCGCAGCACCGCTTCGGGGTCTGGCATGCCGCGCTGCATTCCTTCGACGGCCGCGCGAACGCGGTTCCGCTTCTCGCGCGTCAGATCCTGTGCGATGCGCAGTTTCTCGTAGCCGAGCACGCGGGACAGGAACTGGCCGCGGCGGGCGGGCGTCATCGCCGCCATGACGCTCAGCTCTTTCTGACCCGTGAAATACGTGTGAAAGAATTCCGACAGCGACATTCCAAGCCGTCGCTGCAGCAGGTCGGTCACCGCGGTGATGGAGTTGGCGATCGGCGTATCAGCGTTGTCTAAGTACACCTCCGCGCTGGTCAGACCGCGCACTACCCGGTAGCGGTGCGAGCCGAGATCAAAGTCGAGCTCTACTTCGACAGGCGCCCGCGCACCAGCGCCCATGAAACGGATGGAATCGCGGTTGCCACGAATCGCCGGATTGCCGTACAGCGCCCACGCGATCGCCTCGAGAATCGTCGTCTTGCCGGCGCCGTTCGGACCGATGATGCCCGTCAGGCCGTTGCCGAAAGTGAGCTCGGTCTTCGCGTGCTGTCTGAAGTTTGTGAGGCGGAGGCTGTTGATCCTCACGCCGACCCGTCCTCGACGGCTGGCCCCGCTACCGTGTCCGCTTCGCGGAGGTAATGCAGTCCGAGCTCGACGAGAGCGTCGCGATCGATGTTCTCCGTGAGCGGCCGCGACTGGAGCTTTTCGCGAACCGTGTCGGCGAGTGAGGCGCGACGGCCCGGCGCGGCCTGACCCTTCTCCGGACGCACGATCTCCGGTCGCCGGGTGTCGAGATGAAAGTGGAGCGCGCGGCGCTTGTAGTCGCGCAAAGCCTTGTGATCGAGCTCTCGCAGGATGTGGCGCGGGACATCGCGCACCACCAGCCGGACGATCTTCTCCTCGATGCCGCCCTCGCAGTTGTCGAGCGCCTGCCGAATCGCCTCGTCGAGGGAGGCAGGCGAGAGACCAGTGCCCGATAGCGGAGCGAGATCGACCCATCGCCTTTGTGGGGGTAGTGGGTGGAATCGATGGCTGCGGTTGGTGAGATCGTGCTCGATGATGCCTTTGCCTTCGATCCCTGCCTCGCGCTCTTCCGCCAGCTCACCCCACGGGTTGGTGCTGGTGTAGTCGAGCGACCCAGAGTAGAACGCATTCGGCGCGACCGGCCGGTAAACGTGGTAGTGGCCGAGCGCGACGTAGTCCCAGCGCTGCGGTCCGAGCTCGTCGAGGGTGATCTCCATCGGCGACCGCTCCAGCTCGCGGCCGTACTTCGGCAGAACTCCTTCGATCTCGCCGTGCAGCAGCAGGATGTTGTACTTCGCGGCGGGATCGGGCTCCAGCCGCGGCCGGCCCTGCGCCATGTCGGGCACCGCGAGAATCGCCAGGTCGTGCTCCGGCACCGAGACCCACTGCGGCGCGCTGTCGACGACGGAGATTCCGAGCGGCCTGAACAGGCCGAGGATGCACCCGGTTTCGCTGGTGCGCGGCGTGTCGTGATTGCCGGCCACCATCACGACTTTCGTTTCCGGAAGCTCCTGGGTGAGCCGCGCGAACTGGATGAAGGCGTGCAGAATCGCCGGATTGGTCGGTCGAACGGTGTGAAACACGTCGCCCGCGATGAGCACCACCTCGGGCCGAAGCTGGATCACCAGATCGATGACGCGCTTGAGCGACAGTGCGACGTCCTGTTCCCGCTGGTTGATGCCACCGGGCGTCTGCCGCTGATATTGTCTGAAGCCGAGGTGTATGTCGGCGAGGTGTACGAGTCTCATTGATTGCGCATCGCCCGGATCCACTGCGTGATCTTGGTCCGCACCTCCATCGGCGCTCCCCGCGGCGCTCCCTTTCGGGCCGGCGGCGCGGCGATGATGGACCTTACGATGATGGTGCTCCTGGAGTCAGTAATCCAGCCTAGACGTCGATCGATTTGGATGCTACCGCTGAGCGTCCCCGAGGTGGTGTAGCCGCCGCTCGTCGGCGCGGCAGTCGGCGGATTCGCGCGCGACATCGTGCCGTGCATCGAGATGTACGCGACGTCCCCGTTTCTGCCGAGCGAATCGAGCCGGAAGGTTGCGCGCACGGTACCGAGATTATGGGGATCACCCGTGAGCGGGAGCTGCATCTCGCGGGTCCACTTGCCGCCGACGGCAACCGGTTCGCGGGCGAGCATGGCCGGCATCTCACCGAAGATGTGCCTCAGCTCGTTGTTGGAGTCGTCGGCATCGACGATCTCCATCGCGCCGTCGGTGGACACGCGTACCCAGACGCGCTGCGCCTCAAGGGCGCGCCGCCTCAGATCCGCGAGCGATCCTGCCGAGCCCGGCGTCATCGAGACCGAATCGGTGATCGACTGCATCAGCGTTCCGCCGGACGTCCACTGGTGAGCGATGGCGCGCGTGAACACCTCGATCGAGGTCGTCATCGATCCAGCCGACGAATCCTTACCGTCACGATGTGTTGTCCCGCTCATCTCGACCGACTGGGACAGGTGCATTCGCAGGGTGTCGCCGATGTGGGGACGGATCTGCAACAGGACAGGTTGGCTCAGGGCGCTTGTCGAGATTAAACCAACAGCGAAAAGAGTAAGGCTGAGGGTGCGCGGAGAACCAAATGCGAAAAGAGTCAGGTGGAGGGTGCGAGGTGATCGGGAGGAGGAACGAGGGGTGCGGACGTTAAAGAATCTCCGCCAAGCGCGGCAAACCGTCGCACTCACTGCTTGCAGGCCGCGTATGTATCCACGTGGCGACCCTTGCCCAAACGCCCGCACCCCTCCTTCCCTCCTCCCAATCACCTCGCCCCCACCACCTGACTGTTTTCGCACTTGGTTTTACCGAGACTAAAACCCATAGGGATCATTCTCAGGCGCGGACTTGATCGTCGTCGCCATTGGCCTCGCCGCCGGCTGGGCAGGAATCACCTTGCGGAATTGCGCGGTGAAGTACGCCTTCACGTTTTCGGGCCTCGCCAGCAGCGTCGCGTTGCGTGCGCGGATGATCTCATCCTCGTTGTACAGCGCGATGAGATCCTGCACCCACGGCAGCGTGATACCCGGATCGAGCGGTCGGAGCGAACGCAAGACTGCGACGTCCAGCCCGATCTCACCGGCTTGCGGGTAGCGCTCCGCGCCCTCGCGGCCCTGCATCACCGACGGACGCGGGAATCGCACGAAAATCGGCTGCGTAAAATGTGGATGGCGAATCATCAACTGCCCTTTCTCCAACGTGGCGAGCTTGGTCTTGGTCGCCGGACTCAGCACTGTGTAGCCCGGCGTGGACAGCTCGTCGGCGTCCATCCGCCCGAACAGAGCGGTGCCGGAATTTCCAACCACCCGCCGGTGCACCTGCGAGCGGAACTGCTGCGCGCTGAACAAAACGAGACCCAGATAGCGGCCGCGCTCCGCGATGTCGAGCAGCATCTTTCTGACGTAGGTATCGGCTCCATCGCCTGGCGCATACTTGTTGAGCTCGTCGACGAAGACGACGAGGTGCTTGACGCCGAGGTCCCGACGTTCCAGGTGCTCCCGGAGCTTGGAAACGATGCGAGCGAAGATGAGGTCCTGCGCATCTTCCTCGAGGTTCGCGACGTCGACTACATACACCGTGCGATCGGCAAAGCTCCCGAACGGAAGGTCGCTCACCGCGCCCGAATCGGTGACGAGTCCGGCGCAGCGGGTCGAGATGTTTGACAACCGGTTTCTGACCTTGCGAATGGTCGCCACGTGGTGGGTGCGCCAGCTCTCGCCGTCCTTCTTCTCCATGCCCTGCAGCACATCCCGGAACCACGCCTCGAGGTCGGCGAACGATTGAACCCGGTGCTTCTTTGACAGCAGCGGATCGCTGAACTCCTTGTCGATCACGTTCTGGGTGATGAAATCGATCAGCGCGTCGGCTTTCGCGTCCACGTCATCCTTGTTGAGCAGCACCTCCGCGAACTGCAGCACCTCGCGCAGTCCCCAGGTGAGCGGTACGACGTTGTCCAGTAGCGCCTCATTGTTCCGGAAGGTGTTGAGCGAGAGCCCCTTCGCCGTATAGGGCGCGAAGTACTGAACGTTCTCAAACGGCTTCGGATCGACGCGGAGCTTCTCGTACAACGTCTTGTCCTTGTCTTCAATGCGACCCGGCTTGTCCAGGTAACAGAGATCGGGACCCTTCACATTGAAGCAGACTGCCGCGATGGAACCCTTCTCTTCGGGGAAGTGGGTGAACAGCGAAGACAGCAGCCACTCGACCGCGCTTGTCTTCGTAGCAAGTCCTGACACGCCCGTGATGTTGAGGTGCGCCGCCTCGGGGCCGAGCAGAAAATCGGCATCCAGATAGATCACGGCGTCGGTGCCGCCGGCGCGATACACGCCAACCGGAATCCCCGTCGCCGCTCCTTCCTTGAGGTAGCTGTCCATCCTGAGCGCGAGCTGCACGTCCTCCTCTTCGGCGAGAAAGACCTGGCCCATCGGCACCGGCTGGAGCGGCTCCTCGGGGATCTGGCGAAGCACCGCCGCTGTGTACAGCCTGATCTCCGCGCGCTCGGTCGCCGCGTAGCCCGCGGTAGTCGGCAAGCCATCGTGGCCCAGCACGTCGTGCATCGGCGACTGGAGATCGGTATAGCTGAATCCTTCGACGATGATGCCGTAGATGTGTGGAATCTGGCCGTCGATCGGCTGCGCCCCGTCGACCCGAACGATGGTTCCAATCCCGACGGGCGAGTCGATAGCGGTCCAGAAATGGAATTCGTGCGGAGTGTTGGGCTTTCGCTCCGTGGCGACGACGCGTCCCAGTGCCTCGCTCATGAAATCGACCTCAGGAATTCCTCACAGTCGCGAATGCCGTACGACATCTTGTCCCAGCGTCCGTCGGGCAACGCCAGCGGCGACGTCTCGGCGAGTATCCACTGTGAGATTTCGTCGGCGCGCTCGGCAGGACGATCGCACTCGGCAATCTCGACCCGCACCAATCCCCACAGGGCGTCGTGGCCGTCGGCGCTGCGCTGCCGCAGATACCAGCTGAGAACCGAGCTGCGCGAGCGCGGCGAAACGCGAAACACCGACGACCGCTCGCCCCTCTTCAGTCCCATCACCACCCGCAGCGAATCGCCTTCGACGTA
>DATFGW010000174.1:0-7741 GCA_035249045.1 Gemmatimonadaceae bacterium | reverse complement strand
TGACAACGCTCGATTCTTCGACCGCCGCGAAGACGTACCGGTGTACGCGATCACGATGGGAGTCGGAACGATTCTCGAGGCGCGTCAGCTGTTACTGGTCGCGAGTGGAAAATCGAAGGCGCGCGCGGTCGCCCAGGCCGTAGAGGGACCGGTGTCGAGCATGATCACGGCCAGTGCGCTGCAGTTGCATCGCGACGCGACCGTCATCATCGACGAAGAAGCGGCGTCGGAGCTGACGATGCGCGACTACTACGACTTCATCTACTCGGCGAAGCCCGCGGCACCCAGGACCTGATCGGGTGCCGCTCGAGGGTTAAGGGCGCGGCTCCTCGTAAAGCCCGAACTCGTTACCGACCGGGTCTGCAAAGGCTGCAAACGCTTCCATGTTCGGTCCGATGTCCGTGCGCGGCGTCAGCACCTTGCCCCCCGCCGCCCTGATCTGACTCAGCGACTCGGTGATGCTGTCGACCATGATATAGACGCGGGTCTGCTCGTCGGGCGTACGGTCCTCCTCTTTGACCCAGGTTCCGCTCACACCGCCAGAGTCATCGAAGGCGAGGTTACCATCGCCGCGTTGTCGAACCTTCCAGCCGAAAATCGTGGAATAGAACTCGGCTGCGTCCTGGGCCTTGTTTGCCGGTATCTCGAGATAACAAATCTTGCCGTGGGACATCTAATTCGCCTCCGATGCATGACCGCGCATCAAGGTATGTCTACAAAGTGACGCCGGCTTCGTCAGGTAGCTCGACGTGAGCGTGACCACATTTCTTGTATCTGTTCTTTCGTGTGCATCAAATTGCCTTCCTCTGGGTTTGTCGGAAGCGCCTCGATCTCGTTATCGCCAAGTATCTGCTCGATGCACGCCTGTGAGCCACCAACATACGACCAAGTGAAGTCGATTTCGGTGACGACGCACCACGCTCTGTCATCTGGCCACCAAAGCGTCGGGGACCGATAAATCCAATCGCTGCGCGAAAGAGTATCCAGGACGTCGTCGAGGGCACCGTAGAGAAGGTACAAATTGCGCTCCGGGACGGAAAAGCTCGGCGCCTCCCGCACGCGCTGGGCGAGAATTGCAAAGCCCTCCCAAACCCCAAACCAACACAGCTCCGGAGTGCGTGTGTGAGCCGACAGAATTGGAGCGAGCTTCGCTACAATTTCCTGCGGCATCATCCCGGTCGGGGTCTGCTGGTTCCACAGCCGCTCGCCCGAAGCAGAGCATGCGGATGGCTGACAAGAGCTATCCAGCTGTTGCATTTCCGCCGCGACCGTGCGGTTGTTCGCGGCGGCAATATCCCGCCAGCGAACCGGTGTCTCGCTGCCTTCCGGTGTTAGACGGCTCGGCGGATGGAATATCCGTGCATAGGCGGCAAACCCTTCCGGTATGATCGAGCCGACGTCCTTTGCAAATGGATGCAGTCGGCTCGAGATCCAGGATGCGGCGTCTACGTTCTTTGCGACACGAATCATCGTTGGTTTGGCGCGTAGTTCAGTTGTGCCTTTTCACTATGATTCTGCAGCCGTCGGCACGAATGCGAACCAATCCTCCCGCATTATAAAACCGAATCCGTGGCATGGAGTCGGCCTTTAGATCCACGAGCACCGACGAACGCTCCCGCCGATATGCTGTCACGAGGAGAGGGGGCGGAAAGCTGGAGCGCCCTACAAGCGCATCGGTTGCGGCTCGAATGTGGCCAGGCTTATCGCGTGAGTCTCCGCGAATTTGTTCGAATTGGGGCAACGTATCAACGATCACACTGTCCGGGACGTCATTTCGCACCGGACACGCGGCCTGAGCCCCTGCTTCGTGCGGAAACGACACCTGCGAAACGACTCCTGCTGACAACAGCGCCACGCCGAAGAACCCATTGCGGAAATGCATGAACGGCTCCGGGAAGTTGATGGCGGACGTTACCAAAGACTGGCGATAGCTACTTGTCCTTTTGATGACAAGTTCATGTTGATTTGATTAAGGCGCCCCAGTCAACGCTTTGCACGACCCGGTTGTCATAAGCTTGTCGCCTGTTCGCAACGACTCAGCCGACCGTCTGGAATGAGTAACAAGCTCGCAATAACTGCCGTTACCGCGGCTACAATCGTCCTGACCTCCGCGTTGAACGCGCAGGTCGATCATCCCGCACCGACCGGTCCCTACTCCGTGGGCAGGCGGAACATGGTCTGGACAGACAGTACTCGGCGCGACCCGACCGATACGACACGCTGGAGGGCGATAAGCGCCTGGGTCTGGTATCCCGCGAATCGCGGCAAAGACACCGCGACTGAGGCACCGCTTCCGCCTGCGTGGGAGAGCCGCCGCCTCGAAACATTGAAGACCAAGCTCGGCCCGGAGATCGCGAGCGCGATGAAAGCCTTCGACGTGCACGCACACACCAATGCGCCGTTGCTCGGGGGAACATCACGTCTGCCGGTTCTTCTCTTTACACCCGGCCTGAGCTGGCTGGCGACCGACTACAGTGTGCTCGTCGAGGATCTTGCGAGTCACGGCTACATAGTCGTTGGAATATCGCCGGTCGGGTTTTCGGATCCGGTCGTATTTCCGGACGGCCGAGTCACCGGCCGATCCCTCGGCAACGGTGCGAGCATCGGAACCGACCAGTCCTACATCGCAGACGACGCGGTCTTCGTGCTGCGTGCAATCCGCGACCTCGATCGCAACGGTTTCCTCCGCGATCGCATCGATCTCGGGCGCGTCGGCGCGTTCGGCCACTCCATCGGTGGAGCGATGTCCGTTGTTCTCGCCGCCCGCGACACGGCCGTCCGCGCAGCGATCAATATCGATGGCGACGTGATGGGTGATGCGCGAGATGCGCGTCCGCATCAACCGCTTCTTTTCATCAACTCGGATACGCCGACGACCGACGAGTCGCCGTCTAACTGGCCACCAAAGCGCGTTGAGCTCTTTCATCAGGGACTCGAGCGCAGCGAGAAGCGGCGCGCCGATGAATGGACCAACACCTCCAGTCAATCGGTGTCTCCGCACCGCGTGAAAATCATCGGCGCCCGGCATCTCAACTTCACCGATGCCGCGCTGGCGTCGGACCGCGCCATCTCCCGCGAAGCCCGCTGGATGAAGTTCGGCTCGATCGACCCCGGACGCGCATTGACGATTACGAGCGAGCTCGTCCGGTCATTCTTCGATCAGATCTTCGGGCGTGGCGGCCCCGGACAGCTCTTCACAGCTGCCGAGGCGCAGTTTGCCGAAGTGAAAGTCGAGTGACGCGATCACGAGTCGCTAAGGCGTCGATTGTCACGCTCCTAATACCGTAGCGATGTGAGACTCCCCTGCGAGAACGTCCAGCGCTGCGACAGGATTGTCGATGCCGGTTGCGCGACGGTCAGGACAGCCCGCGGATCCCGCGCTGCCTCGAACGTCACCCGCTCGCCGGCCAGCACCGCGAGGCGGACCATCATCGATCCTTCAGCGAACGCTTCGTCAGGTAGCCGCAAGCTCGCGATCGCTCCCGGCGCCACCCGGCCGAGCCTCCACTCGCGCTTCGTGCCGATCAGGTACACATCGACCGTCTCACGGGATGGATTGTCGAAACGGATGGACAGCAGATCAGCCAGTGTCGAAACTGGGCGGTTCTGAGCCGGGCGCGACGACGCGCTGGCGCAGGCGCCGAGCGCGAGAGTCAGGGTCAAGGTGGCGGCGATTGAAACGAAATCGCGTCTGCAGAGCGTAATCATGGGTAGTCTCCGTGACTGGGAACGGCGCGCAGTGCGCCTCATCCCATAGCGCGCAGAACCCGTCTCAATCCAATCACCGGGTTCTGCTGTCCAATCAGGGAGACCACCGAAACCGGCGCCCAATGTGAGTATGCCGACCACGCCAACCGATGGTGCCCCACCGCCATTGTCTGCGAGAATCGCGGGCGCCCACGACCCTCAGTCGCAAACCGGGCACGCGGTCACGAGGCTGTTGCGAGCGTGGGGCGCCGGCGAGGCTCAGGCGAGCGAGTCACTCGTCCGCCTAGTCTACGCCGAGCTCCATCGTCAGGCGCAGCTCGCGCTGCGGCGCGAAGGCGAGGGCCACACCCTCCAGCCCACCGCACTCGTACACGAAGCGTGGCTCCGGCTCGGCGATCAGCATGATGCGCGCTGGGAGAGTCGCTCCCAGTTCTTCGCCATTGCCGCGCAGATGATGCGACGCGTGCTGCTCGACCATGCCCGCGCGCGCCACGCCCTCAAGCGCGGCGGTCCCGCGCTCCAGGTATCACTCGGCGATGGCGATTTCTTCGGCGCGGACTCCGGCGCGGCTGCGTCGCGCGCGGCGCCGATCGACCCGCTCGACATCATCGTGCTCGACGAAGCCCTCGCCCGTCTCGCGGTGCTCGATCCGCAGAAGGCGCGGCTGGTGGAGCTGCGCTACTTCGCCGGACTCAGCATCGCCGAAACCGCGGCTGCACTCGGCGTTTCGACGGCGACGGTCGGTCGCGAATGGGCGATCGCGAGGATGTGGCTGCGCCGCGAGCTCGATCGATGAGTGATTCGCTGCGCACGGATCGGCCTTCGTCACCGATGACGCCCGAGAGATGGCGTGTCGTGGACGCGATCCTTCGCGCGTCGCTCTCGTGCGAGCCCGCGCAACGCGATGCCTTCGTCGCGCAAGCGTGTGGCGACGATGAGGATATCCGGCTCGAGGTCGCATCACTGCTCGCCGCGCACGATCGCGCCGGCGACTTCCTCGACCGGCCGGCCGCCGAGCAGCTCGTCGCGTACAGCGCGCCGCCACCGCTCATCACCCGACTCGCGACTGCGCTGGCCGGGCGATATCAGCTGGAGCGCGAGATTGGACGAGGCGGGATGGCGACCGTGCACCTCGCGTTGGATCTCCGACATCACCGGCGAGTGGCGATCAAGGTGCTGCGTGAGGAGCTCGCCGCGGCGATTGGTGGGGAGCGGTTCCTGGAGGAGATCCGGGTCACGGCATCGCTCCAGCACCCGCACATCCTTCCGTTGTTCGATTCCGGCAGCGCGCAGGGACTGCTGTGGTATGTCATGCCGTTCGTCGAGGGCGAGACGCTCCGTTCGCGGCTCGCGCGCGAGCGCCGACTGCCGGTCGACGACGCCCTTCGACTGGTGCGCGAGATGGCGGACGCGCTCGACTACGCGCACCGCCACGGCATCGTGCACCGCGATGTGAAGCCGGAGAACGTCCTGCTGCAGAGTGGCCACGCGCTGATCGCCGACTTCGGAATCGCGCTGGCGCTCGAGAACGCGGGCGGCGCGCGACTCACCCGCACGGGCATCACGCTCGGGACGCCCTCGTACATGGCGCCCGAGCAGGCAGCCGGCGACCGGCCGATCGACGCGCGCACCGACGTCTACGCGCTCGGCGCGGTGCTGCACGAGATGCTCGCCGGCGAATCCGCGTTCGCCACGGCATCGCGCCAGCAGGTCGGGCGAAACGTGATGCATACTCCAGCCGGTACGCTAGCCGCGCGTCGCGCCGATGTCTCGTCGGTTGTTGACGACGCCGTCCGCCGAGCGCTGGCGAAGGATCCGGATGAGCGGTTTCCGAGCGCTGGAGCGTTCGCAACGGCGCTAACCGCACCGCCGCGTCAGCGCCCGAGCAAGTCGCGCGGCAGGATGATATCTGCGCGCACTGCTTTGTACGCGGTCGGTATCATGCTCGGCGTCGGTCTGGCGGGCGGGTGGGCGCTGGCGCGGTCGCCGTTCGTGGAGCGCGTGCCCGCCATCCTTCCCGACGCTGGCGCGCAGCCGGTTGACCGTGGTGCTCACTGGCGGCCCACGAATGGAGAAGAGCTGTCTCTCGCCGTCGTCGATCGTTCCGGTCGTCCGCTGCGGACGATCGTCGCGAATCGTCCGTGGACGCCGCGTTTTTCGCCGGACGGTCGTCTGGTGGCGTACGGCGCATTCGGCAGTGGCAGAAATACGAGCGATCTGTGGGTCGCGGATCTGAATGCAGGCACGACGCGTCGCCTCACCGACGACGATGATGACAGCAACGACCCGCAGTGGAGTGCGGATGGCGGCACCGTCGCGTATTCGAAGAGCGCCGCCGCCGGGAAGGATCTTTTCGCGCGACCGCTTGGCGCGGGCGATCCCAGGCTGCTCGCTACGCGGGAAGGGACCCAATTTGCGAGCGACTGGCTGCGCGATGGAAGCGCGCTGCTCGTCACCGAGGAAGCGGGAGACAACAAGCGCGACATTATTGTGCAGCCTGCGGACGGATCGGCGCCGTGGCCGTACGCGGCGACCTCGGCGGATGAGACGGCGGCGCGCATCTCGCCCGACGAGCACTGGGTCGCGTACACCTCCGACGAGTCCGGTCGATCGGAGGTCTATCTCGATTCTTATCCGCGGCCCGGCCGGCGCATTTCGCTGTCTTCGAATGGTGGCGCGCATCCCGTCTGGCGCGCGGACGGACGTGAGCTGTACTACTGGAACGACGGGCGGTTGGTGGCGGTGCGAATCGACCCGGGGTCAGGCACGGAGCCGCCCAAAGTCGAGGCGCCCACTGTCTTGTTCAGCGCTCCCTATTACGTCGGTCCGAACACCATGTATGACGTGTCCCCAGACGGGAAGCGATTCGTGATCGTCCTGTCGTCGGGCCAGTCACAGTAGCGCATCGGGTCGCGCTCGGTTTGGCCTCAGTCGCCTGCGGCAGCAGTTCGTTTGACGGCTGCGGCGGTCGCCGATCGCCACCATTGATTCGGGTCGGCGCCCATTCCCGGGATGTAGCTGGGAAGTGTCGCGATCAGATCGGCGAGCGATCCGCTGACCTTGGCAAATCGTTTGAGCCCGGCGATCCCGGAATTTCGGTAAATCGAGTCGACGATCAGCGCGCGAGTTCCGTAGACCGCGAGGACGGCGTCTTGTCCGTCACCGCCACCGCCCTGCAGGACTTCCAGCATCGAGACGCTCGCGTGCGAACGCTGGAAAGTCTGCAGGGCAGTGTAGAGATCGCGTGGTGGCACGTTGCCCGATCCGCCGAGCCACGCTGCAACGCCCTCGTTGAAGATCGAGTTGCGACTCTGCAGGGTCGGGTTCAATACCGAGTGCACGAACTCGTGCAGGTACGCTTCGCCTACTCGCGGATCGCCGAGAATGAGATAATCGCCACCGCCGCGTCCGCCGAAACCAGTTCCGGGTCCCGAATTCTGAACCGTAAAATCCAAACCAAAGAGCCGCATTCCGTCATCCATTGTCGCGGTCACGTACGCATCGAGATGAGTCGGAGCCTTCACCGAAAAGAGGGATGCTACCGAATCGACGAAGCGTGATGCCTGAAGTCCTTTTGCGGGTGACGGTGTGATGCCGGGCGCATACCAGTACGTGATTCTCCCAAAATCTCGGTGAGCCCACGTGCGCGTAAGCCGCGGCAGCGGCGAAGTGAACTGCCAGCCGTATGGAGAACCCGGAGCGCGCACGGCATAGAGTCGTTGCAGGGCAATGGGCTGCAAATGTGTCCCGCTGCTGTCAGCGGATCCGTGAATGATCTTGACGACAAACACGCTGTCGCCGGGTACCGCACCCGTAACGCCGATGATCGTCGCCGGGAATCCCTGGTAGGCTTCCATCGCCAGGTCGCCATACCGAACATCTACGGGCGAGCTGCTCCACAATCCTCGGCTGCGCGCCGATGCATCGGGCTGCGCGAGATACGCTCGCGTCAGCCGAACGATGTCGCGCACTTCGCGGATCGTCGTATCGACGCCGAAGCTGGTTGTTACGCTGGGCGGAGGAGTTTGTGCGG
>DATFGW010000173.1:0-8359 GCA_035249045.1 Gemmatimonadaceae bacterium | reverse complement strand
TTTGCGCGGCGCCTCAAAGCGCCCGTCGGAGCGGTGGTCATCGCGCTTTTGCTGGGCATTGGCGCGCACGCGACGGCATTGGCGGGCCTCACCCGGCAGTCCGGAGCGGCGTCCCTGACCGGACTCGGCCCCGCGCTATCCTTTGCGGGGTTGGTGCTGGCGATCTCTCTCGTCATCGTGGAGAGCGTCGCGCGGGAGGTGAGTCTGACCCTCGTTGCGGCGCCGGTCGCTGCCGTCATCACGGTGGCGGGAAACCTTGCCGGCATGCGTCCGTTTCTGGAGCCTCAGGGCGCGCGCGCGGTGTGGTTGACCATGCATATCGTGCTGAGCTTCATCGGGATCGCCGCGTACGCCACGGCCGCCGCCGCGGGCACGATGTATCTCGTGGCGCGGCGCGAGCTCAAGTCCGCGCGGTTCGGGGCGGTGTTCAGGTTCTTCCCACCACTCGAAACCCTCGACAGGGTAAATCACGTCTCGTCGATCGCGGGATTCCTGGGGCTTACGCTTGGGCTCGCGCTCGCCGGCGCTTACTCCTTCGAGTATCGCGCGCTGGTGATTCCCCAACTCATTTGGGGAGTCGCCGCGTGGGCAGGCGTCAGCGCTCTCGCCCTCGGTCGCGTGCGCCATGGCTGGCAGGCGCGACGCGCGGCGCTGATGTCGGCGGTCACCTTCGCGAGCGTGGTCGCACTTTATGTGGTTTTCCGGATGGCATCGCTCAATCGGGGCCAGTTCCTGTGAGCGATTTCCCAGTCGCCCTGCACGGAGAGCGCATCACGGCGGTGGTGTTTGGCGGCGGATCGGTCGGCACCAGGAAAGCATTGGCGTTGGCCGATGCCGGCGCACGGGTCATCGTGATCGCGCCCGACGCTACGGCCGAGCTTGAGGCGGCGCACAATGCGCGAAAGATCGAGCTTGTTCGGGAGGAATATCAGGCGAAGCAGCTCGAGCGGGCGACACTGGTCGTCGCCGCGACCGACTCACGCGAAGTCAACGCCCAGATCGCGGTCGATGCCAACGCTCGCGGGAAGCTCGTCAACGTCAGCGATTATCCCGACGAAGGAAATTTCCACACCATGGCGCTTCATCGTTCGGGCGACATCACCATCGCTGTTTCGTCAGGTGGAGTGCCCGGCGCGGCGGCAAGGATTCGCGACGCGATAGCGGGCCGGTTCGACACCCGCTACGAGCGCGCGGTTTCGGCGCTGCGTGGGCTGCGCTCCAGACTGATCGCCTCGGGCGACGATCGCTGGCGTGACGCTGCGCCGAATCTCGTCGGAGACGATTTCTGTGAATCAGTCGAGGACGGCACTTTCACCGAGAGAATGGATTCGTGGCGCTGATCGTCGCCGGAGTGAGCCACGTGACGGCGCCGATCGACGTGCGCGAGCGACTGGCGTTGCGTCCGCAGGACGCGCTGCGCGAGCTGGCCCGGCTGCGCGAGCGCGGACTGCTGAGGGAAGGAGTCGTCCTTTCGACCTGCAATCGCACCGAAGTTTACGCCATCGAAGACGGCAGCGATCTGCTTCCCGAGATAACCGCGCTCCTCTCGAATCGGCTGGGGAGCGACGCATCGGAATTCGTGTACGTGCGGCGCGATCGTGAAGCTGCGGCCCATCTTTTCGCCGTAACTGCCGGATTGCACTCGATGATCCTCGGTGAGGCGCAGATTCAGGGTCAGGTGAAGGATGCGTGGGAGCAGTGCAGGTCGGAGTCGGGGCCGGTACTCAACAGAATGTTCCAGACTGCTCTGCTTGCGGCATCTCGCGCGCGCGAAGAGACTGGTATCGGGCGTGGCGCGGCGTCCGTGAGCTCGGCCGCGGTGCAGCTCGCCAAGAAGATCTTCGGCAACCTCGCGGCACGCAGCGCGATGGTCCTCGGCGCCGGCGATGTTGCGGAGCTAGCACTCGAGTGTCTGCAGAAAGAGGGTGTGTGCGTCGCGATCGTCGCGAACCGCACTCATGAGCGCGCGCAGGCGCTGGCCGAGCGGCACGCCGCCGTGGCGATGCACTACGATCAGTGCTGGGAGTCGCTGCGCGACGTCGATGTCCTGATTTGCTCCACGGCGTCACCGGTGCCCGTCGTTACGGTCACCCGGGTCCGGAGCTCGATCGAGGCGCGGGGGGATCGTCCGCTCTGCATTCTCGACATCGCGCTGCCGCGTGACGTCGAGACAGCCGTCGGCGAGCTTGACAACGTGTTTCTCTACGACCTCGACGACTTGCGCGCGGCGGCGGCGGCCAATCTGGAGCAACGCGCTGAGGACGTTCCCGCCGCGCAGGCGATCGTAGCGGTGGAGAGTCAGAAGTTCTGGGATTGGGTAGCGGGGCTCGCCGCGGTGCCGGTAGTGCGTGAATTCCGTGAAGAGATGGACAGGCTGCGTAGTACGGAGCTTGCTGCAGCATTGCGGCGACTCGGAGCGCTTACACCCGAGCAGGCCGAGACAGTCGAAAATTTCTCAAAGTCCCTGATGAATAAATTCCTTCACGAGCCGAGTGTACGACTGAAGGCCGCTGCCGCGAACGGGCGCGGACTCGGCGTCGTCGATGCGGCGCGCTACCTGTTCGCGCTCGAGAAAGGCGCCGCCGCTGATCAACACGCGGTGAAGACAGAGCATCCGACACCCGGAGATCAAACCGACATTGCCTAAAGCTCTCGTTACTGGCGGGGCAGGGTTCATCGGCTCGCACGTGGCCGACCTCTTTCTCGCCAAAGGGTTCGACGTGACCATCGCCGACGATCTCTCGACCGGAAAGCGCGAGAATCTGCCGGCGACAGCGCGCTTCGTAGAGGTCGGCGTCAATTCGGCGGACTTCGCCGCGCTGGTTCGCGACGGAAAGTTCGATGTGATCGCGCATCTCGCTGCGCAGATCGACGTCCGGCACAGCGTCGCCGATCCGGTCAACGACGCCACTATCAACATCCTCGGCACGCTCAATCTGATGGAAGCGCTGCGCAGCTCGAGGTCGAACGCGCGGGTCGTCTTCACTTCCACCGGTGGCGCTCTTTACGGGGAGTTCACCACCCCGCCGAATATCGAAGACTTTGCCAAGGATCCCGAGTCACCGTACGCGGTCTCCAAGTTGAGCGCGGAATACTACCTCGCTTATTATGGC
This sequence comes from Gemmatimonadaceae bacterium, assembly GCA_035249045.1. Taxonomy (GTDB): domain Bacteria; phylum Gemmatimonadota; class Gemmatimonadetes; order Gemmatimonadales; family Gemmatimonadaceae; genus UBA4720. The sequence goes on along the minus strand of DATFGW010000173.1, from coordinate 5,246 downwards.
CGCGTCCACGACAAGGACACCGTCGCCGTTCGCTTCGGGAACGTGTACGGTCCGCGCCAGGATCCACATGGTGAGGCGGGTGTGGTCGCGATCTTCTGCGGCCGCATTCTCAACGACAAGCCGCTCACGATTTTCGGCGACGGCAAGCAGACCCGCGATTATGTCTACGTCGGTGATGTCGCGCGAGCAGTGTGGCTTGCCGCCACGAAGCCGCTGCCCGAACGCGGCAAGGTCGATGCGCGCGCCTTCAACATCGGAACCGGAAAGGGAACATCGGTGCTCGACGTCGTGCGTCTGCTGCAGGAGGCGGCGCAGAGCAACGTGCCCGTCGAGTTCGCCCCGCATCGCCCGGGTGAGCAGCAGGAGTCGTTCGTCGAGGTCAGCAAAGCGCGCGATGTTCTTGGCTGGGCTCCCGAGGTGTCACTCAAGGAGGGGCTGAAGCAGACCTATTCATGGTTTGCCCGGCAGATGACTGGAGCGGCGCGTTGACGCGGCGGGAAAGTTGACTGCGTTGGCGCTGCTTCAGGCCGTGCAGGGGATTCCGCGGTCGCCGATGGAGCTGGTGACCCAGGCAACCGGCGCGACCAAGATCGTGCTCTTCATTCTGGTGATTCTCTCGCTCATCAGCTGGGGAATCATTTTCCTGAAGTGGTACGACCTGCGGCGTGCCGCATCGATCACGCACTCCTTCGCCCACGAGTTCGCCGGCGCGAACAGCGTGCAGAGTGCGGCGAGCATGGCGAGTCGGAGCAACGGCCCGCCGGCGAGAATCATGGAGCGCGCGATGCGCTTCATCGAAGAGACGACACCCGCGCTGCACGGCACCGCCGACCGCTCCGCGCGTTTCAGCAGCGCGCAGGTCGAAGCGCTCCAGCTCGTGCTCGACGCCGAGACGACTTCGGAGCGCGACAGACTCGGCAAATGGGTGCCATCGCTCGCGACGATCGGCTCCGTCAGCCCGCTGATCGGATTGCTCGGCACCGTGCTCGGCGTCATCGACGCGTTCGTCGGGATCGCTTCGAAAGGCTCCGGCAACATTGGCGCGGTGGCGCCGGGCGTTGCCGAAGCGCTGATCGCGACGGCAGCGGCACTGAGCGTCGCCATTCCAGCCGTGTTCGCGTACAACATTTTCGCGGCGCGCCTGAACAAGATCGAGGGTGAGCTGGAGAGCTTCGGCTCGGAGCTCATCGCGCTGATGGTTCGAGAGGGCATGATCTAATGGCCCGGCGTGGACGCGGTCGCGGCCGACTGACGCTCAACGCCGAGATTAACGTCGTCAGCCTCATCGACGTGATGATGCTGTTGATGATCATCTTCATGATCACAGCGCCAATGATGCAGGGCGGAGTGGACATCTCGCTGCCGAAGGCGCAGGCCCGTCCGCTGGAATCGAAGAGCGGACTGACGGTGACCATCAATCGCAGCGGAACGATTTTCGTCGACGATGCACAGCTCACCTACAATCAGTTCGCGGCGAGCTTCAAGGCGCTCGCGCAGCGGCGGGGAAGCGGCGGCGTCTATTTGCGCGCCGACGACGGCGTGCCCTACGGATCGGTGGTGCGGGTCCTGGCAATCATGCGAGCGAGCGGCGTCGGAGACATAGGCCTGGTGGCCGAGCCACCCGAGGCGAGATGATCGCCCGGCGGGAGACGGCTGGGGGACCGCGACTCGTCACTCCGTTCACGCTCTCGGTGTTGCTGCATGCGGCGATCGCGGTTCTGCTGTTCAACACCCTCAGAGAGCGCAAGCAGGTAGCGTTGCCGCCGATGTACAAGGTCAACATCGTTGCGGCGCCTCCCGGAGAGCGCGCGATCGGCGAGGTGAAGACTCAGCCGGCAACCGCGACTGCACCTGTTACGCAGCCGACCGCTTCCCCGTCAACCGTCAAGGAAATGCCGCTTCCGAAGCCCAAGCCGGCGACCAAACCTCCCGCGCGGGTAACGCCGTCGGAGGGTAAGGTTGCGCCGACGCCCAAGGCGAGCGCTCCAAAGGCGCCCAGCGTTCCGGTGCAGCCGAAGACGGCGGCCCCGAAGGCGGGTGGCGGTCCCACCGGCGGGAAGGGCACCGACGTCGCGACAGTACGCAGTGACGGGATCGAGTTTCCGTTTCCCGGGTATCTCAACAACATCGTTCGGCAGATTGCACTCAACTTCAAGCCCCGGAATGCCTCCGCGCGGCTCAAGGCGGAGGTTCGGTTCCTGATTCATCGCGATGGCTCAGTCTCTGATCTCACGTTCGTCAGGAAGTCTGGCAACTTTTCCTTCGATCTGGAGGCACAAGGGGCCGTCGAAGCAGCGTCGAGCGCGGGCGCATTCGGTCCGCTGCCAGCCGGCTTCGCCGACGATGTGCTACCGGTGGTGTTCAGCTTCGATCCGGAGTTCCTGAAGTGAGTCAGTGGCGGGGACTTGCCGCATTGACGCTGTTCGCGTGCGTCGTCGGAGCTTCACGCGCGGCGCTCGCCCAGGACACGACGACGGTCCCGGGTGTGCGATTGGGGCTCAATTACGATCCCGGCACCAAGCCGGGCGTGATCGTCCTGCCGGTAGCCACCAACTACGGCGACGACTCGCTGCAAGTCATCGTGCAACGCGATCTCGATTACAGCGACCGGATGAACGTGATTGCGCTGGACGACGAGACGCTCAGTGGTCTCGTTCCTCCGGCAGGCGAGAAGATCAACTTCCCCCTCGTCGCGAAGTTTGGCGCCGCGCTGCTCGTTCGAATGACGCGCACGACGACGGGAATCCACGTCGCGGCATATGACGTCTCCCGCGGGCAGCTGTTGCAGTCTGAGCATTTCCTGTTCGACCGGCGCGATCGTGACTGGCGCTTTGTCGTGCACGGCATCTCCGACCAGATCGAGCAATGGGTTTTTGGAAAGCGTGGCATTGCGCAGACGCGCATCGCCTACGTCGCGAACGGCGAGCTCAAGATCGTCGACAGCGACGGCGCGGCGACGCGGGCGATCACGACGGGTCGCGGCGCGCTGTCACCGGCCTGGTCCCCCGACGGCGAGTCCGTGGTGTTCACGGTGCTTGGGAACACGGGAACGCAGGTGCAGGAGCTGGATGTGCGGACGGGCTTCACGCGACGGATCAGCCAGATTCGCGCGGGACTCAACATCACTCCAGTCTATCAGCCGAACGGCAACGCAATTCTTTACGCCCAGGGTACCGGGAGCGCCGGCACCGATCTCGTCCTCGCCACTCTGGATTCGGGGAAGCCGAAAAAACTGACCATCGGCAAAGGAACCGACAACACTTCGCCATCCTACAGTCCGGATGGGCGACAGATTGCGTTCATCTCGGGCAAGTCCGGCTCGCCCCAGGTGTATATTATGGATGCGGACGGGTCGAACGTTCAGCTGCTCACGTCGTACACTCCCGGAGTGCGCAGCTACCGTGCGAGCCCGGACTGGTCACCTGACGGCCGCGCGATCGCGTACGAGCAGCAGAACGGCAATTTCCAGATCTGGATGATCGATTTGCGCGATCGTGTTCCGAAGCAGCTCACCAGTGAGGCTGAGAACGAGGATCCATCGTGGGCGCCGGACGGCCGCCATCTCGTGTTCACCTCGTCGCGGAGCGGCGAAAAGCAGCTGTGGATAATGGACACCGAGTCTGGCCGCGCGCGGCAGCTCACCCACACCAAGGGAGCGAGGCTGGCGGCGTGGTCGCCCATTCTCGCCAATCCGGAAGTAGGATCATACTCCCAATGACCAAACCCTCTCGATACACGTTCGCGCTGCTGCCGCTCCTGGTGGGCGGCTGCTTTTTCGCGACGAAATCAGACTTCGACAAGCTCCAGGCCGACATGATCGGCACCCGTGCCGGCGCCAACGCCGCCGATTCGGTGCAGCGCGCGTACCTCATCGACCTGTCGCGCAACATGCGGTCGCTCAACGATTCGATCAGCGCGCTCAGCAAGCGCATCAACACGATGAAGACCGCGAGCGATGCCGACCTCGCCGCGATCAGAGAGGACATCTCCCAGCTTCAGGATCTGAGCGGCCAGAGCCAGCGGCAGCTGCGCGACATGCGCGCGGCGGTAGAGCAGAGAACGCAGCCCGATGCCAGCGCCGCGCCCGACAGCAACTCTGCCGCGAATGAGGCGCCTGTCGGTGGCGGGCCCGGACCAGCGCAGCTGCTGCAAGCCGGCCGCGATCAGCTGCTCAAGGGTGGCAACGTCGCGGCGCGCGCGGCATTCGCCGAGCTGATCTCGACGTATCCGCGGTCCGACCTGGTGCCCGATGCGATGTTCTACACCGCGCAGGCGTACGCCGCCGAGCGCAACGCGGACGCCGCGGACAAGGAGTATGCGTCGCTGATCACTAAGTATCCGAATTCCCCCCGCGTGCCGACGGCGATGTACAAGCGCGCGCTGCAGATGCAGGCGACTAAGAAGACCGCCGACGCCAAGCGGCTATTCCAGGAAATCATCAAGCGGTTCCCGCGCTCCGACGAGGCAGCTCTCGCCGACGAGCGTCTTCAGTCGATCAAGTAAGCGCTGGGAGGTCGTGGCATGAGCGCAGCTCCAGACCACGAGATGCCATTTCTGGATCATCTGGAGGAGCTGCGCAGGCGGCTCTTCTGGATTGCCGGTGCGGTCGTGATCGGCATCGTGCTCGGCTTCGCGCTGCTGTCGCATCTCGACATCATCAGAGTGCTGGAGCGGCCGATCCTGCCGCTGTTGCACGGGCAGAAGCTGATCTACACCCACCCCGGCACCTCCTTCCACATTCTGTTGAACGCGTCGCTGGTGCTGGGACTCATTCTCGCCTCGCCGGTGATCGTGGGACAGATCTGGGGATTTCTGGCGCCGGCGCTCTACGCGCACGAGAAGAAGGTCGTCGTGCCGGTGCTCATAGCGATGGTGGTGTTGTTTCTGGCGGGCGTCGCGCTCAGCTACTTCGTAGTCCTGCCGCTGACGCTGCGCTTTCTGATGAGCATCGAATCGACAGCACTCACGCCACTTATCTCGGCGACGGAATATTTCGACTTCGCGATCAGCATGTGCCTGGCGTTCGGGCTGGTGTTCGAGGTGCCGATTGCGATCCTCGCGCTGACCGCGCTTGGGATCATCACGCCACAGTTTCTGTCGCGCTATCGGCGGCACGCGATCGTCGTGTGCATCGTCGCGGCGGCGTTCATAACGCCGGGCGCGGATCCGTATTCGTTGTTCGCGCTTTCGATTCCGCTGTATGTGCTGTACGAGCTGAGCGTGTTCGTCGCGGCCTTTGCGTACCG
>DATFGW010000172.1:0-14282 GCA_035249045.1 Gemmatimonadaceae bacterium | reverse complement strand
CTCACGATCGAGTGCTGAAACCTGTGGTCCCGGCTGTGACTCGCCACGAGACGCTGGAGGGTGCGCTCTGCCCCGCCCGGCTCGAGCCCTACGATTACGTGACAGATCTTCGTCGGGTCGCCGGAGCTCACGGCTCTCCGGGGAGCGGATCCGCGGGAAGGTGGATCGCCACTGGACCGCGTGACTCGACAGCTTCCGGCCGAACTCTCGCGCACCAGACCAGGGCCATCAGCACTGCGAACACATCCACACTAAACGAGAAGTCGAAGGATCCCGTGTTAACAGGGAGCACCACCAGGAATGCGAGCAGCACGAACATCGCCGCCGATTGGTAACTCCTCGTGGTCCGATCGTAGAAAGCCTGAAGGACGCTGAGCTGGAAGCCGAAGAAAAGTCCCCAGATCACGGGTCCGAACACGCGGAAGTCCAGCCACATCTGCCCGATCACTCCCGGCGGGATGTCCTGTGCGTTGGCATCGGCAAAGGCGGTGGTGCTCACCCGAACGATCCGCTCCGGAAAATTGAAATCCCAGCCGAGTATTCCCTCCGGAAAGCGTTGCGCCAGCGAAAGAACATGATCGACTCCAAAGCGAGGCCAAAGGTGGAGCATGGTCAACGTTCCCACCGACTCGACGATGGTGAGCCCGGTGTCGGACGCGGCTCTCAAAACCGCGCCCATCCACGACTGATAGTTAGACGAAACCGATTCTACGGGTATTCCGAACGCGATCGAAGCGAGCAGCTCCTTGCCGTAGGCCAGCCACAAAATCATTGGGATCCCAGCCAACGCCACCCACCGGAGCCGAAAGCGCCCGTGATAGAGCGAGACTGCCAGATAGCTGAATACGATCGGCAGAAATAGTGCGCGCCTCGACACGCTGAGCACGGCGAAGATCGCCGCCAGAACGATCGCTGCCACGAACGGCCATCCACGGCCGCGACGCTCAAGAGCAGTGAAGATCGCGACGATCGACAGCCACCCCCACGACTGCGTCAGAGCAAACGCATTTGCGTTGAGAGCGGTGCGCTGGATCTCCGGGTCACCTCCGCGCAGCAGAATGAGATTCGCGTAGCGCGAAAAGAGCGTGTCACCCAGGCGATAGAACGACAACAGCGTCAGGAGCAAGCCGGCGATCAGGAGCCAGAGAATGCGGTTCAGGCTTATCGACACGGTGAGCGGTGGCTTTTCCCAACCGACCCAGCGCTGGCTTCTCAACGCAAGCCGCCCGAGCGCGGCACCGACGTAAATGAACAGCACGAACCACGCAGTCAGCGACAGAACAACCAGTGCCGTTGTCGGGTTGAGAGCGTAGTAGATGCGGTCGAAAGCATCAATCCCGGTTGGTGCCGACCGATCGATGAACGGCAGCGCGGAATAGATCGCAATTCCAGGCAGGCAGCATTGCAGGAGACACAGCACCAGAAACACCGTGGTGATGTCTACCCCCGCGTTTCTGGTGCGGCGGAATTCGATCTGGGCAACCGTAAATGCGAGGAAAGCGTAACCCGCGGCGACCAGCAGATAAATCGTACTCACTCGCTGCGACCCAGAACTTCCGAGAACAGCCGCTCGTAGCGCCGCGTCACGCTCTCAGCCGAGAATTCGCGCAGATCGGCCTCGGCGACGCCTGAGCGCGCGCCCGACGTGAAAGCCTGAATCGCCTCCGACAAAGCTTCGGCGGTCAGCTCACGAGCGACGATGCAATTGGCTCGGCCATTCACGATCTCGAACAAGCCTCCTGGCGCCGGAGTTGCGATGACGGAAGTGCCGCACGCCAACGCCTCCAGAACCACGTTTGGCATTCCCTCGTGCCGCGAGCTTAACACAAGCGCATCGGAGCGGCTCAAAAGTGCATACGGGTTCCTTCGGAACCCGGCGAGCCGCACCTGCGAACCAACGCCCATTTTTCCGGCGAGCGCCTCCAACTCGGCGCGCAAAGGGCCTTCGCCGAGAATTGTAACACGGAGGCGCGGGTCGTCGCAGAGAGCGATTGCACGTATGAGGAGATCGAACCCCTTGGCGTGGTCGAGCCGGCCGACCGCAGCAAGATTTATCGTTGCTTCGTCCGGAGGTGCGGCAAGATCCGGCGGAAGCTCCTCTCGCATCAGCGCGCGGACGCGGGTCAGGTCGATCGGATTCTGGATGACGACGATCTCCCGGCCTCGTACGCCAATCGATTCCACCAGATCGCGCTTCATGAATTCCGACTGACAAACGACCTTATCGCAAAAGCGGTACAACGCCCGATACGCCAGCCGCAGCGGCGACGAGCCACGCGAAGTTGCAAGCACCTCGGAGACTATGCTCGCCTCTCGGACGACCAGCTTTACGCCCGACGGGAACACCGGTCGCAGCAGCGACGAGCCGAGATTGAGGTGGCCGATGGTGGTGAAAATCAGATCGAACCGACGGCTCCAGGCGAGGCGCAGGATCGCGAACAGGCTGTACCGCAATCTGTTGGTTCCGAGCCGGATGACCTCGACGTCAGCAGGAACGTCGGCGGCAAATACCGGGTTCCGGTTGTCGAGCACCGCCAGCGTCGGCGCGAAGCGCTCGCGGTCCAGATGCCGCAGCATGGTGATAACGACCCTTTCGGCACCGCCGGCCTCGAGGGAAGGAAGAACGAAGAGCACCGAACTTTTAGCAGGATGCGATTGCGCGCTCGTCACTTCGACATCGAACCGCGAAAGAGCTCGAGCCATCGCGCGCCGACGCGGGACAAGGCGAATCGCTCCCGGACCTCGCGCGCACGCGTTCCGAGCGCTTGCCGCGCATCCGCGTCGGCCATCAGTCGACGCAGCGAGCTGCTCAACGCTTCAGCATCACCGACCGGTACGAGCATACCATCCTCTCCGCTGGTGATCAGATCACGCGGACCGGTCTCGCAGTCGAAGCTCACTGCGGCGACCCCATACGCCATCGCCTCGGCGAGGGCGTTGGGGAAACCCTCGAACCGTGAAGGAAACGCGAACAGGTCCGCGGCCTCGTACCAATCACCGACATTCCCTACGTCTCCAACGAGAAAAGCCCGACCATCGAGCCCGAGGTCGGCGATGGCAGCCTGCAGCGCGCCGCGCTGGCTGCCTTGTCCGACGATGGCCAGATCCCAGTGCGGAAAATCCCGGGCGAGCTCGGAAAATACCGGCATGAGGATGTCGAAGCCTTTCTGATACTCGAGGCGCCCTACGGCGAGCAGCAACTTGCGATTCGGTCGGCCAGAGACAGCGGGTGCGACAATCGGCTCCCGCGCCTCGAGCGGCCACACCACGGGGTTCGGAATGACATCGACGGCGCGCGCATTCGTGTTCGACAGCAGCCAGTCACGAGTCTGCGTCGTCTGCGCGACGATTCCATCGAGCAGGCGGTAGCAGTGCGCGCGCAGAAAGTGCCACGCCTTTCCGATCCCAACGTGGGGCGGGTGGACTCGCTCGGAGCCGAACGTCGCGACGCCATTCAGACCGATTGCGGCGAGAGCGAGGAGCACGTTCGACGTGCTCATCATGGACAGCGCGACGTCCGGGCGGCCCCGGCGCAGGACGTTTCGCAGCGCAGCGATGCGCTTGCCGTTCGCCACCACAACGGTCGGGATGCCGCCGCCGTCCGTGACCTGCCCAAGCTCGACGCGCTGCACGCGGGCATCGAGGCCATAGCGATCCTCGGAGCGACTGGCGAGCGTCACGATGGTGACTGCGTTTCCGCCTTCGACCCACATGTTGGCGAGCGCCGCGGTGACGCGCTCCGCCCCACCAGCGGCGAGTGAGTGGATGAAGACAAGAATGTTCATGGTGCCGGGCAACTCCGACGACCCGCGCGGAAGGGGGCTAACGCCGTGTGGCGCTGAAGAAGAACGATTCGAGACTGCCTTTCACCCCAAGGCCAACGAGGCTTTTCTTGAGCGTCCAGATCAATCGCCCTTTCCAGTTGAGCGTGTGCGGCTCCCCAAAATAGTGCCGCGAAACGCGGACATCAGAGAAGCGCTCCGACAGCAGGCGACGCAGACGGGGCTCGGAGAAGCTCTGAAGATGTCCCCAGCGATGAAAGGTCTCACCACAATGCGGACACACGACCCGATTGGCGAGCAAATCCTCGTCAGCCGGAAGGGTTCCGACGAGCCGCCCACCCGGCTTTAGAACGCGCTCCACCTCTACCAGGCTCGCGGCGATGACTTCGTCCGACAGGTGCTCCATCACTTCGCACATGACGACGAAGTCGAACTCGGAGTTGGCAAAAGGCATTGCCTGCGAAAAGCCGACCTTCGCGGAATCGCCAAGCCCCAGCTGCGCGCGGACACGCTCGATCGACTTCTCACCGGGATCGAGGGCGCTGACCCGAACTCCCTTTTTGAGGAGAACCGATTCGAGCCCGCCGCGACCGACACCCACATTCAGCGCGTGCGTGCCGGGCGCGATCTGGCGCGCGACGTACTCATACCTTGGCCGCGCATTGAATACCGCGTCCCCGACCTCATCGTCATTCTGGAAATAGTCCCAGATTCTTTCCTGATCCATTCGATAACCGTTGATTACGCGAATCCGGTCGCGCGGCCCTTTCTCTCGTCCATGTAGACGACCGCGACCAGAAGCAAAGAAGACACAGCAAGCATTACCGTCGTCGATACCATCAGCCCGGGAACACCGAACCGCGGTACCAGCAACGCATTCCCAACCAGCTTCACGAGCAAATTCACGGTGGCAATCAGCGAGATTGCCACATAGCGAAGCTGGCTCGTGAGCATCGACACCAGAACCAGGCCCGCAAAATAAAACGGGAGCTGACCCAGCCCGTACCGCAGGATTCGGGTGACGGTCGTACTGTCATGACTCGTGAACGCTCCCCTTTCGAAGAGAATCCGGACAGCCCAGGGTGCAAGCAGCCAGCCAACCACCGCTCCCACTGCGCCGAGCGCCCAAAGAATTCTCGTCCACTGCATCCCGAGCCGCCGCAGCTGCTGCGCGCTCGACCCGCCCGCGCGCGTCCGCGAAAATACTGGCAATGTCGCCCGGGTTACAGCCGTAGCTCCGAGACTCAGGATCAGAACCAGAATCCGGTTCGCGTAGCTCAGGCTGGCGATCGCGCCCGTACCCAGGTGACCGGCGAAGAACTGGTCGATCAGGGTGGTCACGCTCATGAGAGCCTGGCCGAGCATCATGATGGTGAAGCCTTTCCAGAATGCCGACCAGTCCGTCGAGCGGAAGGTGAACCGCGGCACGCTGAGCTCGCGATCCATTCCCAACATCACGGCAAGCGCAACGAGCTGCAGCGCGAATCCAAGGATCGTCCCCCAGACGAGAGGCGCGACACCACTGCCCGCCCACGTAAGAATGGCGACCATGAGGACGAGCGCCGGGATCCCCTCGAAGAGGGTATTCGCGTGGCGGCCAGTCGCCAGCATCCACGCTGAATAGAGGCTTGCCACGATCCCGAGCGGGATCAAAGCTGAAAGGGTCGGCGCGATTGCCAGTGCAATGTCGCGCGTTCCCGGCGGGAGGCCCGCCCACGACGAGCGCAGAATCGGCGGGAGGGCCAGAACTGCGATGCCCGCGAGGAGAACGCCGAGCAGGATCGAAAAACCAAGCAGCTCCGAGCGGAAACGGATCAGCTCCGCCTGGCCTTCGGCCCGGATGCGCGCGGCAAACGGCACGAGCACGACTGTCAGCAGACTGAGCCAGAGCGCGAGGGGCCAGCTGACGAGATTGAACACAAAGAGATAGGCATCGACTTCTTGTCCCGCGCCGTAGCGCCACGCGACCGCCATCTCTTTCGCCGCGCCGGCCAGCTTGCTGGCGAAGACGAACAGCGCTACCCAGGCCATGCCGCGCGCGATGGCGCGATGGTCAGGATGCGCGCTCCTTGCGCGGAGAACCCACGACCGAAGCGCGGCCGACGGCGCAGCCCTCACCGAACGGAACAGGCCTGGCTGGGTCAATTGATGCTCGGGTGACACCGGCCGCGCGAGCGCGCTACGCGGCGAAGAATTCTCGATACCACGAGACAAAGTTGGAAACGCCTTCCCTGACGCTCGTCGAGGGGCGGTATCCGACGTGGCTGACGAGCTGCGTGACGTCCGCGTAGGTGTCGGGAACGTCTCCCGGCTGGAGCGGAAGCAGCTCGCGGATCGCTTTTTTCCCCACCGCTTCTTCGATTGCATCGATGTACGCGGTCAGCTTTACCGGATCGTTGTTTCCGATGTTGAAGATCCGGAACGGCGCGTTGCTCGAGGAGGGATCGGGGTTCGAGCTGTCCCACTCGGGATCGGGAGCAGCGATGCAATCGCTCGTCCTGATCACACCCTCGACGATGTCGTCGACGTAAGTGAAGTCACGGGTGTGGTTCCCGCCGTTGAAGACGGGAATCGGTTTGCCCTCGATGATGTTCTTCGTGAAAGTGAAGAGCGCCATATCCGGCCTTCCCCAGGGCCCGTAAACCGTGAAGAAGCGGAGGCCGGTGCTGGGCAACCCGAACAGGTGCGCGTAAGCGTGCGCCATCAGCTCGTTCGCGCGCTTGGTAGCGGCATAGAACTGGAGCGGGTGGTCCACGCCGTCGTGCTCGCTGAAAGGCATGCGCGTGTTCGCGCCGTAGACGCTGCTCGTGCTCGCGTACGTGAGATGGGGAGTCCGCGAGTGGCGACACGCCTCGAGCACATTGGTGAACCCCACGATGTTGCTCTCAACGTACGCCTGCGGGTTGACGAGCGAGTAGCGCACCCCAGCCTGGGCGGCGAGATGAATGACGCGGTCGAATGAATGTTTCGCGAAGCACGCTTTGACCGCGTCAGCGTCTGCAAGATTGGCCCGGATGAACTCGTAGGGCCGCTTTGTCCTGCTTGCGGTCTCCTCGAGAATCCTGAGTCTGCTTTCCTTGAGCGCCGGATCGTAGTACGCGTTTACGACATCGAACCCGACGACTTCGTCTCCTCGTTCCAACAATCTCCTGGCGGTGTGGAAGCCGATGAAGCCCGCATTGCCCGTGACAAGAACCTTCATCCCTTTTTCCGCCGGAGGATCCGTGGAGTCGCTTCCTCCATCAGTCGGAAAAATTCCTGCGCTGTTTCATCTGGCGTCTTTCGCGCACCCGCCAGACCCTGGGAGAGGAACGCGATAAGCATTCCCACCAATCCTCCAAGAAGACCGCCAAGCACGGTCTTGAGCGCGACGCGCCGCGACTCGGGCACGACGGGTAACCGCGGCTCCTCGAGCACGGTGATCACCGGGGTGTCGCGCACTTCGCGACTGCGAGCTTCGGCACGGCTTTGCGCCAACGTCGTATAGAGCTGCTGGCGGAGGCCGACCTCGCGCTGCAGACGGTCCTTCTGGAATGCAACCTCGGAAGAGATGCTCGTCGTCATCCGGTTTCGCTGCAGAAATTCCTGAAGTTGATCTTCCGCGTCACGTAGTGCGCGTTCGGCGTCTGTAGTCTGGGCTTCGACGAACTGCCGTTCCGCAGTTGCCTGCGACTTTCTCTTCTCGAGGTTGAAGCGATTCACCCCATCTACCAATTGCTGTGCGATCGCGAACGAGACGCTCGGCCATTTGGTGGTGACGCGCAGCTCGACGCCGCCGAGCGCCTTCACTTCACGCGCGCTGATAATGCTGGAGAGCCGGCGCACCGTCAGCTCCAGCCGACGCTGGGGATTGGAGGCCTTCACCTTGAGCAGGTCCATCAGAGGGATGCGTTTGTCACCCTCTTCCGGCACGACCATCGTTTCGCGCGCCAGGGGCTCCAGCAGCGCCCACGACCGCAGGAGCTCGACATAGACCGCTGGTCCCCAGCTGCTGTTCTGGGTCGGCAGGCGCACGCCCATTTGGCTCGCGGCGAGGGCGAGCGCGGAGGCATTGGCCTCGTTGGTCTGGGGAACGAAGGTGGCGCCTGACGTATATGTCCGCGGCGTCAGGAGTCCGAGGACAAGGCCGATCGCGGCACCGCCGAAGCCGAGCGCCATGATCGTCCGTCGCGATCGCAGGAGTAGCGTCGCGATGGACAGCCCCCAGAATGCTTCGATCTCGCCGGATTTGCGGCGTGCGAAGTTCGGGTAGGTCACGGCCACAGGGAGCCCTTCGCGCTCATGCTGGACACGCCGCCAACAGCTCCTCGTAGATGGCTTGGGTCTTCTGGACCACGCTCTCGATGGAAAAATTCTCGACGGCGACTCGCCGTCCGTTATTACCCAGTTGCTGCCGCAAATCCCTGTCGCCCGCGAGCCGCTCGATCGCATTCGCCAGCGTTTCCGCATCGCCTGGTGGCACAAGCAATCCGTTCTTGCCGTCCTCCACAACTTCGCGGCAACCCGGGATGTCCGATGCTATGAGCGCCCGTCCACTGGCAGCGCCTTCGATCAGGGCCTTCGGTACTCCCTCGTGATATGACGGGAGGCAAACAATGTGCGACTGCGCCAGCACCGACGGCATGTCGGCCTGGTGCCCCCACCATTCGACGTCGCCGCCGTCGCGCCAGGCCTCGAGCTGCGCGTCGGGGATCGCCGACGGATTCGCCACGTCCGGAGCGCCTACCAACGCCATCCGCACGTGGACGTTCCGCTGCCGGAGTATGCCGGCGGCTTTCACGAAGTCCCCTACCCCCTTGTCCCACAGCATTCGCCCCGGAAGAACCACCAACGGAGTGCCCGGCGGCTCGGGGGTCGGAGCAAACTCGTCGAGATCGACCCCGGAGCCACGGATTACTGCGATGCGGTCGGGCCGCAACATGCCGCTCTGAACCATGACGTCCCGCGCGTGGTCGCTTTGCAGCAGCACTCGGGCATTCCCGCGATTGAGAAGCCATTTCATGAAACGTGAGACGACCACGCGGATCGCCCTCGCCGACCGGTCGGAAGAGTTGAACAGGTAGCCGGTTCCGGCAAATGCGTTGACCATCGCTGGCGTGGATGTCATTAGCGATGCCAGGGATCCATAGAGGATTGGTTTGATCCCAACGTGATGAGCGACGTCCGGCTTCTCGGCCCTGTAGGCGCTCAACGTTCCAAATAGTGACTTGATGTCGTTGATTGGATTGAGACTCGCCCTTTGGAGCGAGCTTTCGATGAGCCTGAAACCCTCGCTGCGAATTCGCTCGCCATCCGCCCTAACATGGGTGAGCACCACGATCTCGAAACCCGCGCGTTGTAGTCCGCGCGCAAGCTGCAGGCGGTGTGAGCAAAAATACCAGTCAGCTCCGATGAAGAACAGGACCTTTCGTTTGTGCAAGTTGGAGCCGGGATGCTGGGTTGCAGGCGGTTTGGGCAGACCAAAACTAGCCGGATGATAGAGCAACAATGGTGGTGCATCGCAATGGTTCAATCCTTGCGAGTGCACGCGCTCTGCGGTTAAGTTCGGACGCTCGCTAACGCGCGAAGTCCCAACGTTTTGTACGACTGACTCAGCGCGCTGGACGGAACGGCGCTTTGAATACGCCTGTGCCACTACAACTATAACCCCGAAACGCTTGCATCCCCAAAATCTGTCCGCCGAATTGCCGCCGCACGCATCTAACCCCCAACCAGCCTCCAACCCATGAATTTCCTGGTCACCGGAGGCGCGGGATTCATCGGATCCCACCTGACCGAACGGCTGCTGCGCGCAGGCCACCACGTAGCGATCATCGATGATCTCTCTACCGGCTCGGTGCGTAACATCATGCACCTCCGCCAGCATCCGAAGCTGAATTGCGTCATCGACACCATGATGAACACGCCGGTGTTGTCGGAGCTCGTGGATGGTGCTGACGTGATCTTCCATCTGGCGGCCGCCGTCGGCGTAAAGCTGATCGTCGAGAGCCCGGCTCGGACGATTGAGACCAATATTCAGTGCACTGAGCGCGTGCTCGCCGCGGCCGCGAAAAAGAAGAAGCCCGTAATCATCACTTCTACGTCAGAGGTCTACGGCAAAAGCACCGATATTCCGTTTCGCGAGGACGGTGACCTCGTCCTAGGCGCCACTTCGCGAGGCCGCTGGAGCTACGCGTGCTCTAAAGCAATCGACGAGTTTCTGGCGCTCGCCTACTTCCGCGAGAAGAGGCTGCCCACCGTTGTCGTTCGCTTGTTCAACACCGTTGGTCCCCGGCAGACTGCCCAGTACGGAATGGTCGTACCGCGGTTCGTGTCCCAGGCGTTAGCTGACAGGCCGATCACAGTTTACGGCGACGGCAAACAAAGCCGGTGCTTCACTCACGTGAACGACGTCATCGATGCGCTGATCGGCCTGCAGGAATGCAGCTCCGCGTACGGAGAGGTTTTCAACATCGGCCACACCGAAGAGATCACCATCCTCGAGCTCGCCGAAAAGGTCCGTGACCTGGTCGGATCCTCGTCCGAAATCACCTTCGTCCCCTACGATCAGGCGTACGAGGCAAACTTCGAGGACATGTCGCGCAGGGTTCCATCGCTCGAAAAGATTCGCAGCACAATCGGTTGGCAGCCCTCCCACAACCTCGACGGGATCCTCGAATCCGTAATCGAATACACCCGTTCGGGAGTTCTGGAGGCAGTGCCGGCGTAGCGTTTATGTACGAGTCCATTCTGGTTGCCTTCGCAGCCGCAATACTGCTTACTCCGTTCGTCCGGATGATGGCGGCACACGCCGGCCGGGTCGCGCATCCGCGTGCAGACCGCTGGCACTCGAAGCCCGTCGCACTGATGGGCGGAATCGCGATCGGAGCAAGTGTTCTGATCGGCTTCGGCCTGTCAGCCTTTACCGGCCGAAACGAGCTCGCCTTCCCCCGCTACATCACCGGAATTCTCGCCAGCGCCACGATGATGTTTGCGATAGGCCTGGTGGATGACATAAAGAGCCTCAAGCCAAATACGAAGCTGATTTTGACGGCTGCCGCCGCAGCGGTGCTCGTCAGCTCCGGAGCCGTCTACCAGGTGGTGCCCTTCACCCTCGGGAACGTCGTCTTCACCATGTTCTGGTTCATCGCGCTAACCAATGCAATGAACCTGCTGGACAACATGGACGGGATAACCGCCGGGGTTGCGGCGATTGTGGCGTTGGGATTCGCCGCGCTCTTCAGGGACACGCCGGCACTAGCCGCCATTCCGCTCGCCGTGGCCGGCGCGTGCATCGGTTTCCTGATCTTCAATTTCTCGCCCGCCTCGATCTTCATGGGCGATGCCGGCAGCCTTTTCCTCGGCGCAACCCTGGCGGGACTCGGCGCGACCTACTCGAGCATCCGCCCAGACGGCGGCCTCGGCTCGGTCGTGTTGCCGCTGCTGCTGGTGATGGTACCAATCGTCGATACGGCGCTCGTAATGAGCACGAGATTGCTGGCGCGGCGCCCTGTTACGGTTGGAGGCCGCGACCACGTCACCCACCGGCTCGCATTCATCGGCCTGAAGGACTGGCAAGTCGCACTCGCGATTTACGGCGTCGCTGCTGCGGCGAGCATCTTGACGGTCAATCTATCCGAAGGCTTCAGTCCGGTAACCGGCGTAACCGCGGTGCTGCTGCTACTAACGGTCGTGATGATCGCCAGGTATCTCGCAAAGCTTCCGATCTATCCGGCTTCTGCGCCGAGTAAGGTGAGCAGAATCTCGATGCTGGTGGACGAGCTTCTGTACAACCTGAGAATCCTGGACGCCATGGTCGATCTGGTGGTGTTCGCGGCGGCGTATTGGGCGGCGTTCCTGCTGCGCTGGGGCGGCGCACCGCCGCCGGCGCAGTCCAAGGTGCTGATGGGAACGCTGGCACTCGTGGCGGCAGTTCGTCTGGCCAGCTTCTACGCCGTCGGCATTTACCGCGGTGTCTGGCACCAGGTGAGCGTGCGCGACGTGCACCGACTGCTCCGCGCGGTGGTGATCGGTACCCTCGCCAACTTCGTGATCGTCGCGCTCTTTCTGCACCACACTGAAGTCGGCGCCGGTGTCTTCGTGATCGATGGGATGGTCGTGCTGCTGCTCACTTTCGGCGTGAGGCTTTCGTACCGCTCGCTGGACGTAATGAGGTCGCGGCTGGCGCGTCCGGGATCGCCGACCTTGATCTTCGGCGTCGGCAAAGGGGGCGAGCTCACAGTCAGAGAGCTGTCGGCGAACCGCGAGTACGGTCTCACGCCGGTCGGCTTCCTCGATGACGATCCCCGCAAGAAAGGCAAGATCGTATTCGGGCTACCGGTGTTCGGTGGCAGAGACGCGATTGCTTCGCTCGTGCGATCGCGGAACATCGAGCGCGTGGTAATCGGCAGCCAGAGCCTTGGGTCGGAGGCGTTGCACGCGCTGCAGGATAGTTGCGATGCCGCCGGCGTCGAGCTCCTTCAGCTCCGGCTGCAGCTCACGCCGGTCGGCTCGAACAACGGGAACGGCCAGCGGATGGTGGCGGGGATGAAGCCGCGCGGCACGATCATATGGGCAACGACGCCTAAGGAAAAGCGCGACTCAAAGATCATCGCTGCGATCGATCCCTGAGCGACGAAAAACAAACTCGTTGCACCCGATGCCGCCGCCACACGTGCGAAGGTTGACGAGGTCGAAGCCGCGGTCCCGATAGAACGCGAAGATCTGCTCGGGCCGGGCAACCTCGAACGGATATCCACCGACCCAATCGACGACATCGCGCCACGGCGACATCCCGCGTTGCCGGTAGTACGCCGACCACGTTCGCATCGGGTGTCCGCTCGCCGTATCGCGAACGAAGCTCGGGCCCCAGAGCCTGATGGTCGCCGGAGCTAGTACCAGAAAGCGGAGCGGCGCCGGCAGTCTGTTATAAAGTTGTTTGACGCGGAGCCAGCGCGAGCTCGCGCGGCCCTGGTCGTTGTAGATGGAAACGCATAGCAGTCCGCCAGCTGCGACCAGCGTCGAGACTTTGTCCAGAGCCTCCCACATCGCCCCGGTGTGGTGCAGGACTCCCCACGAATACACGACGTCGAAGCTGCCGAGCGACTCGAGGTAGGAGCGGTCGAGGGCAGATCCGCGTTCGACGTCCCACCGTTCGTCGTCAGGGAAAAACCGACTCCTCAATTCCGCCGTGCACGCAACTGAGTCCGGATCGTAGTCAATCGAGACCACCTCCGCGCCCAAACGCCGAGCAGCGAGGCTGAAGAGGCCGCTGCCCGATCCGATATCCGCGAAGCGCTTACCGGCGAGATCCGAAACACCGAGAATCTGGCGCAGCGAATTCTCTGCCTCGAGAACTCGCGTTTCGTCCAGCTGTTCCAGAAACCGCGACCAGTTTTCGCCGAATTCGAAACGCTGCCCGCGACTGACTTCGGCCTCGTAGGACTCGGCGAGGGTGTTGGATGTCATTTGGATTGAATCGGTTGGTTGGCGCAATGGCCGCCGGTGCCTCCGAGCACGCCAGATAGAATAGTAGCGGCGCGATGCGAATAGGAAAGCCAGCCACTGCTTGCGCTGGGTGAGCAACACAAAAACGATGCAAAGAGCGCAACAGCGCGCGGAACGACTTGTGCGTAATCGGTCAACTTGGCAAGTTGGCAGTCCCGTTTAACTAAATCGGATGTCGATCCTCCCTGCTCGCGTCAAGAACCGCCATTTCCTGGCTGCTGACGTCGTCACCTTATTGACGGCGACATTGGTCGCATTCCTCGTTCGCTTCGAGGATTTGTCCTGGGTCACCGAACACTGGCGCCTGGTTTCGCTGTACGTAGGGCTAACGTTGCCGCTGCGAGTGCTCGCCTTCTACGCGGCCGGCATGTACCGCCGTTTGTGGCGACACGCCAGTGTCGGCGAGCTGCGCCAGATCATGTTCGCGGCGAGCATCTCGGCCGTCATTGGCGCGGTGATCGGTCTCGTACTGTTGCCGGCGTCAGGATTGACCCGCGCGCGGGCGCCATTCTCGGTCGTTTTCATCGACGCCCTGCTGACTTCGTTTGCACTCGCGCTCCCGCGCCTGGTCGCGCGCACGGCGAGATCGAACCGGCGCAGGCGCAAGTCCGATCACGCCAAGCCGGTATTGATAGTTGGCGCGGGCGACGCTGCGAAGATGGTGGTCAAGGACCTGTTGCTCACGAGCAATCTGGAGTTCGATCCGATTGGTTTCGTTGACGACGATCAGAGCAAACACGGCCACACGCTGTTGGGTCTGCCGATTCTCGGACCGCTCTCGTCGATCAAGAAAATAGTCGAGAACATTCACGTCGCCCGACTGATCATCGCGATGCCATCCGCGCCGGGCGCGGTGGTCCGACAGGTGGTGAAGGCAGGTCTCGAATGTGGGGTCCCAACGCTGACCGTGCCGAGCCTCAGCGATCTGGTGACCAAGAAAGGCAGCCTGGAGCTGAGAGGGGTAGAGATCCAGGATCTGCTGCGGCGTGATCCGGTTGTCACCGATCTCGCGGC
>DATFGW010000171.1:0-5633 GCA_035249045.1 Gemmatimonadaceae bacterium | reverse complement strand
CCCGCGGCCGCCCGCCGTGTGGCCCACGGCCGCCCGCCGGTAGTCTTCTTTTGCAGTTACTTACTTGAGGAGTGCCTTGGCGATGGTCTGCAACTGCATGTTCGACGTCCCCTCGTAGATCGTCCCGATCTTGGCATCGCGGTAGAATTTCTCGACGGGGTAGTCCTTGGTGTAGCCGTAGCCGCCAAACAGCTCGACGCACAATGACGTCACGCGCTCGCAGACCTGCGAGGAGAAGAGCTTCGCCATCGCGCCCTCTCGTGCGATGTCCTTGCCGGCGTCTTTGAGGCGCGCCGCGTTGTAGACCATCAGGCGGGCGGCCTCGAGCTCCGTCGCCGCCTGCGCCACCTGGAACTGGATTGCCTGGAAATCGGAGAGCGGTTTTCCGAACTGCTTGCGCTCCTGCAGATAATCGATCGCCGCCTTGAGCGCGCCCTGCGCGACGCCGATCATCTGCGCGCCGATCCCGATGCGGCCTTCGTTCAACGTATTGATCGCGATCTTGTAACCCTGGCCGACCGGACCGAGCACGTTCTCGTCGGGGACTTCGCAGTTGTCGAGCAGAAGCTCCACCGTGCTCGACGCGCGGATCCCCAGCTTGTCTTCCTTCTTGCCGACCTTGAAGCCCTTGAAGTCGCGCTCGACGATGAATGCGGTGATACCGCGGTAGCCGGCGGACGGATCGGCGTTGGCGAAGACGACGAAGATGCCCGCCTCAGCGCCGTTGGTGATCCACAGCTTCTGTCCGTTCAGGATCCACCGATCGCCTTTCTTTTCGGCGCGGGTCGCGAGGCCGAAGGCATCGGAGCCTGAGCCCGACTCGGAGAGCGCGTACGCGCCAACGACGTCCGAAGTCAGCTGCGGCAAGTACTTCGACTTCTGCGCATCGCTGCCGTAGCGCGTGATCGGATAATTGACGAGGGTGTTCTGTACGTCGCAGACGATCGCGGATGCCGCATCGACTTTGCTGATCTCTTCCACCGCGAGGGTGACCATGAAGAGATTGCCGTCCGCCCCGCCGTACTGGTCCGGCACTTCGATTCCCATCAGGCCGAGCTCGAAGTATTTGGGCAGGAGCGACGAATCGATCTTGCCCGCTTTCTCCATCTCCATCACCCGCGGCCGCACTTCCTCTTCGGCGAACGCGGCCACGGCGTCGCGGAACATGATCTCCTCTTCGGAGAGCGCGGTCAGCGCCGACGTCGCGGCAGTTTCAGTGGTCATTGCGATTCAGACACTACCAGATGTGAGGCCGGCTCGCCTCGGGCCGCACCATCGGATCGCCGTCCTTGCAGCCCCACGCTTCCTTGAACTCCGGCATGTTGCTGAGCGGGCCGTTCACTCTCCACTTGGCCGGCGGGTGCTCATTCGAGCTCACGAGGTAGCGGAGGAACTCCGGCCGATCGAGCTCGCGCCAGACCTGCGCCCAGCCGAGGAAGAAGCGCTGTTCGGGGGTGAACCCGTCGATCATCGGCTGCGGATGCGCTGCGAGCGCGCGCTTCATCGCCGCGTACGCAACGGTGAGCCCGCCGAAGTCACCGATGTTCTCGCCGAGGGTGAGCTCGCCCTGCACGTGCGTCGCGGTGTCGAGGACCGTGTAGGAATTGAATTGATCGACGATCTTCTTCGACTCACTCGCGTAACGAGCTGCATCCTCTTTGCTCCACCAGTCGCGCATGTTGCCGAACTTGTCGTACTGCCGGCCCTGGTCGTCGAACGCGTGCGACATCTCGTGGCCGATCACCGCGCCCATCGCGCCGTAGTTCAGCGCATCGTCGGCGTTCGGATCGTAGAACGGCGGCTGCAGAATGCCCGCCGGGAACACGATCTCGTTGAGCAGCGGATTCTCGTAAGCGTTGACCGTCGGCGGTGTCATTCCCCACTCGGTGCGATCGGTGGGCTTGTTGATCTTTGCCCAGTCGCGCGCCGACGACCACTGCTGTCCCGCCAGCACGTTCGCGTAGTAGCCGGTCGGCTTGATGGTGAGCGACGAGTAATCACGCCACTTGTCGGGGTAGCCGATCTTCCTGTTGAATGCATCGAGCTTGACCAGCGCCTGCTGCTTGGTCTCGGGACCCATCCACTGCAGTCCCTCGATCCGCGACCGAAGCTCGCGCACGAGGTTATCTACGATGGTGACGGCGCGCGCCTTGGCGGCCGGCGAAAACTTGCGAGCCACGAACTCCTGGCCGAGCAGCTCCCCGAGGTAATTGTCGGTCGCGTTGACGCACCGCTTCCAGCGCGGGCTGATCTCGGTCGCGCCGGTGAACAGCTTGTTGAACTCGAAGTTCTCCTTCACGAACGGTGTGCTGAGGTTCGGCGCGGCGGCGTTCACCAGGCGCCACCGCAACAGCGTCTTCCAGTCGGCGACGGGGACGCTGGTCAGCATCTTGTCGAAGTTCTGATAGAACTCCGGCTGGCCGACGTCGATCTTGTTCGGGATCGGCGCGCCGAGCTCGGAGTAGAACTGCTCCCACGAGAAGTGCGGTGTGAGTGAATCCACCTGCCTGAGGGTCATCCCGTGATAATTGTTCACGACATCGCGTAGCTGAACGGGAGTCTTCGAGCCCCGGGCGAGCTGTGTCTCGACGGCGAGTACCGTTGCGGCTTCGGCGTTCGCTTTCGCGGGCGAGTCGCCGAGCAGCTGAAACATCCGCGAGACGCTGGCGGTGAACTTCGCGCGCATGTTCGCGGATGCCGTATCGGTCTTCGTGTAGTACTCGCTGTTCGGCAGCGACAGTCCGCCCTGATACAGAACGGCGATGGTATTCGCCGCGTCCTTCGCGTCCTGGATCGAGCCTTCGGAGATCGGCGCCAATCCGTAGGTCTTCTCGAGCTGACCGAGAGCGCGCTTCAAATCATCGACGCTGTTGATCGCGGCGATGCGATCGAGCCCGGGTTTGAGCGGCGTAGCTCCCAGGCGCTCTATTGCGACGGTGTCCATGCACGTCTGATAGAACGCGCCGACCTTCCACTGTCCGGTGCCCGGCTTGTACTCTCCCGACTTCACCCTCAGCACAGCCGTGTCGAGCACGTTGCGCAAGACCGCCTGGTTCTGGTCGAACAGCTGGTCGAACGCACCGTAGGTCGGATAATCGCCGGGAATCTTCGCCCGCTTGAGCCAGCCGCCGTTGGCGAATTCGTAGAAATCGTCGCACGCGGCGCAGGTGGTGTCGAGATTCGCACGGTCGAATGGGACCGTCTGGAGTGGTGCCTGCGCGCGGATCGATCCGGCGAAGAGCAGTGACAGCGCGAGGGAGCCGAATGCGATGCGGTGCCTGAACATCAGGAATTTCCTCCGGGGAAAACCGTCTGGCGCGCGGTGCGGGCTCGGCACGCGTCGCCGCAAAGTGTCTCAGAGCAATCAGGGTCCCAGCAGCGATCGCCTTCCGATCCGGCGAATGCCTTCACCGCCTCGATGCCGGCGCGATCCAGAATCAGCTCGGCGAGCTTCTCGTGGACGCCGAAGGCGGGTGTGACGCTGAAGGTGACGTGCGGAAATTCGCGGGCCGCGTCAGCGACCATGCGCGGGATGTCGCTGGTCGAATGCCTGCCCGGCGAGAGCATGTAGGGAAACACGATCACGTCGGTCGCGCCCGCGCGCACGCAGGACGCGAAACCACTGGCAATGTCCGGATCGGCCAGCTCCATGTGCGCGTGACGCACCACCACTTCTGGACCGGCCATTGTCTGGAGGAGATTCGACATGCAGATCAGCATGTCGTTCGCTTCGTCCTTCTTTGAGCCGTGATCGACGATCAGTACGCCCTTCATGTTCCTGAAAATGGCGGTCGTACAGGCTGGAGACTAGTGCGCGGCCTCGTCGAGGGAGGTGCCCTTGTGCCAGGTGGGACGCGCCAGGCCGCCGGCGTCCTCGTAGAAATGGATGCTGTCCGGCGCGTAGATCTTGGTCAGCAGCACGATCTGCCCGGTGTGCATCGAGAAATGCTCGACGACGTGGTAGACCGCGCTTAGCACCGTCGTGCCGCGTCCCTGAATGGTTACGGACCGGGTCAGATCATCCGCGGTGAGGTCAGCGAGCACGCCGTCCGCCTTCTGCAGCACCGTTTCGAGATCATCGAGCAGTCGCGAGCCGTCCCGGCCCTCGGTCTGCGCAAATTCGGCGGCGCGATTGCGGCTGATGGTTTGGCCGCCGACGCCGCCAAGTATCCACTCGGTGACGTTACCGGCGAGGTGCACCAGGAGATTTCCGACGCTGTTGGACGTGGCGTTGGGTCGCGCCCAGACCGCGCTCTGCGGCAGCGCGTTGACACAATGCCGCAGCTTGATCGGATACTCCTTGGTGAGCCAGTACCGCGATCTCGCGACGAAGATTTCGTCGACGCTCTGGTTCGACGGCGTCAGGCAGTCCTCACCGCGGCAGGAGCGAGGGTGTCACGAAACACCTCGAGCGCGAGGTCGACGCGACCGAACGGCGCGGATACCTGCACGCCCTGCACGTAGGGCCGCACCCGCTCTAGCATCTCGCGCGCGATTGCAATTCCCTCGGCGACGCCGTGCTCCTTCGATTTGTTACTCGCGACACGCATCCGCTCGATGACGGGCTGCGGGACAACGACTCCGGGCACCTCGTTGGCGAGGAATTCGGCGTTGCGCAACGACACCAGGGGCCAGATGCCAGCCACGATTGGAATCCTCGTGTGCTCGATGGTCTTGAGGAACTTCTCCAGCTGCCGCACGTCGAAGACCGGCTGGGTGATCGCGTACTCGGCGCCGGCCTCGACCTTCCACTCGAATCGCTTCAATTCCTGCGCCGGATCGATCGCAGCCGGATTGACACCGACGCCGATCGCGAACTTTGTCGGCTGGCCAATGGAGTTGCCGCCCGGGTCCAGCCCCTTGTTCAGATTGCTGACGAGATTGGTCAGGCCGATCGCATCGATGTCGAACACCGCGGTAGCGTTCGGGTACGGCCCCATCTTGGGCGGATCGCCGGTGATGAGCAGCAGATTGCGCAACCCGACCGCCGCGGCTCCGAGCAAGTCGCTCAGCATGCCGAGCAGATTGCGGTCGCGGCAGCAGTAGTGGATGACGGTTTCGATGCCGACCTGCTGCTCGATCAGAAGGCTGCAGAGGAGCGCCCCCATGCGTGATTGCGCGCGGGGACCATCTGGAACGTTGACCGCATCGACGCCGGTATCGCGGAGCGCGGCGGTGTCGCGCAGCATCTTGCCGGCATCGACCCCGCGCGGCGGCACGATCTCAACCGAGGTGACGAAGTCGCCTGTGGCAATCTTGCGGCCCCACTTCGAGCGTTCGACGAGCGGCACAGGCGTGACGCCCTGATTCTCGGGTGGTGCGTCGGGATGGGATTGCCGACGCTCCTTCATGGGCACCCGAGCCTGTCGCGGCGAGAGTGGGCGAACGCCTTCGACCATCGCCGCGATGTGCTCCGGAGTCGTCCCACAGCAGCCACCGACGACTTTGGCGCCCGCCTGCACGAGGTGGTGCGCGTAGGTCGCCATGTACTCGGGGCTCGCCATGTACATGCTGCGACCACTCACATCGCGCGGCATGCCGGCGTTGGGCTGCGCGCTCAGCTTGCGGCGCGTGAGCGGCGCCATCTTCTCGATTGCATCGAGAATTATCTGCGGGCCCACCGAGCAGTTGAG
>DATFGW010000170.1:0-5978 GCA_035249045.1 Gemmatimonadaceae bacterium | reverse complement strand
GCCATCGCTGCCACCGCGGCGATGGCGGGCGCACAGGGAACTGCCAAGACCACCAAGACCGCGGCAAAGACGACGATGCAGGCGACCAAGTCGACGAAGCCACACAAGAAAGTAAAGACTGTCGAGACGCAGGCGACGCTGCAGAAAGAGGCAAAGATCACCGAGTCAGCCGCCCGCGCGACGGCCCTCAAGGAAGTGCCGAACGGCGCTGTGAAGTCGAGCGAGCTCGAGCGCGAGAAGGGAAAGCTGGTTTACTCCTATGACATGAGCGTGCCGGGAAAGCCGGGGGTCGAAGAAGTGAACGTCAGCGCGATCGACGGCTCCGTGGTCGGCAAGATGCACGAGTCCGCCAAGACCGAGAAAAAGGAAGCAGCAAAGGAAAAGACGACCGCCAAGAAGTAGCCGGGGCGAATTACGCGGCGAGTTCAAAGGAAAGCGGGTGGGGTGAAGCGCCGGATGCGCTCCAACCCACCCGCGCTTGCGTCGGGTAAGCGTAAATTTCCGGATGCGCTTTTTCATCCTCGCCGCTGGAATTGCCTGCCTGCCACCAGCTCTCCTTGGGCAGACACCGGTCACCAGAGCGCAAGCGGTGGAATCAGCGGTGAGCCAGGGACCGCGCGCCGCTCTCGCCCGCGCCGACACGATGGTTGGCGCGGCGCGGGTCCTCGCCGCGCGACAGCTCGAGAATCCAAGCCTCGGCCTGACGTACTCCAAATCAGTCCCGCGATATCACGAGATCCTCGATCTCCCAATCGATATCTTCGGGGTCCGCTCAGCGCGGATCGGCTCCGCCCAGGCAGCAAGATTGGCAAGCCGCTATCGCTTTGCCTTTGAGCAGGCCGCGGCAGCCCTCGACGCAGACACCACCTACACCCGAGCGCTCGCGTCGCGCGAGCACCTCCGCCTTTCGCAGAGAAATGCCAGAGATGCCGACAGTCTCAGACGCATGGCGGTTCTCCGTCGCGACGCGGGAGACGCGAGCGAGCTCGACGTTCTTCTCGCGAATGTCAATGCCGGGCAGGCCGAGAACCAGGCCGCCGTCGATTCGCTCGGCTACGTCTCAGCGCTGTTCGATCTTCAGACGATCATGGGCTTCGACAGCGCGAGGGTCACCGTCGCTCCCGTGGATTCGTTGACGCTCCCACCCACGGTTGCGGACTCTCTGGTCGTCACCGATCTGCCGATTGCAGCGGCCGAGCAGGGTCTGAGTGCAGCGGATCTCGCGCTGCGCGCCGAGCGACGCGGCATCTTCTCTCCGTTGAGCGTTCAGGTTGGAGTAGAGCACGGGGATCCCACCGAGCCCGGCGTGCTTCCAACCTTTGGCGTTTCGATCCCGCTGCCGTTGCTCAATCGAAATCGCGGCGCCATAGCTCAGGCGACCGCCGAGCGGGAGCGTGCTGGCGCGGAGCTCGCGCTCGTTCGCCTCGAGACCCGTGCCGCGATCGGGCGCGCGACGAGGGCGCGCGCGCTTGCCCTCGAGCGAATCCGTCGCGACCGTCTGCTCCTCGAGAACGCGGACCGTATTGCCGCGATGTCACTCACCGCCTACCGTGAAGGCGCGGAAGGCCTCCCAGCGGTGCTCGAGGCGCAGCGCAATGCGCGCGAGATCGTGTCCCATTACATCGACGACGTCGCCGAGGCCCGGATCGCGACTGCCACGCTCCGTCTGTACAACCTCGGTCCAGGCATGCGATGAAGGCTTTCGCCATTGGGGTCATAATCACTCTGCTCAGCGCGTGTCACTCCGGGGAGACGACTGAGGAAACGGCCGCGCTAGTACAGGTGAAGACCGCGGTCGCGACCATCCAGCCCTTCGCCGAAGTCGTCAGCTCGATCGGGACAGTCAGCGCGCGCAGCGGGCACATCGCATCGCTGAGCGCACCCGCACCGGCGCGCATCGCGACCGTCTACGTGTCGCAGGGACAGAGCGTCAAGGCCGGAGCGCCATTGGTGGCGTTCGAGCAGGCGCCGTTCGTTGCCGCGGCGCAGAGTGCCGATGCGGCCTTGACCGCGGCCGAACGCAACTACGAACGCGCGCGCCGGCTCGTTGACGCCGGCATCTCACCGTCGAAAGACGCCGATCAGGCCGCCACGGAGCTCGCGCAGGCCCGAGCCACAGCGGCAGTAGCTCGCCGCTCAGCGCAGCTCGCAACGTTGCGCAGTCCGATCTCCGGGGTAGTCACGAAGCTGAACGCTCCGCTCGGCGGGTCCGTCGATGTGAGCCAGCCGATCGTCGAGGTCGCGGACCTGACCGCGCTCGACATCATCTTCAACGTCTCCCCGACCGACGCGGCTCGAATAGCGTCTGGCGCGTCCGTCACTCTCAGCGCGGGCGAGAGCGCGAAGGGAGAGCCACTCGGAGTGGGTCACGTCGTGGATGTCGGCGGTGCAGTTGACTCCGCCACACGAACTGTTGCCGTGCGGGCGCAGGCACCTCCGACCGCGCGACCGCTCCGAATTGGCGAAACGATCTTCGGGCAGATCGCAACCGCGGTGCAGCCACGCGCGATCGTCGTGCCGGTGGCGGCCCTCGTTCCCGAGGGCGATGGATTCAACGTCTTTGTGGTAACAACCGGCAATATCGCGAGGGCGCGCAAGGTCACCGTCGGACGACGAACAGCGACGAGCGCCGAGATAACCTCCGGTCTCGCGGCAGGCGAGACGGTCGTCACCGAGGGCGCGTACGGTCTGGAGGACAGCGTCAAGGTAAGCCAGGCCAGATAGTGAAATCGCTCTTCGACGGCCTCGCCGCGCAGCGCCGGTTCGTCTATCTGATTGTGGCTCTGGTGAGCGCTGCCGGGATTTACGCGGCGCTGCGACTGCCGTCGGCGATCTATCCCGAGCTCGCATTCCCGCGCGTTCTGATCGTTGCGGAGGGATCGTCTCTCGGTGCGCGGCAGATGCTCTTCTCGGTGACGCGACCGATCGAGGAGGCGGTGAGCATTGTACCGGGCGTGACCCGCGTAAAGTCGCGCACCATCCGCGGCTCCGACGAGATCAGCGTCACGTTCTCCGACAACACCGACATGACTTACGCGCTGCAGCAGGTGCAGGCGCGCGTAAACCAGGTGCGCGGTACTCTTCCGGCGGAGCTCGATATCGAAGTCGAGCGGATGACGCCATCGCTGTTCCCGATCCTGTCGTACAACCTCGAGGGCGGAGATCCAGCCGACCTCTACGACATAGCGCGGTATCAGCTGAAGCCGCTGATCTCGCGGGTGCCTGGAGTGGGCCGCGTCGATGTGCAGGGAAGCGACGTACGAGAAGTCGAGGTCGTAGCCGATCCCGCCCGACTCGCCGCACAGCGCCTCACCTACGATGATCTCGCGAACGCCATCCGCGATGCGACCGGCGTCAGCGCGATCGGCCGGCTGCCCCAGGACTACAAGCAGTACCTGATCGTGGCCGCACAGGAGGCGCACACGCCCGAAGACATCGCGTCGATCGTCGTCGCCCACGGGTTACGGGTGCGCGATGTCGCGACGGTAAGTCTGGGCACGGAAGATCACGTGCGAATCATCGCGGGCGACGGAAAGCCCGCCGCGCTGATCAACATCACCCGTCAGCCCGGTGGAAATACGCTGGAAATAGTCGACAGCGTTGCCAGTCTGGCGAAGTCCGTCGCCGGCTCGCTCCCACGCGGAGTCAAGCTCAAGCCGGTCTACGATCAGGGCGCGCTCGTCAGAGACGCCGTCAAGTCGGTGCGGGACGCGATGATCATCGGCGCCATTCTCGCGGTCATAATCCTCCTCCTCTTCCTTCACCACGCGCGCATCACCGCGATCAGCGCGTCGTCGATCCCGCTGACCCTCGCCATCAGTGTCTTCGCGATGTCTCTGCTCGGCCAGACCTTCAATCTGATGACGCTTGGCGCGATGGCGATCGCGATCGGTCTGGTGATCGACGACTCGGTCGTGATCACCGAGAACATCGTGCGACATCTCGGCGTCAATTCCAATCGCCACGAGGCGATTCGTGATGCGCTGAACGAGCTGATCTGGCCGGTGACGACCTCGACGCTGACGACTGTGGTTGTGTTTTTGCCGCTGCGGCTTTTGACGGGAGTCGTCGGTCAATTCTTCGCGGCACTGTCGATCACCCTTACCGTTGCGGTGCTCGTGTCTCTCGTTCTGGCCGTGACGATCATCCCGCTGATGGCGGACCAGTTTCTCACCGCCGCAGACGCGGACACCACCGAATTCGAGCGAGCGGTCGAACCGTCACGAGCTGGCTTCGCGGGATCGATGCGTCGGATACGTGATTCACTGGATGCACTGTCGGTGCGGTACGAGCGGTCGCTGGCTCAGGTACTCTCCCACCCGCGGCGGATGCTTGTCGCTGCCGCCATCCTCGTCGTTGCCGGCGTCATTGCGCAGCGGTTCGTGGGAACGGGGTTCCTCCCCGAGATGGACGAAGGCGCGTTCGTGCTCGACTACTTCACTCCCGGAGGTACCGCGCTCGCCGAGACCGATCGTCAGATTCACATCGTCGAGGAGATCCTCGCGAAGACGCCCGAGATCGAGGGCACTTCCCGTCGCACCGGCGCCGAGCTCGGACTTTTCGCGACCGAGCAGAACACTGGCGACATCGTTGCGCGTCTGACTCCGCCGGGCAAACGATCGCGCTCCATCTTCGACGTCATCGACGAAGTGCGGGGTAAGGTCGAGACTGCCGTGCCCCGTCTGCGGATCGAGTTCGTGCAGATCCTCTCCGATGTGATCAACGATTTGGCCGGTGCGGCGCGGCCGGTGGAGATAAAGCTCTACGGACCCGATCTCGATCGTCTCGAGAATTACGCCCGAAGCATTGAGCCGAAGATCTCGAAGATTCCCGGCGTCGAGGATCTCTACAATGGCGTAAGCGAGCCGAGCGCCGAGCTCGACATGCACGTCAACGAGGCTGAAGCAAATCGCGTCGGCCTCACGCCGCAGGCGATCGCCAACGCCGCGATGTCGGCGTTGCTCGGCGCCCCCGCCGGCGAAGTACGTCTCGAAGACAGATCGATCGGAGTGAGAGTTCGCGCGCCGGATACCGTCCGCTACAACGCATCGCAGCTCACCGTGCTGCCGATCGTCTCCACCCAGACCGGCGCTCCTGTTCCGCTCGGGACGCTCGCGACCTTCGAGCCCGTCGAAACCCGCGCCGAGCTGTTGCGCGAGAATCAGCAGCAGATGATCGCCATGACTTCCGACGTCAGCGACCGCTCACTCGGCGACGTGATCAAAGGCGTGAAAGAGGTTTTGCGCAAGCAGCCGCCGCCGGCGTCGATCAGGCTCGAGCTCGGCGGCCAATACGCAAGCCAGCAGGAAGCGTTTCGCGGGCTGCTGCTCGTGCTCGCACTCGCCGCCGCGAGCGTCGTCGCCGTCATGGTGCTGCAATTCCAGTCTTTCGTCGAACCGCTGATCGTGCTATTGGCGGCACCGCTCTCCTTCGTTGGCGCGGTCGGACTCTTACTCCTCACGCGTACTCCGCTGAATGTGTCGTCGTTCATGGGACTGATCCTGCTCGTCGGGCTGATCGTGAAGAACGGAATCATCCTGCTCGACTTCACGCGCCGGCGGATGTTGGCGGCCAATCTGCCGCTGGCGACCGCGATCACCGAGGCGGCTCGCGTCCGCCTCCGGCCCATTCTGATGACGACGCTGTGCACCCTGTTTGGCCTTTTGCCGCTGGCGCTAGGAATCGGAGCGGGAAGCGAGCTCCAGAAACCGCTGGCGCTGGCCGTAATCGGGGGTTTGACGCTCTCCACTCCGATTACCCTGTTCGTCGTCCCGACTCTGCTCGTCGCCATCCGGGGCCGCTCGTACACGCTTCGCTAGTTTTATCAGATGACCAATCCGCCGGTAGCCCATCCGCCCGAGACCCTCGAGGGCTGGTACGTGCTGCACCAGGTTTTTCGCGTGAGGAGTGGAAAGACTGGCGCGCCCAATTTCTCGAGCCTCGCCAAACGCGCGCGCGCTGCTCTTGGCGCTTCGCGC
>DATFGW010000169.1:0-2499 GCA_035249045.1 Gemmatimonadaceae bacterium | reverse complement strand
CCGGTGCGCGGCTTCGCCGTAACACTGCTCGCCGGTATCGCTGCGTCGATGATCACCGCGATCTTCGTCGTTCGCACCTTCTACATGATCTGGCTGAATCGCTCTCGCAGCGCCCAGACATCTCTGAGCATCTAATGCTTCGCATCCTTCACGACACCAATTACGACTTCATCCGCTGGTGGAAGGTGATGGCGGGCATCACCATCGCCTTCATCGTTATCGGGCTCGGGTCCCTCGCAATCAAGGCCCCCAACTGGAGCATCGAATTTACCGGCGGAACGCTGATGCAGCTCAACTTCACCCAGCCGCCCGACGTCGGCGAGATTCGCTCCACTCTCGACGCCGCCGGCATCCACGGGGCCGAGATCCAGCAGTTCGGTACTCCCCGTGACTTCACGGTGCGGGCGCAGAACCCCGAGCAGGTCGCGGCTCAATCCAAGGGTGCGGCGACCATCGCCAACACCATCGAGAGCGTTCTCAAAAAGAAATTCGGGGAGAACGCGGTGCGGGTCGTTCGCAAGGAAGGTGTGGGCCCGCGAGTAGGGCAGGAGCTCAAGCGCGGTGCGATCATCGCCATTCTCCTGTCGTTTCTGATCACCCTCGTCTATCTGTCGATCCGCTTCGAGTGGAGGTTCGCGCTTGCTGCAGTGATCGCGACCAGCCACGACGTGTTCACGACAGTGGCGTTCCTGAAATTGATGCATCTCGAGATATCATTGACCGTGGTCGCAGGACTTCTGACCGTGCTCGGATATTCGCTGAACGACACCATCATCATTTTTGACCGCGTGCGTGAGAACCTGCGTAAGGGCAGAAAAGAGAGCCTTTACGACACCCTCAACCGATCGATCAACGAGACCCTGCCGCGGTCGGTGATGACCCACGTCACGACATTCGCCGCCACGCTCGCGCTGCTGCTGTTCGCGGGTGAGGTCATCCGGCCATTCGCCTGGGTCATGTCGTTTGGTATCGTCACCGGGACCTTCAGCTCGATGTACGTAGCGGCCCCGATACTCCTCTGGATCGAGCGCAAATGGCCACGCAAGACGGGCACGCGTACGTCTTCATCGACAGCCACGCCCACCTCGCGGACCCGGCGTTCGACGGCGACCGCAACGAGGTAATCTCCCGCGCCCGCCAGGCGGGCGCGGACGCCATCGTTTGCATCGGTGAGTCGTTGGAGACCGCGGCTTTGGCCGCTCGGCTCGCCGCCGACAATCCGGGCTATGTATTTTCGACCGCCGGCGTACATCCCCACGACGCTGCCGCGTTCGAGCCGACGCGTGATCTGCCACGATTGAGGAAGTTTCTTAGCGATTCCGCCGTCGCTATCGGCGAATGCGGGCTCGACTACCACTACGACAACTCGCCTCGAGATGCGCAGATAGCCGCGTTCAGCGCGCAGATCGAGCTCGCCTCGGAAACTGGCAAGCCTCTCATCGTCCACACCCGCGACGCCGAGGACGACACCAGTTCGCTGATTGTCGAAGCAAGAGCGGCGGGGGTCACCGGGGTTCTCCACTGTTACACCGGCTCGCACAGCCTCGCGGAATACGCGCTCGATGCAGGCTGGTACGTTTCATTTGCCGGGATTGTGACGTTCAGAAAATGGGCGGACGACGATCTGCTCCGCCTTGTTCCACGCGACCGGCTATTGGTCGAGTCCGACTCTCCATATCTGGCGCCGGTTCCCAACAGGGGCAAGCGGAACGAACCGGCCTGGGTCGCGAATACCTTGGCGCGCGTAGCTGAAGCGCGCGGCGAAGATGCGCACAGCCTCGGGCTCGCGGTCACGAAGAACGCGAGAAGACTGTTCGCTCTGGATTTAAGCGCCGCCGGGTGAGTAACATTCGCGCTCCACTCTGACCGCGGCAAACGACGGAGTAAGAAATGTCAGTGAAGAAGATCATCACGGAAAAAGCTCCCGGCGCCATCGGACCTTATTCGCAGGCGATCGTGGCCAACGGATTCGTGTTCACGGCCGGCCAGATCCCTCTCGATCCAGCAGCCGGAAAAATCGTCGACGGTGGGATCGTCGAGCAGACGGACCGGGTGATGCAGAATCTCCAAGAGGTTCTCCGTGCGGCCGGTGTGACGTGGGCGGACGTCGTCAAGACGACCGTTTATCTACACGACCTCGCTCACTTCCCAACCGTCAACGAAGTGTACGGCAAGTGGCTGGGCGACTCGCGGCCCGCGCGGTCGACGGTGCAAGTCGCATCGCTCCCCCGAGGGGCGTTGGTCGAGATCGACGTGATCGCGGCAATCCCCAAATAGTCGCAGCGACCGAGTGAGTACCTCCAGAACGCGCGACGAGCTCTTCCGGTTGACGGAGTTCGCGCGCTGCGCCGGTTGAGCGTCGAAAATGGGTCCGGGTGACCTGTCCCGCGCGCTGGCCGCGCTCCCCGTGATGTCGGATCCACGGCTGCTCGTTGGTAGAGAGACCTTCGACGACGCCGGGGTCTTTCGGCTGTCCGACGATGTCGCGCTCGTACAGAC
>DATFGW010000168.1:0-4626 GCA_035249045.1 Gemmatimonadaceae bacterium | reverse complement strand
GCGAGGTCGACGTTCGCGATCGTCATCCACGCCTGCAGGGTTTTACTGGTAAGGTAGAACGGCAACCCGGATGAGAAGCCGAGGAAGAGCAGCACTGCCATCTTCGGCTGGCCGAAGATTCTGAACGGCGAGGTTTTGACTTCGGACTCGGCCATCGGGGTGCTCCGGTTGGGTCTTATCCTGCGGCCTGCGTGGTCCTCGCCGAGTTGTGCGCCGCCAGCTCTCGCAACAGGACTCGCGCCGCGGCGCGCTGCATCACTGCCTCCCCGCCCCATGCGCAAAGAATGGGCGCGTCCGTGTCCAGCTCGGCGGCCAGACGTGGGTGGCTGAACTGGATTATGAGACGGTCCGAGTCGCGCTCCGCCCGTAGAGCGTTGCTGACGCCGTCTTTGGCTCGCGCGGAGTAGCCCGGGCGGCCCTTCCAGGCGCGGATGTCGCCAAAAAGCGCGACGACCGTGGATTTGGTTTCGATGCTCGTCTCGGCGTCCGTGATCAGCTCGATGCCACCCGCGGTGAGCGTCGAAACGAGCGGATCACGAGACGGCGCCGGATAGGGTCCGCCGACGTCGTCGTCGACGATGACGAAGCGCCACGGCTGCTCCAGAGCCGGAAGTTTGCCACGCATAACCTGCACGACCTGCTCAGCAAGATGATTCGACCAGCCGCTCTCGTCGCGCACCGGGCGGTTGGTGTCGCGCGAAAGCGCCGCCCACCGTGCCCAGCGACGACGACGCTCGATGGATTGTTGGATGCGATCGGAGCTGAGGCGCTTTTCGCGAATCGCGCGCTGCACCGCTTGCTCGCATTCGACGATGTTCGACGGATAGAGCATGCAATCGCATCCCGCCTCGAGGGCGCGCACCACTGCCTCGGATTCGCCGCCGCCGAGTACCCCTTCCATGATCAGCGCGTCGGTCACGATCAAACCGGTGAACTGCATCTCCTCGCGCAACAGACCGGTGAGGATCGGTTTCGACAGCGTCGCTGGCGCGCCACTGGGATCGAATGCTGGGAAGGCGACGTGGGCCGACATCACCGACGCGACGCCACGCTCGATCGCGCTGCGGAACGGCACGAGATCCGTCGCGCGCAGCGTGTCGGCGTCAACGTCGACGCGCGGCAGCTCCTTGTGAGAATCGACGGTGGTGCGGCCGTGTCCGGGAAAATGTTTGGCGCAGGCGAGAGCACCCTCGGCCTGACACGCATCGATCCACGCCGCGGCGTATTCGCCGACCAGCTCCGGATCCTTGCCGAAGGACCGGGTGCCGACGATCGGGTTGTCGGGCTCGATGTCGAGATCGCAATCGGGAGCGTAGATCCAGTTGATGCCGAGCTCTCTGCCCTCACGCGCGGTGATCGCCGCTGCGCGTCTGACGGCTTGCAGGTCCTGCAGTGACGCGATCGCTGCCAGCGGTGGCAGTGCGGTTTGACCCGCAAACTGCTGCCCGGCGCCGCGCTCGAGATCCGCGCCGATGAGGAGCGGGACTCTTGACTTCGAGTGAAGGTCTTCGGTGAGGGCGGCAACGTGCTCAGACGGACCGCCGAACAGAATGAATCCGCCTACACCGAGCTTGAGGGCCTCGTCGATGCCGGCGCGCGCTTCCTCGTATCCGCGGACAGAATCCCAGCGGATGGCGGGATAGAAGAGCTCCGCGATCTCGCTCACGCGGGTGTGCGCTTGCCGAGCACGCGCAGGCCGCGCGCGCCTGTGGCGGTGGGGACGTTTCCGGGGCGGTTGTTCACGTGCAGATATCCAAGCAATGCGAAGGCCACGGCCTCCTTTGCTTCGCCGTCGAAGTAGACATCGGCGAAATGGCGCACGGTGACCGGAGCGGCAGCGCGCTCGATCGCGGCGAACAGCGCCGGGTTCTTCGCGCCGCCGCCGGAAACCAGAACCTCCTTTACCGGTTCGGCGATGAAGCTCTTGTAGGCATCGCCGATGCTGCGCGCGGTGAGCTCGACGGCGGTGGCAACGATGTCTTCGTCGGTTGCGCCGACGGACCGCGCCGTCGCAATCAGCTTCTGGACATAGTCTGAGTTGAACAGCTCGCGCCCGGTGGACTTTGGCGGCGGTGCACTGAAGTACGGGTGAGCGAGCAGCTCCGACACGATGCGATCGTTCGCGGTGCCGGCCAGCGCCAGCTTCCCGTCGAGATCGAAGGCGAGATCGGGATACATGGCGCGAACTACGCCATCGATCACGGCGACACCGGGACCGGTATCGAATGCGCGGACTCCCTCGAGGACGCCCCGCGGGGGAACGACGGTGATGTTGCCGATACCGCCCAGGTTCTGGAGGCCGCGCCAATCGGTCGCTGAGGAGAACAGCATCGCGTCGGCTATCGGCACGAGCGGCGCGCCTTGCCCGCCGGCAGCGACGTCGCGAACGCGGAAGTCGCTAATCACATCGATCCCGGTGCGTTCGGCGATGACGGCAGACTCGCCCGACTGCCAGGTCGAATGCCCCGGCTCGTGCCAGATGGTCTGGCCGTGGGATGCGATTGCCGCGATGTCGGATCTCGCAATGCCGGCTTCGGCCATCACGGCGATCGCGGCGTCGGCAAGCCAATCACCGAGATCGAAATTCAGGCGGCAATATTCGGCCGGGGTCCCGCCGCCGAGCGCGGCGGCGAGGCGATTGCGCTCGGCGCTGGTGTACTCGCGCGATGCATAGGCGAGGAGATCGACGTCGATCCGGCCATCGCTCTGGTCGGTGAAGCGCGCCACGGCGGCGCTGATTCCATCCAGCGAAGTTCCCGACATCAAGCCGACGACGACAGCGGATGCCATCTAGCGTTCCCTGATCGGTGGGGGCTCGTCTTTCGTCACGCGGCGAACGACGCCGCCGTTCTCGGCCAGAAGGCGCTCAGCCTGTTCCTTCGACACGCCTTTTTTCTGCATGACGATGGCGAGCTTGACGGATTTTCCGGCGCGATCGAGCAGCGCGGTCGCTTCGTCCCTCGAGACGCCGCAGACTTCCATGACGATGCGCTGGCTGCGGTCGATCAGCTTGTTGTTCGTTGCTTTCAGATCGACCATCAGGTTGCCGTAGGTCTTGCCGAGCCGGATCATCGCGCCGGTGGTGATCGTATTGAGCACGAGCTTGGTGGCGGTGCCGGCCTTCATGCGCGTCGATCCGGTGACGACTTCGGGGCCGACGATGGGAAGCATCGTGACATCGACTTTGGCGACGAGATCGGCGGGTGGCGGTGAACAGGCAACGATCCCGGTGAGCGCCCCGATGGTGGCGGCGCGCTCGAGCGCCGCTCGCACGTACGGAGTGGTACCCGACGCGGCAATGCCGATGACGAAGTCCTTCTCGTTGACTCCGTGCTCGTCCATCGCGATGGCGCCGTTTTTCACGATATCCTCGGCGCCCTCCTGCGCGCGGGTGAGCGCGGGCAGTCCGCCGGCGATGATTCCCTGCACCATCTCCGGTCTGGTGCCGAAGGTCGGGGGGCATTCGCTTGCGTCGAGCACCCCGAGGCGCCCCGAAGTGCCCGCGCCGACGTAAAAGAGGCGTCCGCCACGGCGAAAGGTCTTTTCTGCCATCTCGATGGCGCGCGCGATCTGTTCACGCTGCGTGGCGACGGCATCGGGAACTCTCTGGTCTTCGGCGTTTATCAGGTCTACGATCTCGAGGGGGGATGCGAGATCAATCGAAGCGGTACGCGGGTTGCGACGCTCCGTTTCGCGAGGGTCCAACATCAATGCGCCGTCGAGCGTTGAGCCACGTCGAAACTTATCCGACGCCGCGCGCGAATCGCAAGACAACTCGGAGCGACATAAATGAGACGTACATCTCTGATGGTTTTGATGCTCACGTTTATTGCGGGCTCACTCGGTGCGCAGCGTCCGCGCGTCTATCGCACCGGAGACCCGGACCTGTGGCTGAGTGGCGGCGTGGCCGGCTTCACCGGCCAGGGTGTCAACGATGGCGCCACGGCGAGCACCTGGGATTTCGGCAATTCGACGAACTGGCAGTACCGCGCCTCGCTCGAGAAGAACATCGGCGGAGGATCGACGGTGGGTCTTTCTGGCACTTACTCGCACGTTCCCTTCGTTTACTCAGCCGATCTGTTGACCCCGTTGGCATCTGGCGCATCGGGCACGCGGTGCAGCCAGTGTGACGCACATCTCAACATGATGACGCTGCTCGGGACTTTTCACTTCGGCGGCGGTGCCGGCTTTCACCAGGTGATCGAGCTCAACGGCGGCATTGTCTCTTATCAGAATCTGAAGCGGGATAGCGATGGCGCGGGGCTGGCGGGCGGCGGCAACATCGACCCGCTGTTCTCGCTCGGTTATGGCGTCGGCTACGGCTTCGGCAATCGTGCGCAGATCGATTTCGTGCCGGATTACGCGATCGCGATCCACGAGCGCAGCGGACTATCGAATGGTGTCAGCAACACCAACAGCATGCGGTCGCTGAGATTGTCGGTTCGGATGGGATTCGGCGCCCGGACGACCCGACGGTAGCTGGCGCGGGATAAGGGATGTGAGTTTTTATATTCATATCCCCACCCATCGGAGCCTCGGTCTGAAAAAAGCATTCGTCGTCGGTTCGATAGTCGCGCTCAGCAGCGTGGTGAT
This sequence comes from Gemmatimonadaceae bacterium, assembly GCA_035249045.1. Lineage (GTDB taxonomy): Bacteria > Gemmatimonadota > Gemmatimonadetes > Gemmatimonadales > Gemmatimonadaceae > UBA4720. Next base: position 33 of record DATFGW010000168.1, on the reverse strand, counting down.
GGCCGCCGGCTCGCGCCAGGGCAGCGCCGGTCC
>DATFGW010000167.1:0-3462 GCA_035249045.1 Gemmatimonadaceae bacterium | reverse complement strand
ACACCAGTACAAGGCCGAGGGATGTGGACGCAGCAGCAGGCGCGCGCCTGGGGTCAGTCGGCGGGCTGGCTGGTGGGAAGCAACTTCGCGCCGAGCACCGCCATCAATCAGCTGGAGATGTGGCAGGCTGCGACCTTCGATCCGCGAACGATCGATCGCGAGCTCGGTTGGGCCGAGGGACTCGGCTTCAACACGATGAGGGTGTTCCTGCACAATCTGCTGTGGCAGCAGGATTCGGTCGGATTTCTCAGACGCATGGATCAGTTCCTGACGATCGCACAGCGGCACCACATCAAGCCGATGTTCGTGCTGTTCGATGCGGTGTGGGATCCGATGCCGCACGTCGGAAGACAGCGCGCGCCGATTCCGCATCTCCATAACTCGGGTTGGGTGCAGGCACCGGGCGCGGCGATTCTGTCCGATGAGGCGCGGTACGACGATGAGCTGCGCGCCTACGTGCAGGGTGTCGTCGGCAGATTTGCGCGTGATCCGCGCGTGATCGCGTGGGACATCTTCAACGAGCCCGACAACACCAATCGTCCGGCGTACATCGCCTACGAACCGATCAACAAGCCCGCGCTGACGCTAGCGCTGATGCGCAAGGCATTCACGTGGGCGCGGCAGATGAATCCGTCGCAACCGCTCACCGCCGCGCCGTGGCTGGGGGACTACGTCAATCCGGGTCGGATGCGCCCGGCGACGAAGTTCATGCTCGAGAATTCGGACGTCATCACCTTCCACAGCTACGACGACAGCGCGACGGTGGAGAAGCTGATCACCGCGCTCGAGCGCTACGGTCGCCCGATCATCTGCACCGAGTACATGGCGCGTCCGCGTGGCAGCACCTTCCAGGCGATTCTTCCGATCTTCGCGCGGCGCCATGTCGGCGCGATCAACTGGGGCTTCGTCTCAGGGAAGACGCAGACGATTTACCCGTGGGATTCGTGGAACAACGAATACACCGCGGAGCCTCGGGTGTGGTTTCATGACATCTTCCGGGCGAATGGGCAGCCGTACGATCCGGCCGAAGTGCAGTTGATCCGGCAGATTACGACGAGCGTCCGCGGGCGCTTGCGGACTAATGGGATTCGGCCGGTTGGATCGACTCAGGGCGCAGGGCCGACGGCACTGCTGATTGCTGACTAATTGAGGAGCGAGGACTCTGTCTCGGCGTCCGAGGGAGGCGCCGGCAACTGGCCATTGTAGTCCAAAAGGTGGCAGGTGGGAGACGCGGTCAGAGGGCACGGATATCAGTTTATCCGGCGCATTCCATAGTGGCGTGACGCAGCTCGAATGCGAGTATGAGAACTGATCCCTGAGCCTCTGCACCTCTCCAACCTGCCACCTTTGGGACTAGGGGTGCCAGCCGCCAGTGGTCAGGTCCCAGAATGCCGATGCAGTCACCTTTTCCGTAGATCCATTGACCAAATGTCCGCCAGGTGCTGCCCGATGGTGAAGTAGAAGTTTTTGCCATCGGTCGAAAAATCTGAGCGGTAGGGGACGCGGTCGGGGCGGTCGAAGCGGATCAGAACGCGCGGATTGCTGCCGTCGACGCCGACCCGGGCAATGTCGTAATTGCCGTCCGGGCTTAGAATCCGAAAATAGATGGTCTTGCTGTCGGCGCTCCAGCCGCCGACCGACGTGATCTTGCCGAGCAGATCTTCGGGTACGATTCGTCGCGTCCCGCTCCCGTCGGGAGTGATCAGGTCGAGAGAGGAGCCGGCGCCGGAGCTGCCCGCGCTCGCGAATCGCGCTCCGATGTACGCGATCCACTTTCCGTCCGGCGACCAACGCGGGCCCGACCCGTCGGTTTTGGTAAGCTCGCGCGCCTGGCCTCCGCCGGTGGGCGCGGACCAGACGTGAATTCCACCGCCGCGGTCCGAGGTAAAGGCGATCTCCTTCCCATCCGGCGACCAAGTCTCCGCCCATTCATGGTTGGGGCCGCCGACGAGCAGCCTCTCCCCCGATCCGTCCGCTGCCATCGCGTACAAATCGCGGTTACCGCTCCGCCAGGACTGAAACTGAATTTGCCGGCCATCCGGCGACCACACCGGACGGAACTCGTCAGCCGAGTTGGTCGTGAGCTGCTGCACTCCCGACCCGTCCGCGTTCATTCGGTAGATGTCCATGTTGCCCGACCGATCGGAATCGAACGCGAGGGTCTTCCCGTCGGGACTCGCGCGCACGGCTTCGATGCGTTCGGCGGCGCCGGTGAGCTGTCGCGCGGACGCGACCGACATTGGGGTCGTGCCCGAGGTCGTCAGCGCCCAGATGCCGACGCCGCTGTTGAATACTGAATAGACGAGAGTGCCGTGACCGACCGACATCGCGTGGATGCGCAGGCCGTTGGTGAGACGGCGCGGCTCGCCATTGGGCCGCGCGCGTTTCACTTCCTGGTAGTAGACATCTCTGCCGCCGCGAACGTTGGAGACGTAATAGATGCCGTTACCGTCTTCGGCCCACACCGGATTCAGACTTTGATGCACGTTGTCGGTCAGCGCAACGGCCTCGCCATTGCCTTCGCCGCTGGCGCCGAGGTCGAGCAGCATCACCGAGGATGGCGCGATGTTGTCGAACTCCTGAACGCCGTAGAAGAACGTGACGTTGCCCTGAGTAAAGGCGAGCCCGCGGTCGTCCGGCGACCACATTATCTCGTGCACTTCAGGGTGGTCGTAGATTTTCCTCGCGTTCGAGCCGTCGGCGTTGGCAACGAACATCGCCAGCGCAGTCGAGTACGCGAGGCGTTTGCCGTCGTGCGACAGCGCCGGGCTGCGTACCGGCACGTCGCCTTCGCGCACGATCCGCTGCGGCACGCCACCCAATGCGGGAACCGCGGCGATGCCAGCTGAATCGACGTAGATGATTCTCGATCCATCGGGCGACCATTGTGGCGCTCGACCATCGGCGAGCCGGATCGCCGGGCCACCGCCCTTGGCCTGTCGCACGAAGATTCCCATCCGTGCGGGGACGCCGCCGGCGTAGGCGATCAGCTGGCCGTCGGGTGAGATAGCCGGCATCACCTCGATGCCAGGATCATTGGTGATCTGGCGAGTCTCGCCGAACTCGAATTCGTCGCGCGAGCCGGTGATGTAGCGGCTGGCGACGAGGCTGGCGAGAAGTATTACGCCGGCAACGACGGTGAGTGTGAGAGCGATCCGCTTACGACTGTTGCTTGCCGCTCGCGCCGATGCACGCGTGGTCGCGCGGGCGCTACCGCTGTCGAGGGCAGCGACCTCGAGCTGTTCGCGCAATTCCTGCGCACTCTGCGGACGGTCGGCAGGCCTCTTCTCCAGACACCGCTCTATTACATCGACAAGCTCCGGCGGCACGTGGTTGCGGTGGCCGGCGATTGGCGGAGGATCGGTCGTCGCCTGCGCCGCGAGGAGCTGCTGCAGATTGAGCCCGGTGAAAGGCGGACGCCCGCACAGCATCTCGTAGCCGACGATGCCGAGCGAATAGAGA
>DATFGW010000166.1:0-12714 GCA_035249045.1 Gemmatimonadaceae bacterium | reverse complement strand
ATCTCGACCGCGAAGTCGACTGGAACGAAATCATGGATCTGCTCTGGGATGCCTGGCGGATGACCGCTCCCAGGAAGCTCGCCGCGGCTCACCCCGAATGAGCCTCCGCGTCGTCAGGCTTGGCTCGCCACGGGAGCCGGGCGAAGGCCTTCGCATCGGAACCGTTCGCCGCCCGCCCCGCGGCGTTAGGAAGGAGGATTACGCGAGGCGGGACTACTATGATGTCTGGTTGCCCGAGCTCGCGCCCAGCGGCAACCTGGTCTCGTGGGCGTTGTCGGAGCCGTTCACCGAAAAACGGTGGAACAAGTACGAGAAAGCCTACCGCGCCCAGATGCGCCGGCCGGCCGCGGCGAGGCTGATCGCACTGCTCGCCGCGATGTCACACCAAACGAACCTGTCGATCGGCTGCTACTGCGAGAACCCCGTGAAGTGCCACCGATCGATTCTGGCGAATCTGCTTACCGACGCCGGCGCCAGACTGGAGCAACCGTGATCGACGATCCGTCGAGGAAGCCCGACGAGTCCTACAGGCGCCCCGCGCACAATTCGAAGTTCCTGATCATCGTGATTGTCGCCACCGCCACCGTCGTCGCACTCCAGTACACGACGCGCGCGTTCTTTCCGCCCGACAAGACGAGCACGCTGTGGGGAGTTTTGACCGGCGAAATTCTCGGCGGGTTCATTTTCGGGTGGTTGAGTCTCAGGCGCGGCGGTGGCAATCCACGACCTTAACTACGAGAGAACTGGCAGGAGGCGACAGAGATCAGGCGCCGGTGACCAAAGGTTAAGACCGTGGGACGTATCCTCGGTGCGAAACACCGTTGCACTTTGAGCAAATGGCGCAGCGATACGTCCCACGGTCGTAACCTGGAGCCAGGCGCCTGATCGCTGTCGCCTCCTGCCAGTTCAGTTGCAGTTATCAGTTCTCAGACGCCTCCCGCCCGTTCAGTTGCAGTTCCACACCCACCGTCACTGGGAAATCAACTCCACCCCACGAGCGGTGACGACGTGCGACACCAGCGGCAGCGGCGAGGGAACCCCATCTCCCACGACAATCGCCTCCGCGAGGACTCGCAGCCCAACCTCCAGATCCGCCTCGCTCCGCGCGTGAACCGTGCCCAGCGTCTGGCCTTTCGCCACTTGGTTTCCCGGCTTCGCGTCGACCACAAATCCAACCGCCGGATCAACGCGGTCCTCGATTTTCGTCCGTCCGCCGCCGAGGGCAATGATCCCGTATCCGATCGCGCGTGGATCGACCGACTGGACGATGCCGTCGCGCTCGGCGATGAACGGCGCGGTGTACGGCGCCCAGGGCAGCCTCGATGCGTCGCGCACAACCTCCGGATCGCCACCCTGTGCCTCGATTATCTCCTCGAACTTCCGCAGCGCGTTCCCCGAGGCGATCGCTTCGCTCATCATCGCGTGCGCGGCCTCCAGCGTCGAAGCGACGGTGCCCTGCACCAGCATCCGCGCGCCGAGCGCAAAGGTCACGTCGATCAGATCGCCCGGCCCGCCACCCTTGAGCACGTCGAGGGCTTCAGCAACCTCGAGCGCGTTACCGCACGCCAGGCCGAGCGGCCGGTCCATCGCAGTGAGCAAAGCGACCACCGGACAGCCGTGACTCGCACCGAGGTCGATCATCGCTTTCGCCAGCGCGAGGTCGTCATCGAGCTCGGGCAGGAACGAGCCCGAGCCGCGCTTGATGTCGAGGATGAGTCCGGTGAGGCCTTCTGCCAGCTTCTTGCTCATGATGCTGGCCGCGATCAGCGGGATGACTTCGACCGTCGCCGTGGCATCGCGCAGCGCGTACATCTTCCGGTCCGCGGGGACCATTTCGTCGGTCTGACTGAGCATGGCGCAGCCAATGCGCGCGATCTGGCGCTCGGCCTCCACCATGGTGAGCGATGCTCGAAAGCCGGGAATCGATTCCAGCTTGTCGAGGGTGCCCCCGGTGTGACCCAGACCGCGACCCGACATCATCGGCACCGCTACTCCGAGAGATGCTACGAGCGGCGCCAGGATCAGCGAGGTCTTGTCGCCGACTCCTCCCGTCGAGTGCTTGTCGATGCGGGCGCTGCGGAGCCGCGAGAGGTCGAGCTTCTTCCCGCTCTCCAGCATCGCCTCCATCAGCGAGCCCATCTCCGTCGCGTCGAGTCCCCGAAAATAGATCGCCATCAGCAGCGCCGACATCTGATAGTCGGGCACCTTGCCGGCCGCGTAATCCATTACCAGCTCGCGGATTTCGGCCGTCTCCAGGCGGCCGCCATCCCGTTTGCGTTCGATAAGCCGGGGTACGATCATTTACCGTCGGCCGGGGTAATTGTACGGAACAACACCCACCTCGTTTGGAGTCTCAATATGCGCGCTCTTCAGTACCTGTCAGCGGGAATGCTGCTCGCCGCGTCTCTCGCCGGCGCTCAAACCGCCGCAGATCACGTGGCGCTCGGGGACAAAGAATATGTCGCCATGAACGCCTCCGCTGCGCTTCAACATTATGAAGAGGCGATCAAGCTCGACCCCAAAAACTACGAGGCACTGTGGAAGGCGTCGCGGTCGGCGGTCGATCTCGGCTCCTACGAGGCGAACGACAAGCGCCGCGAAGACTATTTCAAGAACGCCGAGCTGTACGCCCGCCGCGCCGTCGAGGTAAACCCGGGCGACGCCGAGGGGCATTTCAACCTCGCGCGAGCCCTCGGCAAGAACGCACTGACCCAGAGTCCGCGGGCCCGCATCAAGTACGCGAAAGACGTCCGCGAGCACGCCCTCGAGTGCCTGAAGATCAGCCCGAAACACGCCGGATGCCTGCACGTGATGGGCATGTGGAACGCCGAAGTGATGCGCCTCAATGGCTTCACCCGCATGGTTGCGAAGAATTTCCTCGGCGGAAAGATCTTCGACTCGGCAAGCTGGGCGGAGGCGAAGCGTTACATGGAAGCCTCGGTCGCCAGCGAGCCGGATCGGATCGTCCACCACGTGGATCTCGCCGGCGTTTATCGCGACATGGGCGACAAGGCGAAAGCGCGGGCGGAATGGCAGGCGGCGATGAAGCTGCCCAACGCCGACTACAACGATCGCCACTTCAAGGCGGAGGCCGACGCCGGACTGCGTGCTGACTAGTCCTTGAGGACTTCAGTCAGCTCCTTGGTTTCTTCTTCCCTCTCCTCGGCCGCTCTCTCTAGCTCCGCGGCGAGCTGATCCCACACGTCGTCGTCGTCGCCACGCAGGCGGCGAACCCGACGGCCGATGCGCTCGCGAGTCTCGTCTCCGCTCGCGGGCGCCCACAGAAGTGCGGCGCTGGCGCCCAGGATCGCTCCGACGGCGATGCCCGCGGCGAACAGTCCGATATTGTTCCAGTCGGGGACGGTCTCGCCGGGAAATCCATCTGACTTTGGCTGGGGAATCGACCCGGGCGGAGGCGCTTTGGGAACCGAGGAAGTGGTTCTGGGCGGGCTGGTAAAATTGACCATGGAAGCCTGGCTCAGGGGATGGTAAGAAATTTGCCCTGAACCCACCCAGCAATAGCCGTGCGAGGCCACTGAATGAGCAGTTCAGGTAAAATGGTATTACTGGTTGAAGACAACGAGGACAATCGTATTGTCTATTCCACCATCCTGAAGCACTTTGGGTACGAAGTAACCGAAGCGCTGAACGGAGAGGAAGGAATAGCGAAAGCACGCTCAGAGAAGCCCGACCTGATCCTGATGGACATCTCCATTCCGATCATCGACGGCTGGGAGGCGACCCAGGTGCTGAAACACGATCCCTCGACGAAGCAGATTCCGATCATCGCGCTCACCGCCCACGCCCTCGCATCCGACCGCGAGAAGGCGATGGAGGTCGGCTGCGACGGGTATCTGGCGAAGCCGTGCGAGCCGAGGGCAGTAGTCGCGGAGGTGCAGAGGTTCCTCGGCAAAAACAATGGAGCGTAAAGACAAGAAGAAGATTCTCGTCGTAGACGACCACGAGGACAACATCGAGCTGCTCCGCGCGCGCCTCGAAGCGCGCGGCTACGAAGTCTTCGGCGCCAACGACGGACAGGCCGCGCTGGATCAGGTCGAGAAGGTTTGCCCAGATCTCATCCTCCTCGACGTCATGATGCCGAAGATGGATGGGATGGAAGTCGTCCGGCGGCTCAAGGCGAACGAGAACCTGCCGTTCATCCCCGTCATCATGCAGACCGCGCTCGATTCGACCGAGAACAAAGTCGAAGGTCTCGATGCGGGCGCCGACGACTACATCACCAAGCCGATCAACTTCGCCGAGCTCGAGGCGCGCGTGAATTCGCTGCTGCGCATCCAGGCGCTGCAGTCGGCGCTCGCTTCGCGCGAAAAAGAGTTGTCGGAGCTCAATGGCAGGCTGCGTCAGATCTCTCTCACCGACGGTCTGACCCAGGTCGACAACCGTCGCGCGCTCGAGGAGCGTCTGCACGACATGTGGCAGCATTCGATTCGCTTGCACGAGCCGATCGCGGTCGTGATGTGCGACATCGACAAGTTCAAGAGCGTGAACGACACCTACGGCCACCAGGCCGGCGATTCGGTGCTCAAGGAATTTGCCCAGCTTCTCAAGGCCGAGGCGCGCGAGATCGACCGGGTTGGACGCTACGGCGGTGAGGAGTTTCTGCTCATCCTGCCGGGCACGGTCCTCGACGCGGCGGTCACCTTCGCGGAGCGGCTGCGGGAGAAGGTGGAGAAGCATAACTTTACCTATGCGGGCGGCACGCTCTGCCGCACGATGAGCTGCGGGGTCGCCGCGGCGCCGCACCCGCGAGTGAAGGATCAGGAAGCGCTCCTGAGAGCGGCCGACGAGGCTCTCTACGTCGCCAAGGAGACGGGGCGCAATCGCGTGATCCGCTTCGACGGCCCTGACTTCAACGCACATACGCAGAGCAAAGGAAACAACTCGTCGGATGGCGAAAAGCAGGTCAAAGGCAACGGAGCAGCAAACCCCGGCGGTCCCGGCTCACCCCCCAGAGCAACCGCGTCGTCAGACGGTCCAAGGGCCACAGCTTAGCCGCGCCGCCGAGCTGCGCGTAGTCCTCAATCGCGCATCCCACGAATACTACGTTCTCGACCGTCCGACGCTCTCGGACGCCGAGTACGACAAGCTGTTTCGGGAGCTGCAGGCGCTGGAGAGGAATTTCCCGGAGTGTCTGAGCCCCGACTCTCCGACACTCCGCATCGGCGCCGAAGTTCAGAGCCAGCTTGCAAAGCACGAGCATCTTCGCCCGATGCTCTCCCTCGACAACGCGTTCGATGACGAGGAGCTCCGCGCCTGGGAAGAGCGTCTCGTGCGGATGGTGGGCGACGACGTGGCCAAGTCGGGATACACCGCCGAGCTCAAAATCGACGGCACCGCGGTCGCTCTGACTTACGAGAATCAGGTTTTCGTGATGGGAGCGACGCGCGGCAACGGCACCATCGGCGAAGACGTTACGGTGAATCTCCGCACGGTCAGGGATGTGCCGCTCCGTCTGCACCCCAGTGCGCCCAAAGGCCGAATCGAGATTCGCGGCGAGATCTACTTTCCCTTCGATCGGTTCGAGGAGATGAACGAAGCGCGCGCCCGCGCCGGCGACGCGCTGTTCGCCAATCCACGCAACGCCGCCGCGGGTAGCTTACGGCAGCTGGATCCGGCGATCACGGCGTCACGTCCGCTTCGGTTCTTCGGCTATTCGGTGGCCGTTCCAGACGGCGAAGAGCTTCCTTTCGCTACGCAAACGGAGCTGCTCGATGCTCTGTCTGAATGGGGTGTTCCCGTCGCTCCGCATCGCAAGCGGGCGAACACGCTGGCCGACGTCGAGAAGTGGGCGCACGACCTCGAGCACAAGATCCGCGGCGAGCTGAACTTCGCCATCGATGGCGGCGTCGTGAAGGTCGATTCGCTGCGACTCCAGGACGAGCTCGGCGTCGTCGGTGGACGCGAGCCGCGCTGGGCAATCGCCCGGAAATTCGCGCCCGACATCGCGGAGACCAGACTGCTGGCGATCGAAGTAAACGTTGGACGAACGGGAGCGATCAATCCGTTCGCCGTGCTCGAGCCGGTGGAGATCGGCGGGGTGATCGTCAAGCTCGCGACGCTCCACAACGAGGATCTGATCGTCGCCAAGGATTTGCGCGTTGGCGATTGGGTACAGCTGAAACGCGCCGGGGAAGTCATTCCGCAGGTGATTGCTCCGATCCCCGACAAACGCACCGGCAGCGAAAAGCCGTGGCGGATGCCGAAGAAATGCCCGGTGTGCGGAACTCCGCTCACCCGGGAAGAAGGTGAGGCGGCGATCTACTGTCCGAACGTCGCGTGTCCGGGGCGACAGCTCGAGGGACTGGTCCATTTCGCGTCGCGGGGAGCGATGGATATCCGCGGACTGTCGTACGCGCGGATTCAGCAGCTCCTGGACGAGGGATTGCTGCACGACGCCGGCGATATCTACGCGCTCACGAGCGAAAAGCTGCTCGGGCTCGAGGGTTACGCCGAAAAGGGCGCGGAAGGATTGATTGCGGCGATCGAGACATCGAGGTCCCAGCCGTTGAGCCGGCTGTTGCACGCACTGGGAATCCGGCACGTCGGCTCGATCGCGGCGCAGGTGCTCGCCCAGCACTTCGGCACCCTCGACAATCTCATGACGGCGAGCGCCGACGACATTCTGAACGTGCGCGGGATCGGATCGATCATCGCCGAGGGGGTCGTGGCCTATTTTTCCGATCCGGCCGGCAAGCGGCTGGTGGAGAAACTGAGATCGCACGGCGTGAACTTCACCGAGCCCCGTGCGGTATCCGCCGGCGGCGCATTGAGTGGTAAGACTGTGGTAATCACCGGGACTCTGCCGACGCTGAGCAGGTCGAAGGCGACGGCGGTCATCGAAGCAGCCGGTGGCCGGGTGACGGGCTCGGTCTCGAAGTCCACTGATTTTCTGGTGGCCGGCGACGAAGCCGGCAGCAAACTCGAGAAGGCAAAATCACTCGGCGTCGAAATAATCGACGAGGCCGAGCTCTTGCGTCGAGTCGGATCCGCCGCAACATCTACTGAGTGAGATCGTCCTACTTCGCATGGCAACTTCAGAAGCACCAGAGCTGATCGGCCTCGCACAGCGCACCCTGCGCGACCTGCGGCTGCGTGTCGCCGGTGCGAGTGGCGGCGGTCCCGACGCGCTGCGTGAAGCCGGCTACGCCGGCGCGACGTCGCTGTTCGACGCGTTCGAGAGCTGGCTCGCCGACCGCGGATCAGACAAGGCTGAAGATCTTCCGCTGGACGAGTTCTCGCGAAGTGCCGGCGAGTTCTTTCAGGCAGCCGGCTGGGGTCGCGTAACATTTCGGTCGCTCCACGACGCACTCGCGGTAATCGACATCGAGAACTGCTGGGAAGCACAGCTCCACGCCGACGGCGAGCGCGGCTGCCATCTCACCACCGGAACTCTGGCCGGATTTCTCGGCTGCCTCGCTGATTATCCGGTCGCGGTGATGGAGATCGAATGCAGCGTCGGCCCCGACGCGCGGTGCCGGTTCCTCGCGGGCAATGCGGACATGCTCGAGCATGCATACGATCGAGTCGCGCGCGGGGAAGGATGGGAGACCATCGGAGCGGGCGAGTTTTAGGCTGCGGACTCCGGACCAAAGGCTGCGGAATCACGGACCGACTGCTACTCCGAACTGCTGACTAACTGCGAATTGGGAAACTAATTGCGAATTGAGGGCAGGCCGAGCGTGTCCGCAGCCCTCACTTAGTATCCCAATCCGCAATCAGTCAGCTACCCGCCATGGCAGTTGGTCCGTGATTCCGCAGCAGTTAGTCCGTAATCCGCATACCGTGCGCAGCCCGCACTTAGTGTCCCAATCCGCAGTTAGTCAGCAGTTCGTAGTGACTGTTGGTCCGTGATTCCGCAGCCGTTCCTTCACCGCGACAGCGCGTCGGCATATAACGGATTCGCCCGAAGCTCTCCCTCGACCAGGATCTCCCGATCCCACGGCAGGATGATGGTGCTCTCCGTCGCGATGGCGTGAAAATCGGGCGCGTAGGGCCCGGTACGAAATGCGACCGCCGTCCGAATCTCCGGCGCCCCGGCTTCCTGCACCGCCGAGATGGCGAGTCTGATCGTATCGCCGGAGTCGCAGGTTTCGTCGACGATCAGCACCCGCCGGCCCCGTACCTCGCGCGGTGCGCTTCCGAAGATCTCGGGCGATTCGCGCTCGCTTGCGCTCCGATATTTCCGGCTCACTACCAGGGAATGAAACTCGCGTCCAAGAATCGCTGCGATCACTGCGCCGGGGATCACCCCCGCTGTCGCGATGCCGATGACGAGCTCGGGGTCGTAGGCGCGCGCGACCTTGAGAGCAAGTCCACGCGACAGCTCGCCGAAGAACGGCCACTCGATTTCCATGACGCCTTTGGCAGCGTCGACGGTGTGTTTACGCGGTGACATTTTGCTCCCAAGCTGTTTGGGGAAAAGCAGTTAGGTTAAGCTAGCCCTCTCACATCATAGTCGGTAGATTCGACCAAATGTCATTCTGGGACCGCCTGACGGGCGGCAAGCCGAAACCTCCGGCAGAAAACCTCGACTACCTCAGCGAGGCGCTCGCGCTGGAACGCCAGGGCGACTACGACGCCGCGCTGACGTCATACCGGCTCGCCCTCCGCCAGAAGCCCAACAATCACAAGGTCCTCCAGAACATGGCGATCGCGTACTCCAAGCTCGGTCAGCTCGACGAAGCGGTTCGTTGCTACCGTCGCGCGCTCGCCATCGAGCCCAAGCTCTCCGGCGCGCACTACGGGCTGGCGTTTCTGCTGCTCCGCCGCGGCGATGTCAGCGATGCCGCCTACCACCTCGAGGCATTTCTGATGGATCCCCCGCGCAGCCCGGAGGCAGAGCGCTGGGTCAAGCACGCGCAGAAAACCCTCGACGAGATGAAGAGCTCCGACGCGCCGCCGGCCGCGCAAAAGCTGAAGACGAGCGAGTACCCCGGAATCCTCGAATAGATGGGAGCAGTCCTCGCCGTAGTAAGCCAGAAGGGAGGAGTCGGCAAAACCACCACCGCAGTCAATCTCGCCGCCGCGTTCGCGCGACGCGGTATGAAGACCCTGTTGATCGACGTCGATCCGCAGGGCTCGGTGCGGTACGGCTCCGGCCTCGCCCGCGGCCACGACACCGCCGGATTCGCGGACTATCTGAACGGCGAGCGCACCCTCCGCGAGATCATTCTGCCGACGTCGCTGCCGTGGCTGCGGGTGATCCTCGCCGGCTCGGTCGCCGACGAAGCCGATCACGCCGTTTACTCGCAGCTGGTGCGCGAGACCAACGTGCTCCAGGACCTGCTCGGCATGGCAGAGCAGCGTTGTCAGGTCGTCGTCGTCGACACGCCGCCGGGCCTCGGCTCGATTACCAGAAAAGTCCTCGGCGCCAGCGAGCACGTCATCGTGCCGCTCCAGTGCGAGCCGCTCGCACTCCAGACGACGCCGCAGATTCTTCGCATGATCCAGGACATCGTCGCCGTCAACGAGCGGTTGACGCTCGACGGCATTCTTCTCACGATGTACGAGGAGAACAATCCGGCCAGCGACCGGGTAGTGGATTACGTGAGAAGACACCTGCCCGCCAACATCGTCTTCGACGTCGTGATTCCGCGGACGCCGCTCACCGCCGACGCTTTCGCGGCCGGCCAGCCCGTCGTCGTGCGCAATCCCGCCGACGCCGCGGCGCAGGCGTACGTGAATCTCGCCACGATTCTCGCCGACCGCCTCGCATGACCCGCTTGTCGGCCCGCGTAGTGTCCTTGGGATGCGGTGTCTTCGCGATCGCCGCGGTCTACGCCTGCACCAACATCAGCGACGCGTCGGACGCGGTGCTTTCCATTCAGTTCGATTCCCTTCCCTCACCCTCCGTTGTGATCGGTGACAGCTTGCGCGACACCACCGGCGCCGTCGGACTGCCAGTGGTGAGGGCCTTCAACTTCAAGGGCGGCGAGATCGCGCAGCCCGCGGTCTGGTTTCAGTCCCCGGATTCTGGAGTCACCGTCGACAGCGCCACCGGGATCATAATTGGCGACAGCCTGATCTCCAATTCAGCGCGGATCGTCGCCACCGTTGGGCAGCTCCAGGCCGTTCAGCGAGTCGATGTCACACTGCGGCCCGATCTCATCCAGGCCGTCAACGTGGAGGACAGCCTGAAGTATTCTCTGGCTGACACCACCCGGGACATCTCGCCCGAGCTCCAGGTCAAGCTCACCCACGGCATTGCACCCAATGACAGCGTGGTGAAATCGTGGGTCGTGAGCTTCGTTATCGTCTACACTCCCAACCCGCAGCTTGGCGAGCTCGTCAACGATGGATCGAAGCCGTCGACCGTCGACACCACGAATACCAGTGGGATAGCGGGAAGGAAATTTCGGCTGCATCCTACGTTCCTCAGCTCGGCAACGCAGGTAGATTCGATCGTCGTCAACGCGACGGCCAGATACAGAGGAGTACCCGTCAGCGGCAGTCCGGTCCGCCTGGTGCTTCGTCTGACGCCGCTTAGCTAACCGTTGGAGGAGAGAATGACGCTGACGGAAGCCAGAGGTGGACCGCGACCCGCTCCGGGAACGCTTAATCAACTGTTCTTTGACGCAGTCGCAAAATACAATCGGCCGGACGCGCTGCAGTACAAGAAGGACGGCGCTTATCGTCCGATCTCTCACCAGGAAGTGGCCGGTCGCGTTCGTCACGCGGCGCGCGGACTTTCCTCGCTCGGCGTTCGTCGCGGCGAGCGAGTCGCAATTCTCTCCGAGAACAGGCCCGAGTGGGCGATTGCCGACTTTGCCTGCCTGACGGCCGGACTCACCGACGTCCCGATCTATCCGACGATCCCACCCGAGCAGATTGCCTATATCCTCAAGGACTCTGGCGCCGTGGCGATCTTCGTCTCCAACAGCGCGCAAGCCGAAAAGATCAGAGAGATTCGCAGCCAGGTCTCCTCGCTCAAGACCGTCATCAGCTTTGATGAAGTTCCCGGGCTCGCCAACATCTCGATCGCGCAGCTGGAACAGATGGGAGTCCCTGGCGAGAACAGGGAATCCACCGCCGTCTATCGCGAGGACGCCCTGCGCGTAAAACCGGACGATCTCGCCACGATCATCTACACGTCGGGCACCACCGGCGAGCCCAAGGGCGTGATGCTCAGCCACGACAACATCTTCTCCAATGTCGAAGCGGCGCGGCGGGCCGTTCCATTCGAGGGCAAGGATACCGCACTCAGCTTTCTTCCGCTCTCGCACATCTTCGAGCGGATGGCCGGGCACTACATGATGTTCGCGACCGGCACATCCATCGCGTACGCCGAGTCGATCGACACGGTTCCGGTGAACCTGCAGGAAGTGAAGCCGACCCTGGTGCTGTCCGTCCCGCGGTTGTACGAGAAGATGTACGCGCGGGTTCTCGAGACCGCGCTCACCGGCGGCTTCCTGAAGAAGAAGATTTTCTTCTGGGCGCGGGGCGTCGCCGACCGGTGGGCCGATCAGAGGCTCGAAGGCAGACAGCCGGGCGGAATGCTGGGCGTTCAATACTCCATCGCTCAAAAGCTGGTCTTCAGCAAGCTCAAGGCGCGCACCGGAGGCCAGCTGCGCTACTTCGTCTCGGGAGGCGCGCCGCTCTCACCCGAGATCAACAAGTTCTTCTACGCCGCGGGACTGGTGATCCTCGAGGGCTACGGCCTCACCGAGACGTCGCCCGTGATCGCCGTCAACACGCCCGAGAACTTCCGGCTCGGTACGGTCGGCAAGCCGATCGACGGCGTAGAAATCAAGATCGCATCCGACGGCGAGATCCTGACCCGCGGGCCGCACGTCATGAAAGGCTACTATAACAAGCCTGACGCGACGCGCGAGGCAATCGATCCCGACGGATGGTTCCACACCGGTGACATCGGTGAGCTGCGCGACGGATTCCTCGCCATCACCGATCGCAAAAAGGACATCATCGTCACCGCCGGCGGCAAGAACATCGCGCCGCAGCCGCTCGAGAATAAAGTCAAAACCAACAAGTACGTGGCGCAGGCCGTGATGATCGGCGACAAGCGAAAGTTCCCGTCGATGCTGATCGTGCCGAACTTCGACCAGCTCGAGAAGTGGGCGATGAAGCGCAACATCATCTGGACCGACCGCGCCCAGCTGCTACGCATGCCGACCATCCATGCCAAGATCGAGAAGGAAGTGGCAAAAGAGCTCGAGGGCGCCGCGCACTTCGAGGTGCCGAAGAAGATCGGCTTGCTCGAGCACGATTTCTCGATCGAGAGCGGTGAGCTGACGCCAACCCAGAAGGTGAAGCGACGCACCATCGACAAGAACTACAAGACACTGATCGATTCCCTGTACGAGGACGCCGAGCGCACCGGCACCACCGATCAGCACGCCATCGCCTGACGAAACTTTTACAACTCTTTTTTCCGATCACGGCTACGTTGTAGCAAGCCGCTTCGCCACGACCTCCAGCCACAACTTCCATGACCAAATTCGCCAGCATCCTCGGCACCGTCGGCAACACCCCGGTAGTCAAAATCAATCGGCTCGCCCCGCCTGACGTAAACCTCTATGTAAAGGTCGAAGCGTTTAATCCGCTCGGCTCGGTGAAGGATCGGCTCGCGCTGGGCGTGATCGAGGACGCCGAAAGAAAAGGCGAGCTCAAGCCCGGACAAACCGTTGTCGAGGCCACCAGCGGCAACACCGGCATCGGACTGGCGATGGTCTGCGC
>DATFGW010000165.1:0-22363 GCA_035249045.1 Gemmatimonadaceae bacterium | reverse complement strand
CGGGATTGGGTCCGTCATCGAAGGTGAGCGCAACTACTTTGCGATCGCTGTCGATTCTTCCCAGAGCCCGACCAAAAATCGGGCTATTCCGGTGAAAGGCTCCGTGGACCACCCCGCCGATCACCGATACTCCCAGTGCTGCCGACCAGATCATTCGTGCGTCGCTCGCCCCAATACCGCAGTGTAAATGTCGAGCACCGCCTCGGTCACTCTGCTCCAGGAGTACTTTTCCGCCTCCTGTCGGCCTCGTTTGCCGAGCCGCGCTCTGAGCGTCTCGTCGTCCAGGAGTCTTACCAGTGAGTCGGCGAGCGCTTCCGTATCTCCGCAATGCACCATTAATGCCTCGCGCTCGTGCTTCACGACGTCGCGGAAGCCGTAGATATCGGAGCAGACAACCGGCGTCTCGCAGGCCATGGACTCCAGCAGGGTGATACCAAAGGAAGCTTTGGTGGTCGGACAGGCGTACATCGCGCTGTGGGCGTAGTAACCGGGCCTCTCGCCAAGCACCGAGCCGACGAAGGTGATGTCCGGATCACCGCCCGCGGCGCGGTAGTAGTGTTTGCGAAGGGGGCCGTCACCGACAACCACCAGCTGGGCTTCGCGGTTTCGGCCCCGCACCTTCTTGAAGGACTCGATCAGGGTCGTGAGGCCATTGCGCGGATCGAATCTGCCGAGGAAAAGAATTACCGGAACATCGCTGCGCAGCGCCGCCGGACGAGGTACGTGCGGATGGAAGACGTCGGTGTCGATGCCGTTCGGCACGATCGTCCAGTTCGCCTCGAAATAGCGGTTGAGCGCGATCGTCGTGGAGTGCGAGACGGCGATTGCGGCGTGCAGCTGGTCGAGGCGCTTCTGGAAGTAGCGGTTGCCGATGGTGTAGAAGAACGACCGGTCGAAGTAGGTGTGGAACGTTCCAACTACCGGGCAATTCGCTTCCTCGATCGCCAGTACCGGAAGCACCGGTGATAGCGGCGAATGGACGTGAATGATGTCGTACTGGCCGAGGCTGAATACCCGACGCAGCGACTTTCTCAGCTCGATGCCCCAGGTAAAACGCGCCTGCGACCCATTGGCATAGACCGGCTGGCTCTTGCCGATGCGAATTACGTGCGGCTCGTCGCGCGCGCCCGGAATATTGGACGTGATGATGTCGACCTGGTGCCCGTAGCGCCTCGCCTCGCGAGCGAAGAAATGGACGTGCTCGCAGATGCCGCCCAGGTGCGGATAGTAATACTCGGTGACGAGCGCGATACGCAGCGGCCGCGCGTGCTGAATGCGCGCCATCGGGAGCGAGCCGGTCGGCATCAGCTCCAGCCGCCGCGCGTGTGACAGCTTACGCGTTAAGGGCGGCATGTGCGGCGGCGAGGCGCGCGATTGGAACTCTGAATGGTGAGCAGGACACGTAATCGAGACCGAGTGAGTGACAGAAAGAAATGGAGCGCGGCTCGCCGCCGTGCTCCCCGCAGATCCCCAGCTTGATGTTCGGACGCACCCTGCGCCCGTCTTCAACCGCAATCCTTACGAGTCTTCCTACCCCTTCGGTGTCAAGAACCTGGAACGGATCGTCGGAAAAAATACCCCGATCAATGTAAGAAGGAAGGAACCGGCCCGCATCGTCGCGGCTCAGGCCCATCGTAGTCTGGGTCAGGTCATTTGTTCCGAAAGAGAAGAACTCGGCAGACTGCGCGATCTGTGCCGCCGTCAGCGCTGCGCGCGGCAATTCGATCATCGTTCCGATGAGGTACGGGATGCGCTCGCCCATTCCGCCGAGCACGCGCTCGGCAACGTCTTCGATTATCGCGCGCTGGTTCTCGAATTCCTTCACCGTTGAGACGAGAGGGATCATGATCTCCGGTTTGACGACTATGCCGCGCCTCATGGCACGCACAGCGGCCTCGAGAATGGCGCGCGCCTGCATCTCTGTAATCTCGGGGTAAGAAATCCCGAGGCGGCAGCCGCGATGGCCGAGCATCGGATTCGTCTCCCGCAGCGACTCGATGATGCGGTTCAGATCGGCGCGAGGGAGATCCAAAGTCCGCGCCAGCAGCTTCGTCTCTTCACCACCGTGCGGAAGGAATTCGTGCAGCGGTGGATCGAGCAACCTGATCGTCACCGGCAAGCCGTCCATCGCCGTGAAGATTCCCTCGAAATCCGCGCGCTGCATCGGGAGTAGCTTGTCGAGCGCGCGTCGCCTGCCTCCGGGTTCCCGCGCGACGATCATCTCGCGCATCGCGGTGATGCGATCGCCCTCGAAGAACATGTGCTCGGTTCGACAGAGACCGATGCCTTCCGCTCCGAACGCTCTCGCGATTCGCGCGTCGCGCGGGGTCTCCGCATTGGCGCGGACACCGAGCGTCCGAACATCATCGGCCCAGTCGAGCAGCTGGGCGTAGGCCTGGTAAAGCGGTGCCTGCGACGCGGGCATCGAGCCGCTGGTGACGCGAACGACCTCGCTCGGCACCGTCGAGAGATCTCCGGCGAAGACACGGCCAGTCGCGCCATCGAGAGTGAGCCAGTCGCCTTCGGCGATGTGAGTGCCGTTGACGTTGAACGCCTTGTGCTCGAGATCGACCTGGATGTCCTTGCAGCCGACAACCGCGCACTTGCCCATCCCTCGCGCGACGACGGCGGCGTGGCTCGTCATTCCTCCGCGCGCAGTGAGGACCGCGCGCGCGGCGACGATTCCGTGGAAATCCTCCGGCGTTGTCTCATCGCGAACGAGAATGACGCTGTCACCGACGCTCGCCCGCTTCTCGGCGGTGTCCGGATCGAACACGGCGCGACCGCTGGCCGCTCCCGGACTGGCGGGCAAGCCGAGGCAAAGTGGATCCGCGCGCACCGACGGATCGATGATCGGATGCAGAAGCTGGTCGAGCTGTCCGGCGGGAACACGCCGCACCGCCTCGACCCTGTCGATCAATCCTTCCGACACCATGTCTGTCGCGATCCGTACCGCGGCCGCCGCGGTGCGTTTGCCGGACCGCGTCTGGAGCAGGTAGAGTTTCCCGCGCTCGACGGTGAACTCGAGGTCCTGCATGTCGTGGTAATGCTGCTCGAGGCGCTGTTGGGTATCCATCAGCTCCTTGTAGGGCTCGGGCAGCCGCTCCGCCATCTCGTCGATCTCGAGGGGGGTGCGAATTCCAGCGACCACGTCTTCGCCCTGCGCGTTGACGAGGAACTCGCCGTAGAAACGCTTCTCGCCGGTCGATGGATTTCGGGTGAACGCGACGCCGGTGCCGGAGTCATCGCCAAGATTTCCAAACACCATCGCGACGACGCTGACGGCCGTGCCGAGGTTTTCGGCGATCCCATTGACGCGCCGGTAGTCCTTCGCTTTTCGGAGCGTCCACGACTTCCACACTGCTTCGATCGCGCCCCACAGCTGCACGATCGGATCGCGCGGGAAATCGGCACCGGTTCGATTCCTGACCAGCGCCTTGTATTCCTCGACGAGATTGCGCAGATCGTTTTCGCCGAGCTCGGCGTCCGTTGCCGCGCCGGCGGTCATGCGCTTCGCCTTGAGCAAATGCTCGAAGTCGTGGATGGAGACGCCGAGCACCACGTCGGAGTACATCTGAATGAAACGCCGATAGGAATCGTAGGCGAAACGAGCGTTCTGACTCTGGGTCGCGAGGCCCGCGACGGTGCGGTCGTTGAGTCCGAGATTGAGAATGGTCTCCATCATTCCCGGCATCGAAACCGGCGCGCCCGACCTCACCGAGACTAGCAGCGGATTGGCCGGATCTCCGAGTTTCTTTCCGGTCGCTTCCTCGAGACGTGCGACATTGCCCTCGACCTCAGCGCGTAACTTGTCCGAGTACTTCCCGGTGTTCAGGTATTCGATGCACTCGGCGCACGCGATGGTGAAGCCCGGCGGGACGGGCACGCCGAGGTTCGTCATCTCGGCGAGGTTGGCGCCCTTGCCGCCGAGGACGGCGGTCATGTCCCGGGTGCCCTCCGCTTCTCCGTTGCCGAAGAAGAAGACTGATTGCGCCACTTGCTTCAGCAGCCGCAGCCGAAGCGGAGCTTCTCCGGGTCGGCGGGAGGTGGCGTCGGATAATCGCCGGAGAAGCAGGCGTGGCAGAATCCCGCCGGTCCGCCGGGGACTGATTCGAGCATGCCGTCGAGAGTGAGATAGCCAAGAGTATCGGCGCCGACCTCTTGGGTGATCTCGTCGATGGACAGGTTGGCGGCGATCAGCTCCTCGCGAGTCGGAGTGTCGATCCCATAGTAGCACGGACCCGTGACCGGTGACGAGCTGACGCGGAGATGAACTTCGCGCGCTCCCGCGGCACGAACCATATTGACCAGCCCGCGAGTGGTGGTGCCGCGAACGATCGAATCGTCGACCATCACTACACTCTTTCCGTGCAGGACTTCGCGCACAGCGTTGTACTTCACTTTCACCTTGGCGTCGCGGCCAGCCTGGGTGGGCTGGAGAAAGGTCCGACCGACGTAGTGATTGCGAATGAGGGCGAGCTCGAGCGGCAAGCCCGATTCCTCAGCGAAGCCGAGTGCCGCCGAGTTCGACGAGTCGGGAACGCTGAACACGAGATCGGCGGTGGGCGCTGGAAAATCCTTCGCCAGGCGCCGGCCCAGCTCTCGACGGGCGCGATCGACGGAGCCACCGAATACGTAGCTGTCGGGGCGTGAAAAATAGACGTACTCGAAGACACATTTGCGGGCGTCCTGTTTTCCGAGCGGGAAGATCGACCGCATGCCCGTTTCATCCACGGCAATGATCTCGCCGCGCTCAACCTCGCGCTCGAGCGTGGCGCCAAGAAGATCCAGCGCACAGCTCTCGGAGGCGAAGATGGTGGTGTCGCCGAGCTTGCCCATTACCAGCGGCCGCCATCCACGCGGATCCCGCGCGGCGAGAAGGGTGTTGCCGACTACGACTACAAGGCAAAAGGCTCCTTCGACGCCCTTGAGCGCGTCGGCAAGCCGATCCTCGGGCTTCTCGGAGCTCGAGCGCGCCATGCGATGGACCAGAACCTCGGAGTCCATCGTCGAGCTGAAGATCGATCCGGCGTCCTCGAGCTCACGCCGCAGCTCGCTGGCGTTGGTGAGGTTGCCGTTGTGAGCAAGCGCGATGTGTCCATCACGAAAACGCGCCAGCACCGGCTGAGCGTTCTCGATGGTTGATGAGCCCGCGGTGCTGTAGCGCGTGTGGCCGATTGCAATGTCGCCGCGCAGGGTCTGCACGTCGGGCGCCGTGAACGCCTCGGAGACGAGCCCCATGCTCTTGATCGCGCGCGCACCGGTTTCGCGGTCGACGGCGACGATGCCTGAAGATTCCTGCCCGCGATGCTGGAGCGAGTACAGGCCGAGGTGCGCGAGAGCAGCAGCGTGGTCGTTACCGTAAACTCCGAAGATTCCGCACATGCTAGTGTGCCGCCACCGGCGCGAGCTCGTCGAAAGTCGCGTGTTCGGGTGTTCGCGCCATGATCGTCGGGATCGCGCTGTGATAAGCCTCGCTGAGGCGAGAGAGCGGCGCACGCAGTACACCGCTCGGCAGCTTGATCTCGAGGTTCTCGGAGTCAGTTCGTACAACTCCGATACGCTCGGCGGGCGCATGGTGGCGCGCCGCTATCTGCATCACGCGTTCTGGGTTCGGGGTCGAGACGATGATTCGCGACTGGGTCTCGCCGAACAGCAGCTCCCGGTTGCTTCTGCCGGCGTTATCGGAGATGTCGAGCTGCGCGCCGGTCTGGGCGTCGCGGTTTGCAATGCAGCACTCGGCGACGGCGACCGCGAGTCCTCCGTCGCTGCAGTCGTGCGCTGAAGTGATGACACCTTCGCCAATCGCATCCAGCACTGTGTCGATTGTGGCCTTCTCGTGATCCAGATCACACGAGGGCGGCCGGCCGAGAACGGTGTCGTGGATCGTCGCGAGGTATTCGCTGCCACCGAGCTCACCACCGGGGTCGCCGATCAACACGATGGTGTCGCCGTCCTGCTGGAACGTGGAGCGAGTCGCGCGGGAGACATCGTCGAGGATGCCGACCATCCCAATTACGGGAGTTGGATAGACCGCCCCGGCAGGACTCTCGTTGTAGAGTGAGACGTTGCCGCCGGTGACTGGAGTCCCGAGCGCGCGGCAGGCTTCGCCCATTCCCGCCACTGCCTCGCGGAACTGATAAAAAACTTCCGGCCTGGTGGGATTTCCGAAGTTGAGGCAGTTGGTGATCGCCATCGGTCGCGCACCGGTGCAGGCGACGTTGCGCGCAGCTTCCGCGACCGCGATGCGGCCGCCGACGTGCGGGTCGAGGTAAACGTAGCGGCCATTGCAGTCGGTCTTGACCGCGATTCCCTTGTTGGTGCCGCGGATCCTCAAAACCGCGGCGTCACCACCCGGCCCGATCACCGTGTTGGTTCTGACGGTCGAATCGTACTGGCGATATGCCCACGCCTTGCTGGCAATGGTCGGAGCGGCGAGCAGCCGTTCGAGCGTCCAGGCCGGATCCGCCTCCTCGGGGAGCTCGGCGATCGAGAGTGGGTCGATATCGCGAAGCGCATGGACGTCCGCGGACTCGCGCGCTTCCGGCGTGTAGGTCGGGCAATCGGTGACGAGTCGTGATCCTGGAAACTCCGCGACGACCTTCGTTCCTTCGGTAACGCGATAGACAGGTTCGGCAATGACTTCACCGATCACCGCCGCCGTCAGATCCCACTTCGTCAGGATGTCGCGTACGGCGCTCTCCTGGCCTTTTTTCGCAACGACGAGCATACGCTCCTGCGACTCACTGAGCAGGATCTCGTACGGAGTCATGCCGCTCTCGCGAGTCGGAACCTTGGTGACATCGATCGTAACCCCGACGTCGCCGCGCTCGGCCATCTCGGCGGACGACGATGTGAGCCCGGCAGCTCCCATGTCCTGGATTGCAACGATCGACCCGCTCTTGATCAGCTCGAGGCTGGCTTCGAGCAGCAGCTTCTCGGTGAATGGATCGCCGACCTGAATTCGCGGGCGCTTAGCGTCGCTCGCTGCCGATAAATCTTCGGACGCGAAGGACGCGCCGTGAATGCCATCGCGACCGGTGCGCGCCCCCACGGCCATGATCGGATTTCCCACACCTTCCGCTTTGGCGCGGATGAGATCGCTCTCGTGCATCAGCCCGACACACATCGCGTTCACGAGTGGGTTCGTCCCGTACGGGCGGTCGAAGACGATCTCACCGGCGACGGTTGGAATGCCGACGCAGTTCCCGTAGTCGCCGATGCCTTTCACGACCCCGGCAAAGAGATAGCGGACGCGCGCGTCGTCGAGGCTGCCGAAGCGCAGGGAGTTGAGCATCGCAATCGGTCGGGCGCCCATGGTGAACACGTCTCGCAGAATCCCACCGACTCCTGTCGCCGCGCCCTGATACGGCTCGACCGCCGACGGATGGTTATGCGATTCAATCTTGAACGCGACTGCGAGCCCGTCACCGATCGAGATCACGCCGGCGTTTTCTCCCGGCCCCTGGAGCACGTAAGGCGCCGTCGTGGGGAGACTGCGCAAAACCGGACGGGAATGCTTGTAGGAGCAGTGCTCACTCCACAGCGCGCTGACGATTCCGAGCTCTGTAAAAGTCGGCTGTCTCCCGAGCATTGCGACGAGCCGGTCGTGTTCGCCGCTCGTCAAACCGTGCTCGGCGACGAGCTCAGGAGTGATCACCGGATCTCCGGGCCGAGGAGAAACCTGCGACATCAGACGGCCACTCGGCTAAGGATCGACTCGAAGAGTCTGACTCCGTCCGTCGAGCCGAGCAGCGGGGAGCAGGCGCGCTCGGGGTGTGGCATCATGCCGAGCACATTGCCGCCTTCATTGATGATGCCGGCGATGTTGCGCTCGGAGCCATTCGGGTTGGCGTCCGCGCTGATGTTGCCATTGGCGTCCGCATACCTGAAGATAACACGGCTCTCACCCTCGAGCTCATCGAGCACATCGTCAGTGGCGACGAATCTGCCATCGCCGTGCGCGATCGGAATGCGCAGCAGCTCACCGCGCTCGTAACGGTTGGTGAACGTCGTATCCGCGTTCTCCACACGCAGGTGAACCGCGGCGGACACGAACTGCAGATGTGCGTTGCGGAGCAGAGCGCCCGGAAGAAGTCCCGCCTCGCAGAGGATCTGGAATCCGTTGCAGAAGCCGACCACCGGCGCGCCGGCTCTGGCGTGCGCCGCGACTTCCTGCATGATCGGACTGAATCGCGCGATCGCGCCGACGCGCAGGTAATCCCCGTAGCTAAAGCCGCCGGGGAGAATAACGACGTCCGCGCCCTGGAGATCGTGATCCTTATGCCAGAGATAAACTGCGTCCTCGCCAAGCACTTCCGTGACCGCGTGGTAGGCGTCGTAGTCGCAGTTGGAGCCGGGGAAGGTGACGATTCCGAATTTCACGCTGGCACCGCCGATTCTATCTCGAAGTCTTCGGTCACCGGGTTCGCGAGCAGCTTTTGGCACATCTCGGTGACCGCTTCTTCGGCCGCGATCGCGTCGTATGCTTCGGTCTCGATGATGATGTACCTGCCGACGTGCACGTCCCGCACGGGTTTGAAGCCAAGGGTGTGGAGCGCGCCCTTCACGGCATTGCCCTGTGGATCCAGAAGACCCTTGCGTGGCGTGATGTGCACGGCGATGCGAAACCTCGACTTCACGGTTGCCCTCCGCTCGGGCCTGAGGGTGGAAGATTGCCTGGTCCTCCGCGCGGCGATTCGCCGGAACCGGGCGGCCGGCGGCGACGCCTTCGTCGATGCTGCCGGTGCGGGATCACCTCGCGTCCGGAATCAATCACTCCGACACTCGAGAGGAGCAGCGGCTCGTCGTCATCGTCGATGGTCGGTGAATCACCGCGCGGACGGCGATCGAGAAGTCCAAAGATCACTGTCTTAGCCAGACCGTAGAGGACGTAGCAGATCAGCGCCGGAAAGTAGAATTCCTTGCGCAGGAACAACACGCCGATGAAGGTGCCGACCACCACCAGCGTGCCCAGTATCTCGCTGATCTTGCGGAAGCCAACGGTTGGAACGGCGGGGTAGGAAACGTTGCTGATCATCAGGAACGCCAACAGCATCATCAGGCCGCGCAATCCGGTCGTCCAATTGAGATCGCCGACGACGGTCTGGTTGTACAGTGATGTCTGACTGAACCAGTAGTAAGTCGCTAGCGTCATTCCTGCGGCGGGGCTTGGCAGCCCGTGGAAGTATTTCTTGGCGCGCCCGGCCTGCTCGACGTTGAATCGGGCGAGACGGATCACCGCACACGCGGTGAACAGGAACGAGAAGATCCAGTCCCACCCGTTCCGGTTTAGTACCGCGAAGTACATGATCATCGCCGGCGCCAGCCCGAAAGTGATGGCGTCGACGAGCGAATCGAGCTCCGAGCCGAATCGCGAGCCGGTCCCTGTCGCTCGGGCAACGCGCCCATCAAGCGCGTCGCAGACACCCCCGAACACGACGTAGAGGCCGGCGGTGTCGAACTGACTGCGCGATGATGCGACGATCGCGAAGACGCCGAAGAACAGGCTGGCCAGCGTGAAGCCGTTGGGGAGAATGATCACGCCACGATTGCGCGGTCGATCGACCTGCGCTCTCGTCAAGTGGCGGCGGGTGTGATCCGTCGGGATCGTCAAGGCGGTAGCTCTCCGAGTACGGTGACTCCGGCCGTAGTCGCGTCGCCGAGCTTCGCGCGGATGGTGGATCCGGGCGGAAGAAATACATCGACCCGCGAGCCGAACCTGATGATCCCCATCCTGTCACCCTGCCTTACTTCCTGGCCGACCTTGCTGTAGGTGACGATGCGACGCGCGATCAAGCCGGCTATCTGTCGCACCAACACCTTGTACGATGGGGCCTCGATCCCCACCGACATCTGCTCGTTCTCGAGGCTGGATTTTTCGGCTGCGGCGTTGAAGAACTTGCCCTTGTTGTAGTGGACGTAGCCGATCTTGCCGCTCACAGGATATCGATTGACGTGAACGTTGAAGACGTTCATGAAGATGGACAGTCTGATGGCGCGACCACGCATGAACGCCGGCTCATCGACTTCGGTGATCATGATCAGCTTCCCGTCCGCCGGGGAGACGACCAGCGAAGGCCCGCGCTCGCCGACGCGCTCCGGATCGCGAAAGAAGTACGCGACCCATAAGGCGAGGAGAAGCAGTACGAATGCGGCGAGCCAGAGCCCCCAGGAGCGGCGGCTGATCGCGAAACCGAAGGCACTGACGGCGATGACAGCGGCAATTCCGATGAAAAGCAGGCCTTCGCGCGCGAAATTCAACTTAGCCGTTCGGGTCGAGTGAGTGTCCGGTCAGGCGACGATAAATGTCGAGGTAGCGCTCGCTCGTCGCATCGATCACTTCTTTCGGAAGCCGCGGTGGCGGATAGTTCCCGTCCCAGCGCCCGGCACGGCGTTCGCCATCCAGATAGTCGCGCAGAGGCTGCTTGTCGAAGCTGGGCTGCCCGTGCCCCGGCTCGTACCTGTCCGCGGGCCAGAACCGCGAGCTGTCCGGAGTGAGCACTTCATCCACCAATATAACCTTTTCTCCGGTGGTTTCCCCAGTGCCGGCTAGCCGGCCGAACTCGAATTTCGTGTCCGCGATGATGATGCCGCGCTCGGCCGCGATCGCCCGGCCGGCCTCATAGATCTGGCGGGACATCGTCTCGAGCTGCTCCGCCTGCCTGGCTCCGATCAGCGCGCGCATGCGGTCGATGGTGATGTTCTCGTCGTGACCCTCTTCGGCCTTGGTCGCCGGACTGAAGATCGCGGGATCGAGACGATCCGACTCGCGCAGTCCTTTCGGCAACGGCTCGCCGGCGAGGGTGCCCCGCTCACGGTACTCCTTCCAGGCAGAACCGGAGATGTAGCCGCGCACCACGCATTCGATCGGGAACACGGTTGATCGACGGCACAGCATCGCGCGTCCCGACAGCTCCTGCTCGTGATCGCGGAGCGCCGGAACCTCGCGAACGATTTCAGCGATGTTGGCGCTGATCATGTGGTGTGGGACGGTCTTTTCCAGCTGGCGCAGCCACCACGCGGTGATCTGTGTCAGGACCGCGCCCTTGTGCGGGATGGTCGCTTCCATCACCACATCGAAGGCGCTCACCCGATCGGTTGCGACGAGCAGCAGGCGCTCGGCGTCGACTTCGTAAACGTCGCGCACTTTGCCGCGCCGGTATCTCGTGAGTGGCAGCGAGCTCGCTTGCATCAACATCAGACTCTGATCTCCTCTCGCTCGACGCTGACGGTCTCGCCGGCAAAGAGAGGGGTGATGACATCGCGCAGAAATTCATCGACCTGCTCGGGCGCGCGCCCGACGAATCGCCTCGGATCGAGAGCGCCCTCGAGGTCCTTGAGCTTGACGCCAAACGACTTGTCCGCGGCGAGGCGCTCCAGAAGGTCGTTGGTCGCGGCGCCATCCTTCATCGCGCGCGCAGCGGCTATGCTGTGTTTGCGGATCGTCTCGTGCGCTACCTGCCTGTCTCCACCGGCGCGAACGGCGCGCACAATGAGCTGTTCGGTGGCCATGAATGGAAGCTCGGCGGCGAGCCGGCGCTCGATCACGGCCGGATGGACTTCCAGCCCGCGCGCGATGTTCTCCATCAAAAGAAGAATCGCGTCGGTGGCGAGGAACATCTCCGGGATGACGAGCCTTCGGTTGGCGCTGTCGTCGAGGGTGCGCTCGAAGTACTGAACGGCGTGGGTCTGATTGGCATTTCCTTCGAGCGAGTTTACGAATCGCGCCAGGGAAGCGATCCGCTCCGAACGCATTGGGTTGCGCTTGTAGGCCATCGCCGACGAGCCGACCTGCTCGCTCTCGAATGGCTCTTCGATCTCGCCGAATGACTGGAGCATCCGGATGTCGCTGCTGAATTTCGCCGCGCTGGCGGCGAGACCTGCGACGACCGACAGCACGAATGCGTCGAGCTTGCGGGTGTAGGTCTGGCCGGTCACCGCGAGTGGAGCAGGGAAGCCCATCTTCTCGGTCACCATCGCGTCCAGGCGCCGCACCTTCTCGTGATCGCCGTCGAAGATCTCGAGGAAGCTCGCCTGGGTTCCCGTAGTGCCTTTCACGCCGCGGAACGGGAGCGTTCGACGCCGATAGTCGAGGTCCGCGATGTCCAGCACCAGATCCTGCATCCAGAGCGTGGCGCGCTTTCCGACGGTGGTCAGCTGGGCGGGCTGAAGATGGGTGTAGCCGAGCGTTGGTTCGTCGCGCCACTTCTCAGCGAAGCCCGCCAGCGAGCGCACCACATCGAGCGCGCGGCTCCGCAGCAAATCCAGGCCCCGGCGCATCATGATGAGATCGGTGTTGTCAGTTACAAACGCGCTCGTCGCACCGAGGTGGATGAATGGCTTGGCTGCCGGAGCCATGTCGCCGAACGCGTGAACGTGCGCCATGACATCGTGCCGAAAACGTTTCTCGTATGCCGCGACGGCGCCGAAATCGATCTTGTCGAGATGAGCGCGCATTTGCGCGATCGCATCATCGGGTATCGGCACGCCGAGCTCACGCTCGGACTCCGCGAGCGCGAGCCAGAGGCGGCGCCATAGGCCATGTCTGGTCGCGGGCGACCACAGCTCCAGCATCGCCTTCGATGCGTAGCGCTCAGCCAACGGTGAGCTGTACCGGTCGGTCGTCACTTACTGGAGGCTGAATTCCGTGGCGTAGATCTGTCCCCCGCGCTCGAAGTACATCCGTAAAGCTCCTCGACCATAGCTCGTGAGAATGCGATTCACATCTTCAGCAGTTGCGATCGGCGTGCGATTGATCTGGACGATGACGTCGCCCGCCGCGAGTCCGATCTGCTCCTGGATCCTCTCGCTGACGCGGTTGACCAGCGCGCCCTGTCGGCTCTGTACCTGGTACTGCGCACGAATCTGCGGCGTCAGAGTTATGAGCTCGATCTCACGCAGCACCGTGACCCGCGGCGCGTTGACGTCGGGAAGATCCACAACCTGCACGCTCACCGGGATCTCACGCGAGCCACGCTTCACCAGAAGGGTGTCGTTCTCGCCCACCCGAAGCTCGAGAAGCTCGGCGTACCAGTCGTATGGATTGTGGAGCGTGCGATTTCGCGACCGCAGCAGAACGTCGCCCGGGCGAATGCCGGCCTTCGCCGCCGGCGAGCCCGGTACGACCGATCCCACGACCACACCATTGCTCGCCGCCCGCGTACCGCCTGGAGTCACCGCGCGCGCGATCTGCGGCTGGAGGCCCACCCACGGTCGCCGCACCACACCATGCGCGAGAAGATCCTCGGCCACCCGCCGTGCCCGGTTGATCGGGATTGCGAAGCCAAGTCCGATCGAGCCCCCGCTGGGCGAGAAGATCGAGCTGTTGACGCCGATCACCTCACCCGCGGCATTCACCAACGGTCCACCTGAATTGCCCGGATTGATCGACGCGTCGGTCTGAATCATGTCGACGTAAACACCGGATCCTTCGCTTTGCGCGGCGAGATTCCGTCCCACGCCGCTCACCACTCCGACCGTGACACTGGGCTCGGAGTTCGCCAGCAGAAACCCGTACGGATTGCCGATCGCTATTGTCCACTCACCAATCATCAGATCGCTCGACGACCCGAGCGGCGCGACGGGGAGATTGTGGGCGTCGATCTTGAGCACGGCGAGGTCGTTGGTCTCGTCGCTGCCGAGCAGGCGCGCGGGGTACGTGGTGCCGTCCTTCATCGCCACCGATATTTTCGTCGCGCCTGCGACTACGTGCGCGTTGGTGAGGATCGCGCCGTCGGAGCGAACGATGAAGCCGGAGCCAAGTCCGGCGGCCGCCCGCTGTCCGGATCTCCCGCCAAAGAACTGCTCGAAGACATCGGCCGGCACCCGCTCCACGACTTCGGTCTGCACCGTCACCACCGATGGCGCGACGCGGGCGACGGCTTCGGTGATGGCAGTGCGCCGCGACGCGTTGACCTGCGCCGTCGCGGTCGGAATCGTCGACGATGACTGCGCCGAAGAGGGCGTTGTCGACGCGCCCTGACAGGCTATGAAGAGGAGCGCGCCTAGCGCGCGGCTGAATCTCGGCTTCATGTCGGAGTGCGCACCTTTGGTCTGCGAGCGAGCTCGCTCAGGAAACGGTCGACGCCGCGGTCGCTGAGCGGGTGCACCACCAGCTGACGCAGCGTTGCCGGCGTGATGGTGATGATGTCGGCGCCGGCGAGCGCACACTCGGCGAACTGAACTCCGGTGCGTGGCGAATCAGCCATCACGTCGCACTCTTCGCCACCGGATTCGAGCGCGTTCTTGATGTCGGCTAGTGTGCGGGTGGCGTGCTGGCCGTAGCTGTCCAGATCGTCGAGCGTCACCCGGACCGCCGCAGCGCCTGTCTTCGCGGCGATGATCGCCTGCGTCGGGCTGAACACGTAGGTCGCGCAGACGACTACCCCTTCGGCCGTCAGCCGCGCCATTGGGATCAGAGAATCCTCGACGAGCGGAATCTGGACGATCACGTGATCGGATACCTTCGCCAGCTCGCGCGCCTCGCTGTAGATATCCGCCGAGCTCAGAGCGGCGACCGGAACACAGACGGGAATGGCGAACTCGCGGGAGATTTCCTCGAGCCTCTCGCGCGTGCTCTCGTCGCCCGTATCGGTCGCCGACGCGCTGCGTGAGAACGCGACGCCGTCGGCGAGCCCGGCAGCGGCGGCGTTTCTGATCTCGTCAAGGTCTACGCTCTCGATGTAGATGTTCATTCAGCTCTCAGGTAGAGGTCCTTCGGATATTCGACACATTCGAGGAAGAGGGCGTGCGCGGGTGCCGGCGGCGAGACTTCGCTGTTGTCGTCCTGTGCGAGTAGATCGGCTATCACTGCAGGCTCGCGTCTGCCTTCGCCGATGTCGAGCATCGTTCCGACCAGAAAGCGGACCATGTGGTGCAGGAAACGGTCAGCCTGAATGTCGAACACGAGTCCGCCTTCACGGCGTCGCCAGGCAGCACGCCTGATCGTACAACGGTGTTCGTCCCGCTCCGGTGCGGTTCCTTTGACCGCGAAGGCACGAAAGCAGTGTTCGCCCTCGATGGCGCGCGCCGCATCCGACATTCGGTCGAGATCGAGCGGTCTGGTCCACGCAAGCTCGGTGGTGCGCCGGAAGGGGGAAGATGCGAGTTCGTCTGTGCCTACGAAGTAGCTATAGCTGCGTGACACCGCGCTATAGCGTGGGTGAAACTCTTCATTCATCTCGTAGGCTGCCGCAATCCATACATCATCCGGAAGAATGGCGTTCATGGCTCGCCGGAGGGTGGAGCTGGTCCACTTTTCCGGGACACGCACCCCGGCTGCCTGACCGCGAGCGTGCACCCCTGCGTCCGTCCGCCCCGCACCAACGACGGCGACGGGTGCGGGGCAGAGCCTGGCTACCGCCGCCTCGAGAACACCCTGAACAGTTCGCTCATCAGGCTGTCGCTGCCAGCCGGAAAACCCCGCGCCATCGTAGTGCAACACGAGTTGCACGGAACGCGACAGCATCGCGTGAAATTACCCGGCGCGAACCCTCAGTGCAAGGAACGTAACCCGTTGGAGATGATTGACTTTCGTGTGTCGGCTGGTCAATGTGGATCGTCTTTCCCGCGAACGGGCGTTCCCTCCTGATTCTCGACGATGGCACCAAGAACTCTGGCAGGTCTGTCAAACGTGCTCTCCGCAGCCGGTAACGTTGCGGAGGCGTTGAACGCGCTTGCACAGGACGTGACTGAGTTCGACCGCAACGGACACCTGGCGCTGTTCATCTACGACGCGCGTCGCGATCTGCTTACCGAACGCCTCATTCCCGCGCACGAAGGCATGCGCAGCGCGCAGATTCAGATCGCAATCGATCACCTTCCCACCGCTGTGCGCCGCACTCTTACGGCCGGCAAGCAGTTCGCGGATATGGGTGGTGAATCCGGAGACTACCAAAAGCTCCTCGGTGTGGGCGCGAACCCCGAAGCAGGGGTTCTGTTGCTGCGCGGGCTTCTCGTCGACGGAGAGCTGGCCGCGGTGCTCTCACTGTCGGAGCCCAAGACCCGCTTCGGACACCGCCTGTCTGAGAAAGTGGCTCCGGCCGTCGATTTGTTCGCGCTCGCCTTCGCCCGACTCGCCGAGCGGCGCGCGAGAGAGGAAGCCGTGCGGGCACTCGAAGAAGTCACCCGCTCGCTCAATGACGAACACGCGCGTGCGGTCGCGGAGCTCCAGCAAAAGCTGACCGAAGCGCAGGCGGCGTTGAACGGCAAGGGGACCGGCGACTCGATTCGCGTCACCCAGCTCAAGCGGGCGATCGAAGTCGCCGCTGTCGAAGCGAGAGCTACGGCGCAAAGACTCTCCGCGGTGGAAGAGCAGGTGCGGGTGGCTGTCACCAAGCTCGAGAAGGCTCACGTCCAGCTCCACGCGCAGGGCGAGGCTCTCCAGAGCCAGAGCAACATCATCTATAAGGTTGAGCAGGCGCTGCGAGATGCGATGGAGGGGCAGGACTCTCGCAAGATCATCGAGGAAGTCCTCCAGATCGTAGCTTCGAGAGAGCAAGCTTCTCCGTTCTGACCGCAAGCCAATGAGCGCTCCGCCGGCCAACGCGCTCCAGAGCGCCATCCATAAACTCGCCTTTCGCGAGCCGCTGACTGCCGCTGACGCGGAGGCGGCTTTCGACGTGGTGATGCAGGGGCAGGCGACAGCGGTGCAGGTAGCAGCGCTCCTGTCGGCGCTCCGTGCGACGGGGGAGACCCCGGAAGTGGTCGCGGGCGTCGTCCGCGCACTCCGCTCGGCCATGATCGCGCTCGACGTCGAACACCCTGAAGCGCTGGTGGACACCTGCGGGACAGGAGGCGGATCGGTCTCGACCTTCAACATCTCGACCGCGGCAGCGATCGTCGCCGCTGGTGCTGGAGTCCGGATCGCCAAGCACGGAAATCGGTCGTTCAGCTCGAAGTGCGGCAGCGCGGACGTGCTCGAAGCGCTGGGCGTCCCGATCGAGGTGACCGTCCCAGTGATGGAGAACGCGCTCAGGGAAGCGGGGATCGTGTTCATGTTCGCGCCGTTGATGCACCCGGCGATGCGGCACGTCGGCCCGGTACGTCGCGAGCTGGCGATTCCGACTGTGATGAACATCGTCGGTCCGCTAGCCAATCCAGCGCGTGCGGGCCGACAGGTCGTCGGAGTTGCTGACCTGGAGCGGACTCCGCTTCTGGCCGGTGCGTTGTCAGCGCTGGGCGCGACCCACGCCCTTGTCGTGCACGGGGAGCCCGGCCTCGACGAGGTCTCGCCCCTCGGGCCGACTCATGTGATCGAGGTGAAGAACGGATCGAGCAGCCGGTGGACGATCCATCCCGAAGATTACGGCTACAAGAAAATTTCGCGCGAGGACCTGGTCGGCAGCGAGCCGGCGGACAACGCTCGGATCATCGAAACAATACTGGCGGGATCCGGTCCGAAGGGCGGGCGGGCAGCGATAGCACTAAATGCAGGGGCCGCGATTTACGTCAGCGGCCGGGTCGATACCTACCGTGAAGGCGTCGCAGCGGCCGAAAAGTCGATTGACTCTGGGGCGGCCAAATCGGTCCTGGAACGCTTGAGGACAGCCTACACAAGCGTAAGAAGTCCAAAGAGTTAGGCTACAAACCCTCTAGAACCTTCTCAACACTCCGACGACGATGCCCTGGATCGAGATGTCGTTTTCGTGGACGTAGATCGGGTTCATCGTTTCGTTCGCCGGCTGGAGCCTGATCCTGCCGTCGCGCTCCCGATAAAATTTCTTGACCGTTGCTGACGACCCATCGATCAGAGCAATGACCATCTCTCCGTTGTCGGCGGTGTTCTTCTCGTTGACGATCACGAAGTCGCCGTCCCGGATCTGCTCGTCGATCATGGAGTTTCCGCGCACCCGGAGCACGTAGTGATTACCGCCGCGGCGGACCAGATCTTCGGGCACGCCAATCGTCTCGGGCATGTGGATCGCCTCGATCGGCATGCCGGCGGCGACCGTGCCCAGCAGGGGCAGCGACGCGGCTCGCGGCAAAACCTCGGAAGGCATCAGCTCGATGCCGCGACTCTCGTTGTAAGCGCGCTTGATGTAGCCCTTGCGCTCGAGGTTGGTTAGATGCTCGTGGACCGTCGCGAGGGAGTTATAGTTAAACTGCGTCGCGATCTCCTCGAAGCTTGGCGCGTAGCCGTGCTCTTCGGTGTACGTGGCGAGGTAAGTCAATATCTCCCGCTGGCGTTTTGTGAGCGACATATCCCTTTTCGCGGCTGGTTTAGCTACTTTGGACCGGTCCGCCGATCCCACCGAACATTTGCCGAATTCCTACGTTAGCCGAAGATCGACCGAAGCGCAAGCTTTTTCGGTCTGGACGCCACCAGTCGGTACCCTCGGTGTTCTGACGGACGAGGCACGAGCGCGCGCGGCAACTCTTCAGGGTCGGATAGGCGACTTGCGGCGTCTCGCGGAACGGCAACCCGCAGCGCCATCCCTCAAAGCGGCCCTCAGACGCCCGAATGTCTCGATCATCGCCGAGGTCAAGCGAGCGTCGCCGTCGAAGGGATCGATCAATCCAGGGCTGGACGTGAGAGCTCAGGTCCTAGCTTACGAGCGCGGCGGTGCGGCCGCCATCTCCATCCTTACCGAGCCGGCCCGCTTTGGCGGCTCCAACGAGGACCTCGTCACGGCGCGCCAGACGGTGCGGCTGCCTGTTCTCAAGAAGGACTTTCATGTCGAGGTCGCGCAGCTGGTCGAGGCGAAGGCAATCGGCGCATCGGCTGCACTGGTGATCGCCCGTGCGTTGGCTCCCGACCGACTCGGAGAGCTTCTCACCGCCGGCGACGATCTCGGCCTGGAATTGCTTGTCGAAGTGCGGGATGAGCGGGAGCTGGATCTCGCACTCGGATTTGGAGCTGCGATTGTCGGCGTCAACAATCGGAATCTCGAGACGCTGGAAATCGACCCCGAGACGTCGCTCCGTCTGTTGCCGATAATTCCGCCGGATGTGATCGCTGTGGCGGAAAGCGGGATTAAGGGCGCGCCTGACATGGCGAGGGTCGCGCTCGCCGGAGCGGATGCGGCGCTCATCGGCTCGGAGCTCTCCGGTTCGCCGGATCCTGAAGCGACGCTTCGCGCGCTCGCGAATACCCAGCGGGTAAGCGGTGCTCGCAAAGGTTAAGTTCTGCGGCATGACTCGACCCCAGGACGCCGCCCTCGCCTCGGAGATCGGCGCGTCGTACATCGGAGTCGTCTTTGCCGACGGCCCCCGCCAGGTGTCGCCCTCGCAGGGTCGCGAGATTCTGGACGCCGGCGGAAGCAAAGTCCGGCGGGTCGGGGTCTTCGGGACCAACGCCGCCGACGAGATCGCGCGCGCCTCGGAAGCCGCGGGGCTCGACGTCGTCCAGCTTCACGCTGATCCCACTCCCTCGGAAGTGCGCTCGATTCGAGAAAACTTTCGCGGCGAAGTGTGGGCAGCCATCCGCATTGCCGGCCACCACATACCCGCCGACGCGGAAGCGCTGTTCGACACCGCCGATGCCGTAGTCCTTGACGCACGGAGCGAGCAACGACTCGGTGGTACCGGCCGGCCGCTCCCATGGAGCGAGGTCGCCGTCGATCTGGCTCGCGACAGGGGCAGCTCCGCGGTAGTACTCGCCGGTGGACTCAAGCCGACCAACGTAGCCTCGGCGATTCGGACGCTCGCGCCCGATGTGGTGGATGTGTCATCGGGTGTCGAGAGTGCGCCGGGCATCAAGGACCCGTGGCTTATGCGTGAGTTTTTTGCCGCTGCCACAGGCTTGCGCGCGCATTAGGTGGCGCCGGATACCGCTTACCGGTTCGGAGTCTTCGGCGGTCGGTACGTGCCGGAGACCCTCATCCCGGCGCTCGACGAGCTCGACGCTGCATTCGATGACGCGATGCGCGACGCCGATTTCCGAAAGGATCTCGACCGTCTTCTCAAGGAGTATGTAGGTCGGCCGTCGCCGCTAAGCAGTGCGCCACGGCTGTCGGCGGAAGTTGGTTGCGCCGTGTACCTCAAGCGCGAAGACCTGAACCACACCGGTGCTCACAAGATCAACAGCGCGTTGGGGCAGGCGCTCCTGGCGCTGCGGATGGGCAAACGGCGCATCATCGCCGAAACGGGTGCGGGCCAGCACGGCGTTGCGACTGCGACCGTCTGCGCACGCTTTGGGTTGGACTGCACCGTCTACATGGGCGAAGAGGACATGCGGAGACAGCAGCTGAACGTGTACCGCATGCGATTGATGGGCGCCACGGTGATCCCGGTATTGTCCGGCACGCGTACCCTGAAGGACGCCACCAGCGAGGCGATCCGCGACTGGGTGACCAACGTGAACGACAGCTACTACATCATCGGCTCCGTGGTCGGGCCGGCGCCGTACCCGCGAATGGTTCGCGACTTCCAGGCGGTGATCGGCCGCGAGGCGAAATCCCAGATGCTGGAAGCGGCGGGCCGTCTGCCGTCCTGTGTGGTGGCCTGCGTAGGAGGGGGATCCAACGCGATGGGAATCTTTCACCCATTTGTCGCTGACAAGGGCGTGGCGCTGGTGGGGGTGGAGGCAGCCGGCCGGGGCCTGGATTCCGGAGAGCACTCGGCGTCCCTCGAGAGAGGGGCGCCTGGGGTCCTGCATGGCTCCCTGAGCTATCTGCTGCAGGACGAATCGGGGCAGGTTCATCCAGCGCACTCGATCTCCGCCGGCCTCGACTATCCGGGCGTGGGCCCAGAGCATTCGTACCTCAAGGAAACCGGTCGCGCGCTCTACGTATCGGTTACGGACGAAGAAGCCGTGCAGGGATTGGGAATCCTGAGCCGGCTGGAGGGCATCATCCCCGCTCTGGAGACGTCACACGCGGTGGCCTGGGTCGTCAAAGAGAAGGAGCGGTGGAGCAGGGATGACGCGGTGCTGATCTGCATCAGCGGCAGGGGCGACAAGGATCTCGCGCAGATAACGGAAATGGGTCTTCTTCCCAAATGACAACTTCGGTTCCCCCGAAGACAGAGGAGCGTGTGCTCGACGAGCCATCGTTCCCGATGGTCTACGTCACCGACCTGCTGAAGGCCTTTGTCAAGGCTGTCCGCGCGCACCAGCTTTACCTGCCGAACAATCCGATGCACGCGCGGTCGCTCGAGACAGTGCGCGAAGCATTCGCGGCGCTCTGGCAGCACACCGACGAGCTCGTGCTCCAGGTAATCGAAACGCGACTTGAATGGGAAGGCCGCGTTGTGCTCGACGAGCACGAGCGGACCAGCGACAACGTCGCCTGGCTGCTCTACAAGGACGGCATCCGCGAGCTCAAGATGCTCGAGGGCTTCGAGCAGGAAGAGCTCGGGATTCTGTTCAATCTGCTGCAGCGGGTGCGCAAGGCGACCGACGATGACGACGATCTGCTGACCCTGATGTGGGAGCAGGAGTTCGCGATGCTCCAGTATCGTTACGTCGATCTCACCCAGGAAGCCGGGCCCGGCGTCGAGTCGATGGAGCGCGCCGAGCAAAAGGAAAAGATCCTCTCCCCGGCGCAGGCGGAAGCAGGGCTCGAATCCACCCAATCGTCGATCGCCAAGCTGGATGATTTCGACTCGACACTCTACTTCCTCGATGACAGCGAAGTCGAATACCTCCAGAGCGAGATCAAGCGCGAATTCTCCACCGACCTGCGCCCAGCTGTCATCGCATCCCTTCTCGATACGTTCGAGAATCAGAAGGATCCGACGGTTCGCGAGGAGATCTGCGGGCTCCTCGACTACTTCCTGCTCATCCTGCTTTCCACCGCGCAGTACCGGAACGCCGCCTACCTGCTCCGCGAGGCGGGAGTTACCGCCAACCGCGCGTCCGAGGTGCTCGAGGCGCAAAAGCAGCGGCTCACTCAGCTGAACGAGCTGATGAGCGATCCAAAGCCCCTCGGACAGCTGCTTCAGGCGTTGGAAGATTCGCCGCTCCGCG
This sequence comes from Gemmatimonadaceae bacterium, assembly GCA_035249045.1. Lineage (GTDB taxonomy): Bacteria > Gemmatimonadota > Gemmatimonadetes > Gemmatimonadales > Gemmatimonadaceae > UBA4720. Next base: position 453 of record DATFGW010000165.1, on the reverse strand, counting down.
CTCCGCAACACGAGCTGGACGAGCTGTTCGGAATTCTGCAGCCGCGCGCGCTGGAGACCATCCTCAGCTGGATCGGCCGCAGCAGCAATCCACAGCTCAAGATGCTGCTCGAGGTTGCGGCCGGCCGGCTCGCCAGCAGCAACAGCGCGGAGCTCATTCGCCTGATCGGCTCGGACGACGAGGCAGTGGTGCTCGAGGCGATTCGCCGCGCGGCGGCCCTCAAATCGCCAGCCGCCGTTCCCGCGCTTGGGAAAATGCTCACCGTCGGCGAGCCGGACATGCGACTTGCCGCGGTCACGGCTTTGACCGAGATCGGCTCGCCGGGGGCAATGCAGATGCTGGAGCGCGCGCTGATCGACGAAGACCGGGAGGTGCGCATCGTCGCCGTCCGCGCCATCGGCGCGAAGAACGCGCGTGCCGCGCTGCCCCGCATCGAGGCGGCGATCAAGGGCA
>DATFGW010000164.1:0-17059 GCA_035249045.1 Gemmatimonadaceae bacterium | reverse complement strand
AAAAGCATCTCCCGGTACTTCGGCAGCGGCCAACACTCATCCGACACGGACAGCTCGAGGTTATCGCAGACTTTTCGGACCTCGGCCATGGTGTCGGCGCCTTCGGTGGTGAGCATCTCCGCTTGGCCGGCGGGATCTTCGTGCTTCGCTTCGACGCGGGCGATGATGTCGTTCAGATCTTCGCGGTGCTCCTGAAGCTCCTGGACCAGCTCACCAACCTGGTTGGCGGTGACGACCTGCGGGATGACGGCGATCCCGGCTGACTTCGACTGGGATGCGGCCTCCGAGAGCTGGCTCAGGTACGAGTATGCTGCGGGGATGACCATGGTGTCCACCATCTCCCGCAAGGTGTGGAGCTCGATCAACATGTCCTTCACGTAGCGCTCGACGCGCACGTGATAGCGCGACTCCAGTTCTTCCTTGGTGAGCACGCCGAGCTTGGTGAGAAGCGACCGCGACTGCTTGGAGATGAGCTCCTTGAGCGCGTCGGGAGTGCGCCGAAGATTGGGAAGACCGCGCTTCTTCGCCTCCTTCACCCACTCCTCGGAGTAGTTGTTGCCCTCGAAGCGAATCGCCGAGGTGTCCTTGAACACCTCGCGCACCACCTTCAGAACCGCGTCGTCGACGGACTTCGTTTTCTTGAGGGTCTCGCGCAGCGAGTCGGTGATCTCGCCAATCGCATCGGCAACGGCGGTGTTGAGGAGTGCGACCGGGAACGCGATCGAAGCCGACGAGCCGACCGCGCGGAACTCGAACTTCTGGCCGGTGAAGGCAAAGGGTGAAGTGCGATTGCGATCGGTGTTGTCGCGCTGCACCTCGGGCAGTTTGGCGACGCCGAGCTTGATCATCTGCTCCTCGGCGTTCGCCGAGCTCTTTCCAGCGGCAATCTCCTCGATGACCTTGGTGAGCATGTCGCCCATGAACACCGAGATGATTGCCGGGGGAGCTTCGTTGGCCCCGAGTCGGTGCTCGTTGCCCGACGTCGCAATGCCGGCACGGAGGAGGCCCGAATGTTTGTGAACTCCCTTTAGGACCGCGGCAAGGAAGACGAGGAAGCGAATGTTCTGGTGCGGCGTCCTTCCCGGCTTGAGCAGATTGAGGCCGTCGAGGTCCGGCGAATCGGCAATGACCGACATCGACCAATTGCAATGTTTGCCCGACCCGTTGATCCCTGCGAACGGCTTTTCATGGAGCAGCGCCTGCAGGCCGTGACGCAACGCGACGCGGCGGAGAGTCGCCATCACCAACTGATTGTGGTCGACGGCGAGATCGGTCTCCTCGAAGTAGGGCGCCATCTCGAACTGGCAGGGCGCGACTTCGTTGTGCCGAGTGATGATCGGCACTCCGAGCTTGTACAGCTCGAACTCGGCCTCGGAGATGCAGCCCTGGATGCGCTCGGGAATTCCGCCGAAGTAGTGGTCCTCGAGCTGCTGTCCGCGCGGCGGAGGCGCACCGAGCAGCGTGCGGCCGCCCATGACGAGGTCGGGCCGCATGCCGAAGTGCGCGCGATCGATGAGAAAATATTCCTGCTCGGGGCCGAGAGTGGTGTAGACGCGCTGAACTCCCTTGTCGCCGAGAAGGGAAAGGAGCTCGATCGCCTTCTCCGACAACACGTCGGAGCTGCGGAGCAGGGGCGTCATCTCGTCGAGCGCTTCGCCGTTGTAGCCGATGAATACTGAAGGAATGCAAAGCGTGCGAGCGCCGGTGGACTCGACGATGAAAACGGGGCTTGCCGGGTTCCACGCAGTGTAACCACGCGCCTCCCAGGTGGCTCGCAGTCCGCCGGAAGGAAAGCTCGAGGCGTCGGGTTCGCTTTGAATCAGCTGATCGCCGGTGAAGGACTCCATCGGCTGCCGGTCATCGTCGAACGCGAAGAACGCATCGTGCTTTTCCGCGGTGAGTCCGGTCTGTGGCTGGAACCAGTGAGTGAAGTGGGTCACTCCGCGTGAGATCGCCCATTCCTTGATCACCTGCGCGACGACGGGCGCGATAGCGCGATCCAGTTTCTTCCCGTGTCGGATGCACGCGGCGAGGCTGCTGAAGACTTCGCGTGGAAGCTTGTCGCGAAGCTGGCGTACGCCGAGGATGTTGACGCCGAAGTACTGGGAGGTCGGCCCGGGGATGCCATCCTCGTTGAAGCCGGGGGCAATGCGGGGCTCGCGGCCGGAAATCTCGCTGAGGAGGGCTTTGCGCGGGGTGATGGCGGCGGTCATGGGTCGGTTTGTGCTGATGAGGTGTAGGCGAAAAACTGCAAAATGTGCACGTTTGCTCGGTCAACTTCGCTGTTTTGGAGTAAAGATGCAAGCAATGCACCGAATCCCTTGCAGAATTTGCAAAAAACTGGCGTCAGGGCTAGGTTGCGCCCGATGCCCAGACTTCGCTCCCAGATACCGGACACATCAGGCGCTACCGCCAAGGACATTCTCGAGCTCGCGACCGCCAACGGCGTCCGGTTCCTGAGACTGCAATTCACGGACATCCTCGGCATCAACAAGAACGTCGAGATTCCGGCGTCCCAGTTCGAGAAGGCGCTGGCCGGCGACATCATGTTCGACGGCTCATCGATCGAAGGATTCGTCAGGATCGAAGAGTCGGACATGCTTCTGACTCCGGACTTCGGCACGTTCCAGGTCTTTCCATGGGGTGACGAGAAGAGCCGCGTCGCGCGATTGATCTGCGACATAACCACTCCTGATGGTAAGCCGTTCGCGGGCGATCCGCGCGGGGTTCTGAAAAAGATGCTCGTCCGTGCCGCCGAGCTCGGCTACACGATGAACGCAGGCATGGAAGCCGAGTTCTTCATGTTCAAGCCGGGCGTGGACGAGGAGCCTTCGACGGTAACTCATGACGTCGGTTCGTACTTCGATCTGGCGCCGGCCGATCTGGGTGAGGATGCGCGGCGGGCGATCGTCGACATTCTCGAGCAGATGGGCTTCGAGGTCGAGGCAGCCCATCACGAGGTCGCGCACGGTCAGCACGAGATCGACTTCAGATACGCCGAGGCCCTCAAGACGGCGGACAACATCACGACTTTCAGGTTCGTGGTGAAGTATGTCGCGCGCACGTTCGGCCTGACCGCGTCGTTCATGCCCAAGCCGGTGTTTGGGCAGAATGGCAGTGGGATGCACACCCACCAGTCGCTATTCCGCGGGAAGGAGAACGCATTCTGGGACAAGAGCGCGGAGTGGGAGCTGTCGAGCACGGCGCTGCGCTACATCGGTGGATTGCTGCGGCACGCGCGCGGGCTGACCGCCATCACCAATCCGCTCGTCAATTCCTACAAGAGGCTGGTGCCGGGATTCGAGGCACCCGTCAACGTCGCGTGGTCGATGCGCAATCGGTCGCCGATGATCCGGATACCAGACCGGCGCGGATCTGGAACAAGGGTCGAGCTGCGTACTCCGGACCCAGCGGCGAATCCGTACCTGGCGCTGGCGGTGCAGCTGGCGGCGGGCCTCGACGGGATAGCGACCGAAGCCGATGCGAGAGAGCCGGTGAACACCAACATCTGGGAGATGTCGCACCGCGAAAAGAGACGGCTCCGGATCGACGACCTGCCGCGCAATCTCGAGGAAGCCTGCGACGAGCTGGAGAAGGACGAGGTGATCAAGGGAGCCCTTGGCGACCACATCACGAGCCAGTTCCTGGCGGCGAAGCGGCTGGAGTGGCAGGAGTACATTACCCAGGTCTCGCCCTGGGAGCTCGAGAATTATCTCGCCAAGTACTGAAGCAACTCCGTTCGGCAGGCTGGTCAGGTCGGTCCCGCTCGGCCTTACGCTTCTGCGTTTGCTCCTCGCGCCGGTGATGGTGTGGATGGTGTACGCCGGCGCATCAGGGGGAGCGTTCGCGCTGGTGATCCTTACTGCGTTCGTATCGGACTACTTCGACGGTGTCATTGCGCGGCGGGTTGGAGTGGCAAGCGCCGAGCTGCGGCACTTCGACAGTCGCGCCGATCTGGTTTTCTATGCGACGGCGGCGTGGGTTGTCTGGCGCATCCATCCCGAAGTGGTGCGCCGGTTCGCGGTGCCGGGGCTCATCGTGATCGCTCTCGATGTCGTCAGGCACGTCTTCGATTTCAGCAAGTTTGGCAAGGACGCCGCATATCACGCATGGAGCTCGAAGATCTGGGGCCTGTCGCTCGCGCTCGCCCTGGTGCTGCTGATGGGCTTCGGGACCGTTCAGCCGTTCGTGGGGATTGCAGTGGCGCTGGGCTTGATCGCTCAGGTGGAAGGCCTGCTGATCTCGGTGGTGCTGCCGCGCTGGACGCACGATGTGCCGACTCTGGCGCGCGCACTTCAGATCCGAAAAAGTCTTTTGCGCTCCCCGAACTCCCCCAGCGGCGCGGGGTAAAACACGGGTCAGTACGTACTTCGGACTTGCGAACTCGTGAGAAGGGATGGGAGCAGCAATGGAACCGGCAATCAATTTCGAGATGGCGGGCGGCGTCGATGTCGCTCGTCTCGAGCGCAGTCTCGCGCTCAAGGGCGCCCGTGTCGGCAGCGGTCGTTATCACTTCACCGGCGGCGCCCAGGAGCACTGGGTCGATCTCTACACGGCCGGTCATCCACGCTGCGACTGCGGCGATCACCTCTGGCGCGAGAGAATCTGCAAACACATTCTCGCCGCGCTCATTCGTGAAGGAAATGAGCGCGTAGTGCGCGCGCTCGGCGCAGTGGTCGAGCGCGCACGGGCCGCAAACGAGGCAGCGGCCTGAACTGCTAGACGGTCGGGTTGCGTCAGCGACTCGACCGCTTTCTGCCTCCGGAGCGCTTCCGTCCACCGCGCTTACGGGGCACCTTGGCGCCCTTCTTTCGTGCTTCCGACAGCCCGATCGCTATCGCCTGCTTCCGGCTCTTCACCTTCTTTCCGCTGCGGCCGGACTTGAGCGTGCCTTTTTTCTTGCGCCGCATTGCGCTTTCGACGCGTTTGGAGGCGGCCTTACCGTATTTCCGGCGCCCTGAAGATTTCCGCGCAGCCATGATCAATCCTCCGTGCTGGTGATGTCGGTCTCTTTTCGCGCCCGGCTGGCGCATGATGTGCCTAGGAAAGAGACGGCACCTGCTACGTCATCCCAAATCATTCCGAAATGACGAGTCGCACCGGTCTGGAAGCCGAAGCCATCCTGCGTCTCACCGACGGTGTTCAACCGGCCGGGATTCGGGCAATTCTCGTGCAATGTCTGGCGGGAGAGGTCGCCCCGTCGGTGGCTATTTCGAGGATGCTGACGATGGAAAACGCCGGTGTAGTACGCGCGGCGATCGATGATGTGACGCGTCGTGCCGCGACAATCTCGCGCGCCGGGGACCGGCTCGTGCGCGATAGAGTGGACGAGCTGACGCAGATCTTCGTAGAGATGGTTGCCGACCTGGCCGATGTCAGCGACGCGACGAAGCGTGCGACTCCGGAGCCGGAGCGGGAGTCTCGTCGCGGAGGATTTGGGGATCCCGGCGAAGCCCGAACTTCTGGATAGCCTCCAGAGTCGCCATACAGAAGCCTGCCCAGGCGAGGCCGATCGCAAGTCCCGCCACGACATCCGACGGATAGTGGACGCCCAGATATAGCCGACTGACGCAGATGGCGGCGATGATCACGAATGCGCACGTCATCACGAGCCAGCGTGCCCACCGGCGTTTGTGCAGCCGCGCAGCGAGGTAGGCGACCGTACTGTAGACGATGGCCGCGCTCATCGCGTGGCCCGACGGAAACGAGGAGCTGACGGTGTGAACCTCGGGCAGGAAGATCTGTGGTCGTGGCCGATTGAACCCAAGCTTGAGCAGACCGTTCAGCAGTATGCCGCCGGCGGTAGAAGCAAGGAGTAGAATCGCCGAGTACTTGTGAGAAGTAAGGACGAGGAAGAGCCCGGCGACCGCGACGATCATGAGAACGACGGTACCGGTGCCGAGTGCCGTGATTTCAACCATGATCGCATCGAGCGCCTTAGTGTGGTGGGCTCCCATCCAGCGGATAACTGCGTCGTCGAACTGCTGGGTTTTGCCCGACTCGACGTGACTGGCCAGCGACACGAAGGCCGCGACTCCCGCCGCGGCCACGAGCAATCCGGCAACGAGGAAGATTCCCAGCGCGCCGATGAGGGTGTCGGCCTTGTCCGCCGCGGCACGCAGCGCGTGGTACAGGAAATTGGTGTGGGAGGCGAGCGGTCCTCGCGGCTCGGCCCGACGTTCTTCGGCCATTGGTGTGGACCAGTTCAGCACGGAACGGACCGCGAGCGATCCCGTGTACCGCCTGATACTTTATGGCAACAGGCCGTGCGTCCGGCGGCTTTTTACACTTCGGTTCCGATTACATCGGCAGAATGCGCTTCGCGTCCATTTCTCTGTCGCTCGCAGTCTTCGCGGTCGCTTCCCAGTTGATCGCGTGCAGTGACGTGTCCGGCCCGGATACGCGCACGCCGGCGAACATCGTCATCGTGTCGGGCGATGCACAGCCTGGCAGCGAAGTCGGGACCAAGCTCGCCTTCCCATTGACGGTGCGCGTCACGGATGCGCAGGACGCCGGCATCGGCGGCATTACCGTCGCGTGGATGACGGCTTCCGGAACAATGCCGGCCCCGACGTCCGTCACCGATCGCAACGGGTTGGCGACCATGGAGTGGACGCTCGGCACGCGCGCGGGGAATCAAACCGCGACTGCCGCAATCAAGGACAAGTCGGTCACCTTTCGCGAGGCAGCTGTCGCCGGCGCGCTGAGTCAGATCATTCTGAACCGTGACACGGTTCAACTGCTGGGGATCGGCGATGCGTTCCGGTTCAGCGCGCGTGGAGGCGACCGGTTCGGCAACGTACTCCAGATGCAAACGCAAGTGTCGTCGGCGGACACCTCTGTCGTGACAGCCGACAATTTCGGCACCGGCGCGATCCTCACGGCGCGTGCGTCGGACAAGACGGCGGCCATTCAGGTTACCGCGGGACCGATCACCAGGTCGGCCACAGTACTCGTGCTGCCTCCGCCGTGCAGGGCGGGCGTCTCGGCCGCAACACTCGCGGTCGGAGAGGTCGCGATTTTTTCCGGCCCGGCGGCATCCGAGTTCTGTGTCCAGGGCACACCGAGCGGAGCGGAATTCATCGCCGTTCCCTTCTACTCGGATTTCAGCGGCGCGCTGCTCAGGCTGTCGATATCGACAGCCGGCACGACGACAGCGGTGGCCAACCGGATTATGCCCGGGTTAAACGTCCTGACAGAGCGGACAGAACCGCGGCTGCAACGCGATGAATTATTCGATGCGGTGCTGCGCGAGCGTTCGGCGCAAGAACTAACGCCGCTAATGCCGATGGCGCGCCTCGCTGTCCCCGGGATTGCCGGGCGGTCCGACCGGTTGGGTGGGACGCCGCAGCTCGGCGACTTAATGAAGCTGAACACCAACTCGTCGTCGGCGTGCACCAACGCGAGTATCAGAACCGGCCGGGTGGTAGCGATTAGCAATCGCGCGATCGTCGTCGCCGACACTGCGAACCCTGCCAACGGTTTCACGCCTGAGGACTACAACAATTTCGCGAGCGGATTCGACACCCTCGTCTATCCGACCGATACCGCGAACTTCGGCGCGCCCACCGACGAGGACGGCAATCAGCGCGTCATCCTCTTCTTCACGCGGGCGGTGAACGAGCTAACTCCCCCCGGCCAGAACTTTTACGTCGGTGGATTCTTCTTCAACAGGGATCTCTTTCCGGTGACGACTGCCGGTAGCGTCGAAGGCTGCGCGGCCAGCAACTTCGCCGAGCTGATGTACATGCTGGTTCCCGATCCGACGGGGGTGGTGAATCAGAATGTGAGAAGCGTCGACTTCGTAAAAGGGGTCACGCTCGGCACGCTGGCGCACGAGCTCCAGCATCTGATCAACTCGTCGCGGCACCTCTACGTCAACCGATCCGCCAACTTCGAAGATCCGTTCCTCGATGAGGGCTTGTCGCACGTAGCGGAGGAATTGGCGTTCTTCAAGGCGAGCGGACTGGCGCCGGGTCAGGACATCAGCTACGCATCGATGGAGTCGGTGCCGAAGGTTCTCGATGCGTTCAATGCTTTCGAAGCCGCCAACTTCCGGCGCTTCCGGGAGTTTCTGACCGACCCATTGACCAATTCACCGTACGCCAGCAACGGCAATTTGACGACTCGTGGCGCGATCTGGTCGTTCCTCCGATACTCGGCGGACCGGCTCGGGACACCCGAAGCCGCGCTGTGGTTCAAGCTCGCCAATCCGCCGAACGGCGTTCACGGCGTGAGCAATATCACCGCGGCCGTCACCACCGACCTCAGCGGCTGGGTCCGCGACTGGAGCATGGCTAACTACGCTGACGATTTCGTTTCGGGCGCAGCGCGCATCGATACTCATCCAAGCTGGGATATCCACTCGGTGATCGCCGCCCTGAACCAGGGTGTCTGGGCGCTGAATACTCAGCAGGTCGACGCGATGGGCATTACGTCGGTGGCGATCGGGGATGGGTCGGCGGCTTATCTGCGCTTCGGCGTGCGCGCCGGCGAGGTGGGTGGTGGCAGGATCACAGCGCGCGCGACGACGGTGCCCAGCTCATTCACGCTGAGCGTCATTCGGACGAAGTAGGACTCTCTCCGGTGTTCTCGCGGCGATCAGTACGCCTGCGATCTCCCGATCTGCGATCCTTCGTCGACCGCCCGCGCAGCCACCGCCACGTCATGAAAAGCGCGATGCCGAGGATGATCCAGTAGAAGGGGAGCAGCAGGAAGTGAAACGCCGGAGCGTTCACCTCGAACCAATGGATGAGAACGATCGCGCCCAGCGAGACGGCCCAGACGATTATTATCTGTCGAGGTCGGCGGCCGTAGATCATCGGCAGGCGCTCACCGTATGATGCGAACTACCTGACACGCGGAGTCTGGACGGGTCTTTGCACCGGTTGATGATGCATGGCAGCGAGCATCAGACGGAAGAAGCGCGCTTTCGACATCCACGAAGTTCTGCGTCGCATACGGCAGGAAGTCAAGCAATTTGCGGACGCGGCGATGTTCGATCTCGCCGCGCAGGGTTACGCGACGCCGTTTCATCAGCTCGCCGCCTGCATAATATCCGTCAGAACGATGGACGAAGTTTCGCTTCCCGCCGCGCTGAGGTTGTACAACGCCGCACCGACGCCCGAAGCGATAGCGAAACTCAGCGTGGCGAAGATCGCGTCGCTGATCAAGCCGGCCAGCTTCTACGAGACCAAGGCGACGAACATTCGGGAGATGGCGAAGCGCGTGGTCGCGGAGTACGGCGGCGAGATGCCGTGCGACTTCGACGTCATGACATCGTTCCGTGGAGTCGGGCCCAAGTGCGCGAACCTCACTCTTGGCATTGCCTGCGGCGCGACGGAGATCAGCGTCGACGTTCACGTGGACCGGGTTACAAACCGCTGGGGTTTCGTTCGCGCTCCGAATCCTGACGCGACGCGACGGGCGCTGGAGGAAAAACTACCGCGCAAGTACTGGGTGGAGATCAACAGACTACTCGTCCCGTTCGGAAAGCACGTTTGCACCGGGCGTCTCCCGAAATGTTCGGTCTGCCCGGTGCTGGAATACTGCCGGCAGGTCGGCGTGACGGCGCACCGCTAGCGCCGAGGATCAGCCTTCGGTCGCTGCAAAGCGGTTGAGAGCCTCTCCGGTGAGACGAAAGGTAGTCCATTCGTCCATCGACCTGGCGCCGATGCGCTTGTAGAAGTTGATCGCCAGCTCGTTCCAGTCGAGCACCGACCAGTCGACGCGGCCGCAGCCGCGGTCGACAGCAATGCGCGCGATCTCCCGTAGCAGCGTGAAGCCGACACCGTGCTTTCGGGCCGACGGCCGCACGAACAGATCCTCTAGATAAATCCCGCGCTTGCCGAGCCAGGTCGAATAGTTGTGAAAGAAGAGCGCGAAACCGACGGGCGCGTCGTCGAGGTAAGCGATGAGCACCTCTGCCGCAGGGTCGTCGCCGAACAGAGTCTCGTCCAGATCCTGCTCGGTCACAGGCGCTTCACCAGGTCCGGCGCGCTCGTACTCGGCGAGCTCGAGGATGAGCGATCGGATGAGAGGGACATCCACTCTCGTAGCCGGTTGGATTCGGGTCTTCGGCGATGCAGTGCGCATGGCGGAGTATCAGACTGGCAGAATTGGGTGTCAATGCCATCTTTGGGCGATGAAACCACGTCTTCCGATACTTGCCGCCGCCGTGCTCGCGACCGCGTGCGGCTCACCATCGCCTCACACAAATGCCCACATTGCGGCGGAGGATCCCGCCGGTCCCCGGCGTCTGCCCACCGGCGCCCAGCTGGATCCGGCCGGCAATTCGTACGACCTCGGATCCATGCCGCTGGCGATGGCCGTCGCGCCCGAAAAAGATCGAGTCGTCGTCCTGCTCAACGGCTGGCGGGAGCACGGAATCCAAGTGGTGGATCGCGCTTCGGGCCGGGTGCTCCAGAGCTTGCCACTGCCAGCGGTTTTCCTCGGCATCGCGTTCAGTCCTGATGGCAGATCGCTGTACGTGTCGGGTGGAAATCAGGATGTGATTTACCGGCTCGATTGGAGCGGCGGTCGCGCGACGCTCGCCGACTCGATCCAGCTCGCGGTCAAGCAATCGAACCAGAGCGGCACACGTTACCCCGCGGGCATCGCAATATCTCGTGATGGGCGGACGCTCTACGCGGCAGAGAATCTCGCCGACTCGGTGGCAGTCATAGATCTCGGCACGCGACGGGTCGTCCAGAGACTTGCGACCGAGCGTTACCCGTATGGCGTTGCGGTCACGCCGAGTGGGACCGTGTTCGTGTCGGCGTGGGGCGGCTCGACGGTTTCGGCGTTCGGCGCGGCGCAAAATGGATCGCTGAGCCAGGGAACGCGCGTCAACGTGGCGCGGCATCCTTCGGCAGTGTTGCTCAATGGCGACGGCTCGCGACTGTTCGTTGCCTCGGGAAGCACCGACCGGATCAACGTCATCGAGACCCGCAGCATGAAGATGGTCGCCACACTCAGCGATCCCTCACCGGCGGCGACGGGGGAGGGCAGTACTCCTAATGCGCTGGCTCTGTCGCCGAATGGCGCGCGACTATTCGTGGCGGAAGCGGACAACAACGCAGTCGCCGTTTTCGATTTGTCCGTTGCGACGTCCGGCACGAGTACCGCGACGGGTGATGATGGTCTGATTGGACGAATCCCAGTCGGCTGGTATCCGTCAGCGGTCGCGGCGGACGGCAACGATCTGCTCGTCGTGAACGGAAAGGGGCGCGGCACGGCGCCGAATCCAGGTCACTGGCAGCCGGGACAGCGAATGCCGCCGCATACGACCGATTACACGCTTGGGCAGATCAATGGTACTCTGACGATCGTCCCCGCGGTCGCCGCGGGCGCGGCAGATCTGGCAGCGTGGTCAGGTCGCGTCGCGAGCGCGAACGGCTGGAACGCCGCGCAACCGGCGAAGCGCTATCCGCCGTTCGAGCACGTCATCTACATCATCAAGGAGAATCGGACCTACGACCAGGTGTTCGGCGATCTCACCCAGGCCGACGGTGACACTTCGCTGGTGTTCTTTCCACGGGCTATCTCACCGAATCATCACGCCCTGGCCGAGCGATTCGGAATCTTCGATCGGTTCTTCGTGAACGCCGAGGTGAGTCCCGATGGTCACAACTGGTCGACGGGCGCGTATGTGACCGATTACGCCGAGAAGACGATCCCGTCGAACTACTCGGGACACGGTCGCACCTACGATTATCAGGGCACGAATCGAAACGAGATTCCGGAAGACGATGTTTCCGAGCCGTCGAGCGGCTATCTGTGGAACCTCGCCGCGCGCGCCGGGATCACCTATCGCGACTACGGCGAATTCGTCAGCGAGGCCGACGATCCTCCGCCAGCGGGCAGCGCGGTACGCACGACTCCAACCAAAAAGGCGCTACTCGATCACACCAATACCGCGTACTCGGGTTGGAATCTGGACATTCCCGATCAGGCCCGTGTCGATGTGTGGCTCGCGGATTTCCGCCAATTCGTGCGCGATGGAAATCTGCCGGCGCTCGAGATCATGGATCTGCCGAACGATCATACTTCGGGTGCGTCCGCCGGGCGACCGACTCCGCACGCATACATGGCGGACAACGATCTCGCGCTGGGTCGCATAGTCGAAGCCGTATCGCACAGCCCGTACTGGAAGAACACGGTGATCTTCGTGCTCGAAGACGACGCGCAGGACGGACCGGATCACGTCGATTCGCACCGGTCGCCGATGCTGGTCATCTCGGCGTACAACAGGTTCGGCGTCTCTCACCGGTTTGCGAACACCACTGATGTAGTCGCAACGATCGAGGATATCCTTGGACTCGCGCGGATGTCGCAGTTCGATCACTACAGCCGGCCATTGCGGGAGATCTGGGAGTCGACGCCCGATCTGACTCCGTATGTGGCGCTGCGCTCGAGCGTGCCGCTCGATCAGAAGAATCCGAAACGCGGTGCGTTGGCCGAAGCATCGAAGAAGCTGGCGCTGGATGAGGTCGACATGGCGGACGAGGGATTGTTCAACCGCATTCTCTGGCGCGCGATCAAGGGTGACGCGCCATATCCCGGTCCGACGCGGATGTCCGCGCTCGAGGCGCAGACGGCGAGGTGAGCAGAAGCAATCAGAAGGTCATCGTTCGCGATCGGAGTGGGATCCTGGCGGACGATCCGGAGTCCCGGACGCGTCGGGTCAGAGTACTCTCGAAGCTGCTCGACAACTCGATCCCGATTCCAGGCACCGCCTGGAAGCTCGGCTTCGATCCGATCGTCGGTTTAATTCCCGGGATCGGTGATCTGATCGGCGCACTGCTCTCGGGCTACATCGTGCTCGAGGCGGCGCGCGCCGAAGTTCCAACGCTGACGCTGGCGCGGATGATTCTGAACGTTGGAGTCGACACGTTGCTTGGTGCCGTGCCGGCGGTTGGCGATGTGTTCGACGCCGCGTGGAAGTCGAACACGAAAAACGTCGCTTTGCTCGAGCGGCATCTCGCGCGCGGCGCGCAGACTGGTGCAACTCGCAACATAACGGGGTCGCTGGTGCTGGCAGGGATCGCGTTGATCGTCATACTTGGCGCGGGGTTGGCGCTCGGGATCCTCGTTGCCCGATTGCTCTGGGGACTCGTAACCCGATAACTTTCACGCACGGCGCCGTGGCCAAGTGGTAAGGCGGCAGACTGCAAATCTGCTATTCGTCAGTTCGATTCTGACCGGCGCCTCTTTCACAGGGACTTTACAGAACATTTACAAACTTTCTCCGACGACCTCTCGTCTAATCTGGTTATCGGAGATGGCAGCTACGGCCCACCAGCGCACTGAGCTCCGATTCCATACGGAGAGGGCCGCATGCGTCAAACCTGCATTGACGCGCGGGGACTGGAGCGGTTCGTTCGACTTCAGCATCTGACTGCGCGTGCGTGGACGATCGCAACTCTGCTGGCATTGCTGGTGCCGGTTTCAGCGGAAGCTTCCAGCAGGGTCGATCCCGATTCCCTGATCGCACTTCGAGAAAAAGTTCTGCCGAGCGGATCGGCGACGCAACCTTTGGACGGAAGCGTCGATTCCCTTCCGCCACGCGCCGGTGTGGACGCAGTCGCGACATCGGTAGCGACGAACGATGTATCGGCCGCCTATTCCGAGACGTTCTGGGCGGCGGTCTCAGATCTCGATCTGAGCGCATCACGTAATGCGGCGAAAAACGACGAAGAATCGTCCCTCGCTGAAGCGATGTCGACGCTGGCGGCCGGCGATCTCCAACAGGCCGAACGCGCGCTCGCGAAGCTGAGCGAGGGCGCGACCAACATCAACGTCGCGGTTGCAGCGCGCATACTGCTGGCACGCACTCTCATGTATGAGCACAAGTGGGCGATGCTGCGCGATCTGGCGCCGAGCTCTGCGCTCGTCGCATCCGACAGAGTGGCGACAGCTGCACTGGAGCAATGGGGTCGCGCGTTCGCCAATATCGAATCGCAGTTGACGACGTTCCCCAGTGCACCGGTCACCCTGCCGCTGCGAATTACCAAAGCGGGCACTCCGGCGATTCGCGTAACGGTCAACGGAAAGGAATACGAATTCTGGCTCGACACGGGCTCGAGTATGACCGTCGTCAGCTCCGATGTCGCAGCCGCGGCTCGCATCCCGGTAATCGCGGCGGAGACCCTGCAGGTGAGAACCTTTGCCGGTCTCGCGCGTGTGCGACCTGCTCTGGTGCGGGCGATCGAAGTCGGGGGGATCAAGCTCCTCAATACGCCGGCAATCATCATCGACGAGTCGATGATGAAAGTGAAGACATCGCGCGATGGCGGACAGATCAGGGGCTATCCCGTCGACGGCATACTCGGCTGGGATTTCATCCGTCAGTTCGACGTGGTTATGAATTTCCAGAAGAACACGGTCACGTTTTCCAGGCCAGAGTGGCTCGGAACTGCCGGAACGGGTGCGCAGAATCTGATATGGATGGGCGAGCCGATGGTCGAGGTTCGCTCAAAGCAGGGAACGTCGCTGCATCTGTCGCTCGACACGGGAGCGCAATCGACCTTCCTCAACGCAACGGTTCTCGAGAAGCTCGGTGTAGCGACGACAATGGCGACCGCTCGGGTGTTCGGGATCGCCAGCACCGGTACCTCAACCAACCGGAAGATTTCCACGCTGTCGCTGACCATCGCGGGAAGACCGATCGAGCTTGAGGATGTGATAGTGTACGGGCCGACCTATTCCAGTCTGATCGGGTGCGACGGCGTGTTGGGAAGTGACATCGCGTCGAGCGGCGTCATCGAGATCGATGCGACCAATGGAGTGTTCTCAGTCGGCTGACGACATGACGACGGATCAGTCAGCTCTCGAGAACGCGTGAGAAAATCCGCGAGTCCACGTTTGCGCCGCTGAGAATGACGGCAACACGGTGAGCGCGGATCGTCTCACTTTCCTTGAGCGCGGCGGCAAGCGCGGCCGCGCCTGCTCCCTCGGCGGTGTTATGGGTGTCAGTGAAGTAGGCGCGCATCACGGCTTCGACTTCCTCGTCCCGCACGGTGACCACGCGGTCTACGCCTTTTCGGGCGATCTCGAGCGCGTCCTTGTCGGGGATGCGGCAGGCCATGCCGTCGGCGATGCGGGTCGTCACTTCGTGCGACACGACGCGGTTCTGTGCGAACGACAGCGCGAAGGCCGGCGCCTTTTCCGCGACGACCGCCACAATTTTCGTACGCGCGCCGAGGGCGTTGCGAGCGGCGATCGTGCCACAAAGTCCGCTGCCCATCCCCACCGGCACGTAGACGGTGTCGAGGTCGGGAACGGCACGAAGAAGCTCGAGCGCGTAGGTTCCGACTCCGCGGACAAGCGCGGGATGGAAGGACGGGAAGCGGTGCCAGCCACGGTCGGCGGCAATCTCATCGGCGGCCTCGACTGAGGCCTGGAAGTCGTGACCGCGCTCGATGACTTCGACGCCCAAAGCCCGCATCGCCGCGTTCTTCTCGACACTGTTGCCGAACGGAACGACGACCGCAGCAGGCACCTTGAACTGACGGGCGGCAAAGCCAACGGACTGTCCGTGATTTCCGCGGGTGGCTGAGACTACACCGGCTGGCCGTGATCCGTCGCTGCATAGCTCGTCCATGTAAACGAGGCCGCCGCGAACCTTGAAGGCGCCGGTCGGTGCGTGGTTCTCGTGCTTGACCCACACTGCCGCGCCGACTCGCTGATCGAGGAGGGGCCACCGATACTGCGGCGTTGGCGACATCGATCGGTAAACCAACGCTGCCGCGGAGTCCAAGTCCGCGAGCGACGGTAGCTGCGTGGCGGGGCGGGCTGATTCCAGAGTAGGTGTCATTTTAGACGCCGAGTAGGGCACGGGCAGTTAACGACGGGAAATTAACATGATCCCCCCGGTGGTCGCTTCGCCGGGACTGGCGACGACGAAACAGAATTCAAACCGATCCCGTAGATAAGCTGTCCAAGTCATAGACCCACCCTCCGGAAAATCAATGAAGAGAAGGCTTTATCACTCGGCGCTGGCCGTCGCGCCGTTCGCGATGCTGGCCACTACCGTATCGAACGCGCAAACGGCGAAAGCGACGCCTACAATCCAAACCAGCTCGAGCGCGCTGCCCGTCGCGACTGCTACATCGGTGACGGGCACCATCAGCATCGATGGCAAGCTGGACGAGAGCGCGTGGTCGCGCGCGACCCCGATCACCGACTTCCACCAGCAGCAGCCGAAGGAGGGCGCGCCACCGAGTCAGCGGACCGAGGTGCGGGTCTTATACGACGAGCGTGCTCTGTACATCGGGGCACGGATGTACGACTCGCTGGGCGCGAAGGGGATTCGCGCGCCGGTGTCACGTCGCGATCAACTGCTCGACTCCAACGGCAACAACGGCGCTTTCAACTCGCTGACGACCGACAAGCTGATGGTCATTCTGGATCCATACCACAACAGGATCGATCAGGCGTTGTTCGAGGTGAATCCGGCAGGGGTGCGCGGCGATCAGTTCAATGGCGATCCGTCGTGGGATCCGATCTGGGAAGCAGCAACCAATGTCGATTCACTCGGCTGGACGGCCGAGATGCGTATTCCATATTCCCAGCTTCGCTTCTCGCGGGACAGCCTGCAGACGTGGGGCATGCAGATCTGGCGCTACACGGATCGCCTGCACGAACAGGACATGTGGTCGTTCCGGAAGATGAGCGAGGCAGGTGGACCGGCTTACTATGGATCTTTGACCGGCCTCAGGATCGGACCACAGCCCCGGCAGCTGGAGCTGCTTCCGTATGTCACGACCCGCGAGTCATTCAAATACGCGACGCCGGCGGATCCGTATCACAATAGCAGTTACGGCCAGATGACCGCCGGTGCAGATCTCAAGTACTTGTTGACGCCGAGTCTCGCGCTCGATGCGACGATCAACCCTGACTTCGGTCAGGTGGAGGTCGATCCGGCGACAATCAATTTGTCTGCCTACGAGACGTACTATCAGGAGAAGCGGCCATTCTTCGTCGCCGGCAGCAACGCCTTCGACTTCGGCGGCATGAACTGCTTCTTCTGCAGCAACACATCGAGTCTCGATTTCTT
>DATFGW010000163.1:0-3067 GCA_035249045.1 Gemmatimonadaceae bacterium | reverse complement strand
GATATTGGCGTGAAAGAGCAAGGCGCTTGGAATTGGGGTGAGGAGGTCGCGCGTTTCCTACAGGGGTGATATGGCGGGAGTGACACTGCAGGGGGTTCGGAAAATTTATACGGAAGGGGCGCAGCAGGTAGCGGTCGATCGCGTCGATCTCGACGTGAAAGACGGCGAGTTTGTCGTGCTCGTCGGACCTTCTGGTTGTGGGAAGAGCACTACACTGCGAATGATTGCGGGGCTCGAGTCGATCAGCGATGGGACCATCAGCATTGGCGATCGAATCGTGAACGACGTGCCGCCAAAGGCGCGCGACATCGCAATGGTCTTCCAGAACTATGCGCTTTACCCGCACATGACCGTGCGCGACAACCTCGGGTTTGCCTTGCGTCTGCGCGACATGCCGTCTGCGGAAATCGATCAGCGAGTGAGGACGGCGGCGGCGACGCTCGGGCTCGACGATTACCTCGATCGCAAGCCGCGCGCGCTCTCCGGCGGACAGCGTCAGCGGGTTGCGCTCGGCAGAGCGATCGTCAGGCAACCGCAGGTTTTTCTGTTCGACGAGCCGCTCTCCAATCTCGACGCGCAAATGCGGGTCTCGATGCGGCGCGAGATCGCGCGACTCCACCAGGAGCTCAAGGTGACGATGATCTACGTCACCCACGACCAGGTCGAAGCAATGACCCTCGGCGATCGCATCGTCGTCATGAACAAAGGCCACGTGATGCAGATCGACACGCCGCTCAACCTCTACGAGAAGCCGCAGAACAAATTCGTCGCGGGATTCATCGGCAATCCCGCGATGAATTTCATCAATGGAAGGATCGAAGCCGCCGAAAGCGGAGCGCGTTTCGTCGCGGATGGCGGCGACTGGAACATCAATCTTCCAGGATCCGTCACCGATCGCGTGCAAGGCGCCGCGGGCAGGGCAGTCACGCTCGGCATCAGGCCGGAAGATGTGTCCGTCGTCGCACCGGAAGACATCGCCCAGGGGATCGTTACCGCGCGACTCGATCTGGTCGAATCACTCGGCAACGAGACATTCATCTACGCGCGTGCCGGCGCGCACGATCTCACCGCACGGGTGGGCCTGCCGCAGCCGCTGCCTCCCATCGGCGACACGATCTCGCTCGGTCTGAAGCTGGAGCGCGCGTACTTCTTCGATCTCGGTAACGGCCAGAGACTCGACTGAGCCAGGCTAACGCCCGGCTCGCGTCGAGATCCGGATTCTCAAGTCGTGCGGATCGCCCCGTTCATTCCGTCGGGGAAAATCCCGCCTCCCGATACTCCCTTGGCGGGGTTCAGGTAAACAATGTTCAGGACCTGCTGCGGTGTCCGGCTAAACACCTTGGCGTCTGAATCGCGCGGAACGAAATTCGAGTGTCCGTTGACCTCGATTCCCTGATCGAGATCGGCTGGACCATCGAGACTATCCCGCGCATTCGAAATTGCATTCGCGGCGTTGCGCGCGGCGGTTCCCATCCGGTAAAGAGTCGAGCGCGCCATCCCCATATGGTATGCTTCCACGCCGAGAATCCCGGCCGCAACGTCCTGGTTCGACCTACTCTGGAGTGCCGCAACCGCGCCGTGATAGGCGGTAACTCCGACATCTTCCATGAGCATTCCGCCGAGGAAGAAATTCATCTCACTTGCGAAAGGGTCGAAATTGTCGCCGAGACCGGCGGCTTTCGCCGCGGCTGCAAAACCACCCGCGATATCGATTCGTGGGCGACTAACGGCCGCGCTGCCGAGCACACGACGATAGAGGCGAACGTGCAGCAGCTCGTTCAGCGCGATCTCTTCCATGAATTGCTTGAGATCGTTGTTCTGCCAGGGGACCATGTGACCGCCGTTGACCGGTCCCGGATTGGGGCCGGCGTCTGCCGAGCTCATGCCGTGCCCAGCGGTCCCCCACGTGTAATACTCGGTCTCCAGGGACTCGAGGTTGAGCGCGAAGTTGAAGATGTCAGCGTCGCTGACGGCTGCCGCTCCAATCTGCGCGGCCACGGTGGCACACGCCGGGAGCATGCTTGCTGCACCGAGCGCGCTCAGCGCTTTGACTGCGGAACGGCGAGTGAGTGGGTCTTGGTAGTGCATGGTGCCTCCAGGGCTGAGCTACTGCCGAGATTAGGAAGTTTTGACTGCACTATCTGCAAATACCCGACCGAGGGCAGTCATCGTACCAGACTGATCCGGACGACGAACCGTGACCGTGCAACAAGGTGCAGTTCTTGTACGTAGAGCTTGTGGGCAATTTGCTGAGTCCTCGGATTTATCGAGGCTCGCAACATCACGTACAACTCCTGGTTGGATGGGAAGTCCGCTAATTCCGCTGAACAATCCCGCGCGTCGCGTGCTCGAGCATTTGCGACACGGGCCGATGACGGTCGAAGAGCTGGCGTCAAAGATTCACGTGACAACCAATGCCGTGCGCAATCAACTCGCGCGGCTTTTGGACGCCAACCTCGTCGAGCGGATCGGCTCCCGACCGGGGACAAGCAAACCGTCGATGGTGTATGCGATCACGCTCGACGGGCAGGTGCAGTTCTCCACGGTGTACTTGCCGGTACTCACTCAGTTTCTCAAAACCGCCGAGCAAGAGTGCACCGCGAAGGAATTGGCGACCTTCATGACCGACACCGGCAAGGCGCTCGCTAAACGCTATTCGCCGCCTACGGGTTCCCTGAAGGCGCGCGTCGGTGCCGCAGCGCGGTTAGTCCGATCCCTCGGTGGCATTCCACAGGTCCGCTCAGAAAATGGGACGGTAGTAATCGAAAGCGTCACCTGTCCCCTTTCCGCGCTGACCCGGGAAAACGCCGCCGCGTGTCTGATCCTTGGAGGCCTCGTGACCGAGTACGTCGGTGCTGCCGCCCATAAGTGCTGTTCACAAGCGCCTGAGCCGAGGTGCTGTTTCGAGATCAATACGACAAAGAAAGGATTGTTGCGAGCGTAGCGCCCGATGCGTTAGCGGTGCGTGCGCGGCGGCTGTTTCGGCGACGCAGCTAATTCCGCGGTACTGCCCGGCCCACTAAAACGGTGACGTTGTCGATGCCGCCGCCGTCGAGCGCATCCTGCA
>DATFGW010000162.1:0-175373 GCA_035249045.1 Gemmatimonadaceae bacterium | reverse complement strand
TGGGGACTTGATCCATTCGACGTACGGGGAGCTGGTGCTCGCCAAGATCGTCGGCGTCGGCATCCTGGTCGGATATGGCGCTTACAATCGCTTCGGTCTGCTGCCCTCGATTGCGGCGAACGATTCTCCAGCGCTGCTGGCGCGCTCTGTACGCCAGGAAATCACGCTGATGATGGTTCTGATCGTGATCGGCGGGTTTCTCGCCTACGTTCCGACGCCGCCTTTAGCGCGGTCGGTGATGAACGCACAGCTGGGAAACCTGCAATGAACGCGCTTTCATCGTCGCAGTCGAGGAAAAGGGCGCAGCTGATACTCATTGCGATGCTCATCACCGTACCCTCTGTTGCATTGGCGCACGCGGTAGTGTTTCCGAAAACATCCGCGCCCGGCGCGTACGAGAAGTACGTTCTGCGCGTTCCCAACGAGCGTGACGTCCCGACCACGCGGGTCGAGCTCCACTTTCCTCCGGGGCTGCGCGTCGTGTCCTTCGGGGATGTCGCGGGCTGGGCTCTTCAGGTGCTCACGGACACCGCACAGCGGATCACCGGTGCGGTCTGGACGGGCAACCTCCCGAAGGAGCGCTTCATCGAGTTTCCCTTCATAGCGGTGAATCCGAAGGACAGTGTCCGGCTGACGTGGCCCACTATTCAGACGTACGCGAACGGTGAAACGGTGCGCTGGACGGATCCCGACACCGCCGCGAAATCGCCGGTGTCGTCGACGGTGGTGTCCAACGCGACCGCGGTCGCGGTACCCGTCAAAGTCTCGAGGACGTCCCTCTACATCTCTATTATCGCGACGCTGGTCGCGCTCACGGCATTGGGGCTCGCTCTCCGGGGAAAGGAGAGTGGCGCGTCCCAGCCCTAATGGACTGAGAGCCGAGGACTAAATCACAAACGCGTTGAGTCTCACCGATCTATGACTATCGGCCTGCTTGACGTACCAAGTTTTCTTGATATATTGAGTCCGTGGCTACTTCGATTCAATCCCGGACCGAGCGGGCGGTGGAGCTGTTTCACGCGTTGTCCGACCAAACACGTCTGGACATCGTCGAGCTCCTGCGCCGAGGTGAGCGCTGTGTCTGCGAGCTCACCGATTCGCTCGATGCCGCACAGTCGCGGCTGTCGTTCCATCTTCGTGTCCTGCGCGATGCTGGAATCGTTCGCGACCGGAAGGATGGTCGTTGGGTCCACTACGAGCTCGAGCCCGATGCATTCGAGGAAATGGAGACGCTGATCGAGGCGATGAAGCCCCGCACGACCGGTCGATCCGCTGCCTGCTGTGACTGATTTTTTTTCACCCACATATCAAGAAATCTTGTTAGGAGGAACGATGAGCGATTCAACCCTGAAGGCCAGCGTCAAAGAGAGGTATGGACAGGCAGCACTTCGGGTCTCGGACGGCGCTACCGCCGCGACTTGTTGTGGCTCGAGCGCCTGCTGCGGCACTACGACCGCGGCCTGGGATCCAATTACGTCAGACCTTTACGACGAGAAGCAGAAAGCCGGCATACCGGCCGAGGCGGTATTGGCATCGCTGGGCTGCGGCAACCCCACGGCGCTCGCCAGCCTCAATGAAGGCGAGACCGTTTTGGACCTCGGCTCAGGCGGCGGAATAGATGTGCTGCTGTCGGCCAAACGGGTGGGTCCGACCGGAAAAGCCTACGGGCTCGACATGACCGACGAAATGCTGGCACTCGCAAACGAAAACAAGCAGCGGGCGCGCGCGGAAAACGTCGAGTTCCTCAAGGGTGACATCGAGCAGATTCCGCTCCCCGACGCTTCGGTCGACGTGATCATTTCAAACTGCGTCATCAATCTCGCAGCAGACAAAACGAAGGTGCTGAGCGAGGCATTCCGGGTTCTCAAGCCAGGCGGCAGGTTCGCCGTATCCGACGTCGTTGTACGCGGCGACGTACCGCGCGAAGTCAGGACGAGCATGGAGCTGTGGCTCGGATGCGTCGCGGGCGCGTTGGAGGAGCAGGAGTTCAAATCCATGCTGCGAAACGCGGGGTTCGCGAAGCCCTCCATCGAGCCGACGCGGATCTACAAAGCCGCCGATGCAGCAGCATTCCTTCAGGGTGCGGGGCTCGACGCAACGAGTGTTGCAGCCGAGATTGACGGAAAGTTCATGGGCGCGTTCGTGCGCGCAGTGAAGCCGGCGACGCAGTGCTGCGGGCCCGACTGCTGCTGATCTCTCCGCAGAATGGAGGCGAGTGTGAGGATACGAAATGCGAGCACCGCCGATTTGCCGGCGGTAGAGAGACTACTCGTCGCGAACGACCTTCCAGTCCAGGGCGTTCGCGACAATTTCGCGGGGTTTCTCGTTGCTGACGAGGAAGGCGTTGTCGTCGGCGCAATCGGCCTCGAAAGCTTCGATTCGGTTGCGCTCCTGCGCTCGGCAGTGGTCGCGCGGGAGCACCGCGGTACGGGCGTCGGTCGTCAGCTCGTGGAACAGGCTCTCGATCGTGCCGACCGGGCAGGGGTGAATGATGTCTATCTTCTCACTACGACAGCCGAGGACTATTTCCCGCGCTTCGGCTTCGATCGAACGGAAAGAAGCGGCGTTCCTGATGCACTGAAGATGTCCGAGGAGTTCCGCGGTGCTTGCCCCGAGACCGCCGTCGTGATGACCAGACGCAGTCGGCGGTGAGACGTCGTTGAAACGCATCGCGCTCATTTCGGACATCCACGCAAATCTTCCTGCTTTGCAGGCTGTCCTCGCAGACCTGGATGCCAGAACGGACATCACGGCGATTTACCATCTGGGCGATCTGATTGGTTATGCGCCGTGGCCGAACGAAGTGGTGGGCCTGTTACGAGAGCGCGCGATCTGGGGAGTTGGTGGTAACTACGATTCCACCGTCGCCAACGACTACAAGCATTGCGGCTGCCGGGCGGACTCCCCGCGAGAGGAAGAGCTCTCGCACATGTCCTACGAATGGACACGCGCTCCTGTCTCCGCCGAAACGAAGGAGTTTCTCGCCGGCCTTCCGTTTCGCCTGGATATCCGTCCCTTCGGCGGACACGCGTCAGGACCGGCCATCACCCTCATTCACGGGAATCAGTCGCTCAATACCGTGTATGTCACCGAGGATCGAGCGGACGAGTTTCTGCGAAAGATGGCCGTGGATCTCGGCGCTTCAACCGGCGATGTAATCGCGTTCGGGCATACCCACAAGCCATGGCAACGGATTGTGGAGGGAATTCAGTTCGTAAACGCCGGCAGTGCGGGTCGTCCAAAGGACAACGACTCCCGTGCCTGTTACGTCGTGCTTTCCGTCGGCGACGGCTTACCTGTAGTCGAGTTCGTCAGGGTGACGTACGATGTGGAGCGAGCGGCAGCCGCTATCCGGGAATCCGGCTTACCCGTCGAGTTCGCGGAGGTGCTCCGAACGGGCAGCACTTCTTATTAGCGACCTTCCCGCTGAAGCCTTTTTGCAACCGCTTCCGCCTGAGAAAAGACTCTGAGCAGATTCTCTCCAGCAAGCTTCCGGAGATCGTCGTCCGACCAGCCGCGTCTCGCCAGCTCCGCGAAGAGCGCCGGGAACGTCGAGACGTCTTCGAGTCCCTGGACGACTTCCGTTATGCCGTCGAAGTCGCTGCCGATTCCGACGTGATCTACTCCCGCTACCTTGCGCACGTAGTCGATCTGATCGGCGACCTGAGACAGTGTCGCGCGCGGCTGGGGGTGTGTGGCACGCCACTGCTTGACCTCGCGGGTGATTGCCGCGGTGTCGCTGCCGTATTTCTTCTCGAGGTCAGTGATCAGCGGGCGTGTCGACTGCTCATACAGTTGCACCGCCGGTGAGACGAAGCCCGTGACGAACGGCACCATCACGATCCCTCCATTGGTCGTGACGCGTCGCAGAATCGAATCCGGTACGTTGCGGGCGACGTCTACCAGCCCTCGCGCTCCGGAATGCGAGAAGATCACCGGCGCCTGCGTCACGTTGAGCGCATCGCTCATCGTTCCGGGCGACACGTGCGAGAGATCGACCAGCATGCCCAGTCGATTCATCTCGCGAACCACGCTGTCGCCGAACGGGGTGAGGCCGCCGTGTCTTGCTGAATCGAGCGCAGCATCCGCCCACGCCAGGGTCACGTTGTGGGTGAGGGTCATGTAGCGCACGCCGAGATCGTAGTACGCGCGCAGCGCGCCGAGTGAATTCTCGATCGCGTGACCGCCTTCGAGTCCGAGCAGCGAGCCGATCTTGCCCTGCTTGAAGTCGCGACGGATGTCTTCGGGACTAAGGGCAAGCGCGAGACGGTCGGGATACTTCGCAATCATCCGGCGCGCGATGTCGATCTGCTCGAGCTCGACGCGTGCGTAGCCTGAATCCGGATATTCGCCCGGCGTATAGACCGACCAGAACTGGGCACCGACCATTCCCTTCTTCAGTCGATCGAGATCGGTGTGCCCAGGAGTGCGTTTGCGCAGATCGTAGGCGTCGACGTTGCCCCGCGCGACAGAGTCTTCACGGATGCGCCACGGCAGATCGTTGTGGCCATCGATGAGCGGAGTTTGCCGCAAAATGCGTTTCGCCCTCTCGAGATCGTTGGGGCTCGGTGCCGGTGATTGCGCGTAAACGGGGAGAGCTGCTGCTGCGATGGCGAGCGCGATGAGTCCACTCAATACGCGGAGCACTCGGCGGTCGTACGTTGTCGGATGCAGATGCATGGCGCCTGGAGTAACTGTGGAGGCGGGTCGACTGAGTCGGGCTTTCAGGGGAGGAGTGTCGGCCCCGGTGGAGTGTCCAGTATCTCGACGGCCTCCAGACTGTCCGCTTCGCGGACAACCAGTCGGATCGGATGCAGCCATTGGAGCCACGGCATCATCCCGCCCGCGTCGTCGCGTATCAGGTTGGAGTCGATGCCATTGGCATCCAGCACTGCCTGCGCGACATGCGCCTCGACCTCGTTGGCGAAGGTCCTGATTACGGTATTGAGCTCCGGCAGCTGCCGCTCCAATTCACGCCCCAGACAGTGTCGCTGGAAATCTGCAACGATGTCGCGTCAACTGCATATACTTCGGTGAGACCCCGCCCACTGCTGGCACACGGTCTGCGCGTTAGAAAGGCTCACATTGTCCCGGCGCATATGAAAGTTTTCCCCCGCCTTTCGATCGTTTTGATACTCGCTCTCCCGGCCAGCGTCGCGGCTTGCCGCAAGGAGACGAAGGCGAAGGAAGTCGCGGCCGTCGCGCAGGACACGATGTTGCTTCACGACCTCGCCGAAGCGAACAAGAATACCGCCGCCGCCGCCGCTGCCGACAACAGCCTCAATACGATGGTGACGAGCAGCAGCACGCTCACCAGCGAACAGACGCCACAAAACCGGCCCGCCGACTCCCGGGTGATCACGTCTCCGCCGCCGGCCAATCCGTCGGTGCTGACATCGCGCCCCAGAATTACCGCTCCGACCACTGCCAACGACGCGTCTGGTCCGACTACCGTTCCGCTCGACCGCTCGCCGGCGTCAGCGCGGCCATCGTCGGGAGATCCGTGCGACTCGCCGACGACCGCGGATCAGCGCACTTGCCTCAATCGTTCGATCGTGGCCAACGATGCTGATCTTAACAGCACCTATCAGGAGCTGATCGCGCAGGCGCGCAAGTCCGGTGGCTCCGAGCTCGAGGAGCGTATCCGTCAAACCCAGCGCGAGTGGGTGAACGAGCGCGACGCGAATTGTCGCCCCGACACGCAGAGTGCGGGCAAGCTGTGGGCGCGCTCGGTGGCGAGATGTCTCGCCAATTATTCCGACAAACGCACCGCCGAGCTGCGCCGCACTCTGGCAGGGTTGCGGGGCCAGTAACGACTAGCGGTTGGCGCGGTACTGGAGTCCCGCGCTCGCCAGCGCTCTTCCCTGCAGCAACGCGTCGATCTCCGACGCGACGACCGGTCGCGGCGAGATCCAGCCGTTGGCGATCGCGCGTGTCGGCACGCTTACGCTCGCAACTGTGCCCGTCGCGCTGATCTCCACGACTGCGGTTGCGTCGGTGACACCCTGGTAGCCGCTGTTGATCACGAGCACCCACCGGCCCGTCGCCGGCTTCTGCCAGCGCACGACGTACATGCCGGGATGCGACGTGGCACGAATGTCGAGGCGCATGCTCTGACGCTTGCCATCTACGACGCCCTCGGCGGTTCCCGTGACGGTTTTGGAGACGATGTCGCCGTGATGATAGGTGCGCACCGTAAGGAACGCATCGCGGGTATCCTGATCGAACGGATTGGCGGGATACTCGATCGCGATCCACGGCGGGCCAGCGAGGGCGGTGCTGAATGCGCAGACGCTGAGGACAGCGGCGAGCGCAAAGGAGCGGAGCATTGTGGTTCTCATGGGATACTCCTGAAGGGGTTGATTTTGCGCACCTAGGACGCCGGTCGCGCCTTCAGGGTTTGAACCAAGTGCGAGAAGAGTAGGTGGATGAAGCAAGTGCGAGAACAGTAAGGTGGATGGTGCGAGATGATTGGGAGGAGGTCGGAGAGGTGCGGGCGTTTGGATCCTTTCCGCCTACTGCTCACTATCGCACCTGCAAACGGGAGAGTCGTTACCACGCAAAAGGTGCGGACATCACCAGAACGCCCGCACCCCTCCTGACTCCTCCCTATTACCTCGCCCCCACCACCTTACTCTTTTCGCACCTGGTTGTAACTCAGCTGCCTCTGCGAAGAGTGACCGTCCCCTTGAACGTCCGCACCGTAACCTTTGCCCCACCATCGCGCGTCTCCGTAGTCAGCTCCGAGCCATGGCCAAAACGGCCGGCGACAGCAGCGGTCCTGGTGAGCGAGTTTACGATCTTGCCGGCAATCGACACCACAGAGAAGCTTGCCGCCGTGCGATCCGGAATCGCGATGTCGATCGCGCCGCTGTGGGTGTCGAAATCGAACGCGCCGCTGCGGTCGAGATGACCTGAGAACGTAACCGGTCCCGTCACCGTCTCGATCTTGGTGCGCTGGAATACTCCACCGGTGACTTTGATTGGTCCGCTGACGGTGGTGAAGGCTGCGTCAGCGCTGGCGCCCTGAAATACGATCGTTCCCGTCGCGCTCTTCGCGCGTACCCACGGAGCGGTCGCGTTGATGTGGATGTCGCCGTCGATCGCTTCGGCGTTCAGCTCGCGCGGATTTCCGGCGACGTCGATCGAGCCGCTGACGACGTACAGATCGAGACCGCCGTCAACGCCGCTCACGTCGATGCTCGCGGTGGCGGTCTTGATCCAGAGGCGCACCCGCGATGGAACCCATACCTCGAGCCGCGATGGCTTGGGATCCCGCTCGCTCATCGATTCGACGAACATCTTTACGCCGGTATACCCACCACCACTCAGCAGCTCGTCACCGGGGGCGAGCGCAGCACGGACGAGCACGGTGTCCTTGTTCCAGCCATGGACGATCACACTGCCGACCATGTTGGAGATTCGGATCGCGCCCTCCATGCCGAGCGCCAGACGGCGCTCCACTTTCTTCTGGGCGAAGAGAGTCGTCGGCGCGAAAGCGAGCGCGAGCACCGCAACGATCCAGCAATGGCGCGTAACAGCCCGCTGAGGGCGACGCTGCATCTTCCGGTCAGCTGCCACGCGTCAGCTCGGTGGTGCGACGAAGCAGATCCACTTTCTGCTTGTAGGTGCCCGAGAGCATCTCGATCAAAGTCTGGTTGGCGGGATCACGGGCGAGCGCAAGCCGCGCCTCGAGAATGGCTTCGTCGATAGTGCGCAGACTCGCCTTGAGCTGCGCGACGGTCTCCGGTGCCAGCGATGCCTCCTGCTGATCCAGCATGTCCTGGAGCACGGCGACGTTGCGTAGATAGTTGTTCTCTTCAATGGTGAAGGCGGCAAGCGTCGCCGGCGAAGCCGTGCTGACAGGAGCAGCCGCTACCGGTCGCGCAGGAGCGTTGCCGCGACTGTTCATGTAGAGCGCAGTCCCGCCTGACGACAGAACGACTGCGACGATGATCGAGGCTGCCAGCGCCGATGGGCGCTGCCACCAACTCACACCGCCCTTATCGCGTCCAGTCACTGCCAGCTTCTCGCGCTCGATCGATGCGCGGATGTTCTGCCACGCGGCGGGCGGTGGCTCGATCGACTTCGGCAGCTCCGCCGCCTTCGCCAGAATCCGCCGCAGATCTTCCACCTCGGCGCGACAGATCTCGCACCCGGCGATGTGATCTGCCACCGGCGCGCGCGCATCCTCGGCGAGATCGCCCGTCACGTAATCGTCCAGTAGATGTCTAATGACTTCGTGGGTCATCTCTCCAGCCTCTCTCTCAATAGTCTGCGGGCACGGTGCAGCTGTGCCTTGATCGTTCCCACCGATACTCCCAGTCGCGCGGCAATCTCCTGGTGCTGATACCCCTCGACGTCGTGCAGCACGAACGCGAGTCGCGCGCCCTGGGGTAGCGACGCAATCGCTTCTTCCATGTCCATCCGCAAGTCGACGCCGCTCGAACGCGCTGCGCCCTCGAGCCGTGACGTGTCGTCCATCGGTAGCACCCGCGCGATGCGGCGGTGCTCACCGCGCGCGTTTTCCAGCATGGTGTTCACCGCCAGGCGATGGAGCCAGGACCCGAACGCGGCATCACCGCGAAAGCTCGAGATTCCCCGCCAGGCCCGGATGAAGACATCCTGCATCAGCTCGGTCGCGTCGTTGCTGTCACCGGCCTTGAGTCGCAGGCAGAGCGCGTAAATGCGACCCGCGTGTTGCCGATACAGGACCTCGAAGGCGTCGACGTCGCCCGCCTGCGCGCGCCGGACTGATTCCAGCGCCGCAGCGTTCTCTTCACCAATCGTGGACGGGTTGGGTCCGATAGTGTCCGATACCACGGCGCTCGTCTTCATTGTGGCCGCGGATAAGATGCCGTAAAAGGGCGGCGGGTTGGAATTGTCCCGCCGATCAAGGACTCTCTCGAGCTGGCGGCACGCTGCCGAGGGCTAACTCTTAGCTGCCCGCCATCAGCCCCCGGCTGCCCTTATTCGATATCGCCGCCAAGGTCGAACTTGGACCGCGTGAGGCCAACGATTCGCTGAAGACCCGCCTTGGCATCCGGAGGCAGATCCGGGCGCGCCATCAGCTTCTCGGCTTCGGCGCGGATCGAATCGAGAGCCTGCATGAAGTTCCCTTTTTTGAGCTTGCCGGTGTCGTCAGACATTGATCGCTGGGTTAAGGGAATCAGGCTCGGGCGAGCTGGGCAGGTTTGGCCGATGACAGCTGAGGTGGGGCGCGGCGCTCGCCGACCTGCTGGCGCCACATCGCGTAGTATAGACCCGTTCTCTCCAGCAGATCCGCGTGTTGGCCGACTTCCACAATTCGCCCGCGCTCGAGCACGTAGATCCGGTCGGCGTGCACGACGGTCGACAGGCGGTGCGCAATCAGAATGGTGATGACCTCGCGCGAGCTGGCGACCTCGCGCATCGTGCGACTGATTTCTTCCTCGGTGAGAGAATCGAGCGAAGACGTCGCTTCGTCGAAGACAAGGAGGTGCGGATCGCGCAGCAGCGCCCGCGCAATCGAGAGGCGCTGCTTCTCGCCACCGGAGACCTTGACGCCTCCCTCGCCGATTACGGTATCGAGGCCTTTGTCCGCGCGCGCCAACAGCGCGTTGGCGGCCGCCTTGTGCAGGACTTCCATGCAGTCCGAGTCGCTCGCCTGCGGATTCACGAACTTGAGATTCTCCCGAATGGTGCCGGAAAACAGCTGCGCGTCCTGGGTGACGAGGCCGATCCGCTCGCGCAGCCTGTCCAGATCGACGTCGCTGCCCGGCACTCCGTTGTACAGGATCTCTCCCCGCCGAGGCGTATAAAGGCCGACCAGCAGCTTCACGAGCGTCGTCTTGCCCGCGCCCGATGGGCCCACGAATGCAATGGTTTCGCCGCGACTTACATCGAAGGAGATGTCGCTCAATGCCGGCGTGGTTGCGCTCTGGTGCATGAAGCCGACATCCCTGAACTCGAGGTTCGCGATGTCCGACAGCGGCACCGGTGCCGCCGGCTTCGGGTCGCGCGGCGTCTCCAGAATCTTCCGGAAATTCACCAGCGAGACCTCTGTCTCGCGGTAAACGTTGATGATGTTCCCCAGCTCCTGCATCGGCCCGAAGATGAAGAAAGAATAGAAGAGCAGCGAAAAGAACTGGCCGACCGTGATCTTCTGGGCGAAGATCAGGTAGAGCATGAGGAACAGGATGCAGGTGCGGAGCAGATTCACCACCGTTCCCTGGATGAAGCTCAGGCTCCGGATGTATTTCACTTTCTTGAGCTCCAGCCTGAGAATCTTCTCCGTCGTCGCGTTGAGTCGCACCTGTTCCTGATCGGCGAGACCAAGGCTCTTAACCAGCTCGATATTGCGCAGTGACTCCGTGGTCGAGCCCGCGAGTGCCGTCGTCTCGGCGACGATGACTTTCTGGATGCTCTTCACGCGACCGCTCAACGCCCAGCTCAGAGTGCCGAGCAACGGCACCGTCGCGAGAAAGGCGGGCACGATCACCCAGTGCACGGTCAGGGCGTAAATGACCACGAAGATCACGCCCACCAGAGTCGTGAAGATCAGATTGATCGACAGCGAGATGAATCGCTCGACGTCCTGCCGCACCTTCTGGAGCTTGCCGAGAGTCTCGCCGCTGCGCTGATCCTCGAATACGGAGTACGGAAGCTCGAGCGAGTGGCGGATGCCGTCCGAGTACATCTCCGCGCCGACGCGCTGCACGATCACGTTGACGTAGTAGTCCTGGAAGTTCTTGGCGACTCGTGAAATGAACGCGACGCCCATCGCCATCAGGAGGAGCGTGCCGGCGCCTTTGACGAAGTTCGCGGTGGTGTACTCGCGAAAGCGCGTCGCGTAGTCGTCGATGACGTGCCGGAAGATGAGCGGATCCAGCAGCGAGAAGACCTGATTGGTCGCCGCCAGAAAGAGCGCAAGCAGAATCAGCGCCTGGTACTTACGAAGATACGAGAGGAGTAGATCCACGCTCGGATAGTATCGGGGTGTTTGCTGAGCCGCAAATCTCAGCAGGATGTTGCGAATTATGGGGCAGCGAGTCTTGACCGGGGGCCGTAACTCTGAACCGGCGCCCGCTCGCACGTTCGAGGTCCTTCTTGCTCGTCCCGAAATCAGTTACGACGCTCAAGTCGTACAGCCGATCGCAGTTCACGTCCGACGCCGTCGCGGGCGTGATCGTCGGCGTTGTCGCACTCCCCCTCGCCATAGCGTTTGCGATTGCCAGCGGCGTCACCCCTGACCGCGGCCTCTACACCGCCATTATCGCCGGCTTTCTGATCTCCGCGCTCGGCGGGTCGCGCGTCCAGATCGGCGGACCGACCGGTGCCTTCGTCGTAATCGTCTACGGCATCGTCCAGAAGTACGGCATCGATGGCCTCGTCGTGGCCACGATCATGGCAGGTGTGATCCTGATCGTGCTCGGGGTCGCCAGGCTCGGCGCGGCGATCAAGTTCATTCCGCATCCGGTTGTAGTCGGATTCACCAGCGGAATCGCCGTCATCATCTTCTCCAGCCAGGTAAAGGATTTTCTGGGGCTGCGGATGGGCGAGGTACCCGCGGAGTTCATCCCTAAGTGGAGAGCCTTCGCGGCCAACTTCCACTCGGTCAATCCGTATACGATCGGTGTTTCTCTTGGAGCGCTGCTGATAATGGTCTTGTGGCCGAAAGTCAGCCGGCGCATGCCCGGCCCGTTCGTCGCGCTGATTGTGACGACGCTCGTGGCGAACCTGCTCCACTTTCCCGTCGAGACCATCGGCACGCGCTTCGGCGCAATAAGCGCGAGCCTACCGCATCCCGTGATTCCGCACGTGACACTCCCACAGCTGAGGGGTCTCGTTGCGCCGGCTTTTACCATTGCGCTGCTCGCGGCGGTCGAGTCGCTACTTTCGGCGGTGGTCGCCGACGGCATGATCGGCGGGCGGCATCGATCCAACATGGAGCTCGTTGCGCAGGGAGTCGCCAACATCGCCGCTCCGATCTTCGGCGGAATGCCAGCAACGGGCGCAATCGCGCGCACTGCTACGAACGTCAAGAACGGTGGTCGCACTCCGGTAGCGGGCATGTTCCACGCGCTGACACTGCTCTTGATCACGCTCTTCTTCGGTCGCTGGGCGGGATCGATTCCATTGGCTACCCTCGCCGCGATTCTCGTAGTCGTAGCGTATCACATGAGCGAGTGGCGCACTTTCCGCAGCGAGCTCAGCGCCCCGAAGAGCGACGTCGCCGTCCTGCTCACGACCTTTCTCCTCACGGTACTGATCGATCTTACCGTCGCCATCGAAGTCGGAATGGTGCTCGCCGCCTTCCTGTTCATGCGGCGGATGGCGGAAGTCACCAACGTCAGCATCGTCACCCGCGAGCTGGCCGACGGAATGGAAGGCGACGAGGAAGACGACCCGAATTCCGTGCGGAAACGCGTCGTTCCGCGCGGAGTAGACGTGTTCGAGATCAATGGGCCGTTCTTTTTCGGCGCCGCCGAGCAGTTCAAGGACACCTTGCGTCAGGTCGCGAAGAAGCCGAAGGTGCTGATCATCCGTCTGAGGGACGTGCCGGCGATCGATTCCACTGGTCTGCACGCATTGCACGAGCTCGCGCGGAGCTGCAAGCACGATCGCACGCTCTTGCTGCTTGCCGACGTACATGCTCAGCCGATGTTTGCCCTGGCCCGCTCGGACATCCTCGAGGAGATCGGCGAAGCCAACCTCTTCGGCAACCTCGACGACGCCCTCGACAGAGCCCGCGAATTCCTCGGCTTGCCCGCCGAGCCGCACCCGCCCGAAGCAACGCCTACCGTCGCTCGCGAAACCCCTCCGGGAAACATCAACCGCATCGCGTAGCGACTTTCGGCGGAACAAGTGCTGAGCTGCGGGGCACGGCCTATGCCCTCATATCGATCCCAATTCATCAGCACGAGGCGATCGATGGCCGATACCCACACCAACCGCGACACCCAGCCGCACATTCCGACCGATACCGACGAGCTCGCGCCGGGATCAGCCGAGGAGAAGCGCGCCAACAATCCGAATACGACGGAGGATCGGACTCGCGATCGCGACGACGTCAATCCGCCCCGCACCACCAGCGGCAAGAACTTTACGGCGCCGAAGTTCGGATCGGCCGGCAGCGGCGGTCTCGAGATCGAGCCCGGACCGGAAAGAGACTAATCAATGAGAACGCGCGCGCCGGGCAGCTAAAGAGCTGCCTGGCCGTCGCGCTGCGTTGCGGCCGGCGCTCCTCTCCTGAACGCGATGTAGTCGGTAGGATTCGGGATCCGGCCTGCTGCACGCAGCGACGCTGCAATCTGTCCGCGATGATACGAGCCGTGCAGCGCAACGTGGGTGAGAATGTCGTCGAGCGTCGATGTGAATTCGTCACCAGCGCTGTTCCTATAGGTGACCGGTGTGTCGAGGCTCTCGGCGGTGATGATCGAAACGATCGTCCCGTAGCCTTCGACGTTCGCTGCAGCCAATCGTTCGGCTTCATCGAGGCCGAGCGTCGGCCACACGGCAAATCGTGGCGCCACTCCGTTGATCCTCGACAACCAGACGTGCTCCGCTCCGAGGATATGCGCGTAGACCTCGAGCGCTTTCGGTGGAAGAGTCCCCGCCTCGCGCAGACTGGCGAGCACCAGCCGGTCTGCCCATTCGACGTGATTGAATAACGTCTTGAAATGCTGCCGCAGCCTGTCGCCTGTCACTTCATGAACTCGACCGGCCGGCCGATGCTCCATGGAATCTTCGCCGCATCCATGCTGGCATTCAACGCCGGGATTCGCTGCTGCAGCAATGCGTTGATGTGGCCGACCTCTCGCTGAAGGTCAGCGCTTGCCAGATCGAGCGTCGCGCGCTGCAGTGCGGTCGGCTGCGACGTGACGTTTCCGATCTGCTCGGCGACGTCATTCACGCGCTCCTGAATCGATGGCTCCTCTACACGCTTGTCGTCGCTGACGGGCTCCGCGTTTGAATCGCCGCGCAGCTTCTTCAACACGTCGGAGATCTCCCGATCGATCGCGTCGGCCTGCTTCGAAACACTGTCGGGGCCGGACGCCGATTTGATCGCGGCTTTCGCGTCGGTGATCTGCTCCTTCAGCTGCTCGGCGGTGCGCACTGCCGCCTGCACCGTCGCCTGCAACCGGCCGGTGCTGACGCGCATGTCGTAGAGCGCGCGATAATCGGCGTCGCTCAGCTGGACCAGAGGGTCTGAGCGCACTTCAACCGGCACTTCCCGTACGCCAGGAGAGCCGCCGCCCTTGACGGTGAGCCGCGCGGTGTAGCGTCCCGGCAGCACGAACGGTCCGAGCGGATCGCGTTGGCGGAACTGCGGCTCGCCGACCTGGTTCGCCGGGCGTCTCACAGTGTAGGGCGCCGGATTCCTCAGGTCCCACGTAACGCGATGCATTCCGCGCTTCTTGTTCACCGTGAGATCGCGAACTTTTTTGCCCGTTGCATCGTAAATCGCCAGCAACACCTCGCCGCCTTTTGGAAGCGAGTCGCGCAGGAAGTAGGTGATCGCCGCGCCGAACGGCGGATTCGGCGCCGAATACTCGCGATCGCCGAGCGCTCCAGCGCCCCGAACTCCACCGGGTACCGATGAATTCGGATTGTATTCCGTCGCCGCCTTCACCGGAAACAGGAACGCCGGATGATTGTTCGCCTCGGCGAGCTTCTCGAGCGGGGTGATGTCGTCGATGATGTAGATCCCGCGCCCGTGGGTGCCGATGACCAGATCGTGCTCGCGCGGCTGCACCACGATGTCGTGCACCGCCACCGTCGGAATGTTGTACCTGAGCTGAGTCCACTGATTGCCCTGCGTCGGCGAGTAGAACGCGCCGAACTCGGTGCCGACGAAGAGCAGGCTCGGCTCGTTGTAACCTTCGCGGATTACCTGCACCGATCCGTTGAGCGGAAGGTTGCCCGTAATCGACTTCCAGTGCGCGCCGTAGTCGTCGCTCTGCAGGACGTACGGCTTGAAGTCGTTGTTGCGATGGTTGTCCATCGTCGCGTAAACCGTTCCTTCACGGAAGCGCGACGCGACTACGCGGCTCACATAGGTCTGATCGGGCACACCGGGGAATCTCATGTACTTCGTCCAGGTCGCCCCGCCATCGCGCGACACCGAGACCACGCCATCGTCGGTGCCGACGTAGAGCAGGCCCTGCTTGACCGGTGATTCGTCGATGGTGCTGATGTTCCCGTACTCGGCGGTCCCCTGGTGACGCGCGATGGCGTCGCGCGGCCAGATCTTGCCCATCAGCGGGAGACTGTCGCGATTGAGCTGTCGGGTGAGATCGGGCCCGAGCCGCGTCCACGCATCGCCACGGCTGGTGCTCTTGAAGAGATAGTTGGCGCCGAAGTAGAGGGTGTTGTGGTCGTACGGCGAGATCAGCATCGGTGAGCTCCAGTTCCACCGATACGGTTTCGCGCCGAACGACGGCAGCGGCTTGATGGTTTTTTGCTCGCCCGTGCGCACGTCGAACCTGACGATGTCGCCGCCCTGCGATTCACCATAGACCGTGTTGGGATCGACGGGGTCGATCTGCGCGTAGAAGCCGTCGCCGCCAGTGGTGCGGATCCAGTCGGCGTTGGTTATTCCCTGGCGGTTTCGCGTCTGACTTGGTCCGCCCCAGCTGCTGTTGTCCTGCAGTCCGCCGTAGACGTAGTAGAACGGCTGACGCATGTCGGTGGCGATGGCGTAGTACTGCGAGATCGGCAGATTGGGAACGAAATCGACGGTGCGGCCGCGGTCGTGGCTGATGTAAACACCGCCATCACAGCCGATGATGAGATGATCCGGATCGGTCGGATCGATCCACATCGCGTGGTGATCGGAGTGCGCGCCGCCTGCGATGTTGCGGAAGGTGCGCCCGCCATCGTTCGAGACCTGGAGCGGCACACCCATGAAGTAGACGCGATCCGGGTTGGTCGGATCGACCCGGATCTGACCCATATACCATGGATAGGAGAAGCCGGTGCCCATCTTCTGCCAGCTGCCACCGCGGTCGTCGGAGCGATAGACACTTGCCTCGGTGTTTCCTTCCGCAGCGCCGCTGCCGGTGACCTTTGTTTCGATCGTCGCATAGACGATGTTTGGACTCGACCTGCTGACATCGAGCCCGATCCTCCCGACATCGCCCTTGGGCAGACCTTCGGTCAGCTTACTCCAGGTATCCCCGCCATCGATGCTCTTCCAGAGCGCGCTACCGGGCCCGCCACCGACGTAGGAGTATGGTCTACGCTCACGCTGAAAAGACGCCGCATAGATCACATCGGGATTCGACGGGTCGAAGATGACGTCGGTGAATCCCGTGTACTGATCGATGTTCTTGACGTTCTTCCAGGTACGGCCGCCGTCGGTGGTGCGATAGAGCCCGCGCTCACCACCAGAATTCCACAGTGGGCCTGCTGCGGCGACGAACACGATCTGCGGATTGGTCGGATGCACGATGATGCGGCCGATGTGCTCCGATTTCTTCAGGCCCATGTTCGTCCAGCTTTTGCCGCCGTTCTCGGATTTGTAAACGCCGTCGCCCCAGGAAGCGCTGCGCTGATTGTTGTTCTCGCCCGTTCCCACCCAGATGATGTCGGGATTACTGGGCGCCACAGCGATGTCGCCGATCGACGCCGAGCCCTCGTGGTCGAAGATCGGCTCCCACGTCGTTCCGCCGTTAACCGTTTTCCAGACGCCCCCCGATGCGGACGCGACGTAGAAGATTTCGCCGAGTCGCTGCCCGATCTGCGAGGCAGGTCCCTCGGGGACCGCAAAATCCACGACGCGTCCGCTCGTGACCGCTGGTCCTATCGATCGCCACGGCAGCTCGGCGAGCCGCGCTGAATCGGCGTCGAACGCGACGGGAGTGGTTTTGGCGTTACGCGTCGCCTGTGCAAGAGTGGTGAGCGGAGACGCGAAGAGGGCGATCGCGAGGACGGGGCGCGAGAGCAGATGCGGCATCGTGAGAGTTTGAGGAGACCGTCATAATCTCATTCACCGCCGAGCGTTTTGCCAATCGCTCAGGGTTTTGACGGCGACGCTGTCGTAGCAACGTCCACGTCGATGTTCGCCGACGCGCCATTCCACGTCTGAGTGACTTCGTACACTCCCTGCCATACACTCGCCCAGGTGAATCCCACTTCCTGCGGTGACTTCTCGATCGAGAACCCATCGGAGCTCGTAATCCAGAAGACGGCCGATCCACTATTGCCCATGTCTGTGTAAGCGCGGCGGACTCCATCGTAGATCGATTGGGCATTCGCCTTGTGCACATAGATCCCCGGCCTGAAGCGGCCGTCCGCAAGCACCTGCTGCACCCACGCCCGATAATACGCTTCCATGGATGGAGGAATCGCATCCATGTGCTCGATGTCGAGGAAGATCACCGTGCCATTCCCAAAACCTTCCGAGGCCGTCTTTGTAACAGCATCGATCGCGTCTGTGGTTCCCTGCTCCGTAGTGAGCAAGGTCCGCGAGCACGTCACAGCGCCGGACTCGACCTGCGCTCGCGTCGGAGGCGTCACCACCGTTCCCCGCGCGCGCGGAAGGCTATCGATCGTTGCCGGCGAGACCAGATCGAAGGCCGATGGAACCTTCATATCCGGAACTCCGTCGAAGGTCTGCTGACCGACGAACAGGACGGCGAGTCCCCAGCCCATCGCCGTAAGCGTCGCTCGCTTGCCCATCCACGTTGGATCGCGGTGACAAGGCGCCTGGAGATAGTAGCCGACCCACTGATACGGCGACGCCGGGTAGCGCCACGCATTCATCGTCGCATCGCCTGGATAAATGCTGGTATCGAATCCCGGGTGGCCGTTGCCGCCGGGCGTCGGCGCGGGATTCGTGATTCCCCGCTCACCGCATCCCGAGACCAGTACGCCGAGCGCCAACAACGTTGCGAGGGCAGCGCCTTGCCGCCGCATCAACCGCTCCCTAGTCTGATTCACGCGCGCCACTCTCGTCGCAACAGATCCTCTTCCTCTGACTGCATCTGGTGAAACCCCGATCGACACCGCCCGGTCCCCGCGCTCGTTTCCCGGGGCATACCTTCCTCGAGTTTGCGCGACGCCGACTGCCGTTTTTGGTCGAGTCGGCGGAAAAGTACGGCGACATCGTGTTCTTCAAGGTCGGCAACGAGCGCATCTATCTGGTCAATCATCCCGATCTCATTCGGGAGGTTCTCGTCACTAACCAGAAGAACTTCACCAAGAGTCGTGCCCTGGTTCGGGCCAAGAAAGTTCTGGGTGAGGGCCTTCTTACGAGTGAGGGCGACTTCCACCTTCGCCAACGTCGGCTTGCGCAGGCCGCATTCCACCGCAGCAGGATCGCCAAGTATGCGGAGTCGATGGTCGCTTGCGCACAGCGCACCCGCTCGCACTGGATTGGCGGTCAGGTTCTCGACGTTCACGACGAGATGATGAAGCTCACCCTCGCCATCGTCGCGCAAACCTTGTTCAGCGCCGACGTCGAAGGAGAAGCCGCGGAGATTGGCGCTGCCCTTACTACCACCTTCGCCGCGTTCAACATCGGCATCCTGCCGTTCAGCGAAGTCCTCGAACGGCTCCCGCTTCCCTACATGAAGCGCTTCAACTCGGCGCGCGCACGTCTCGATGCGACGATTTACCGCATCATCGATGAGCGCCGCGCCAGTGGTGAGGACAGGGGCGATCTGCTCTCGATGCTTCTCCTCGCGCAGGACACGGAGGCCGACGGCGGGGTCATGACCGACCTTCAGATCCGCGACGAAGCGATGACGATCTTTCTCGCCGGCCACGAGACCACCGCCAACGCCCTGACTTGGACATGGTACCTGTTGTCCCAGCATCCGGAAGCGGAAGCGCGCTTTCATCGCGAGCTGGAGACGATTGGAGACCGACTTCCCACCCCGGATGATTTCGCTCGCCTGACCTACACCCGAATGATTCTCGCAGAGTCGATGCGACTGTACCCGCCGGCATGGGCGGTTGGGCGTCGCGCCATCGCCGATTTCGAGCTCGGAGGATACCGGATTCCGGCGCGGTCGATGGTGTTGATGTCACAGTACATCACCCACCGGGATCCGCGATTTTATCCGGAGCCGGAACGGTTCGATCCCGATCGCTGGCTGCCCGATGCCGCGGCAACGAGACCAAAGTTCGCGTATTTCCCGTTCGGTGGCGGCACTCGCATCTGCATTGGCGAGCACTTCGCGTGGATGGAGGGTGTACTCGTGCTCGCCACCCTCGGCCAGAACTTTCGCCTTCGCTACGTTGGCGCGACCAAGCCCGACATCGATCCCAGGATCACGTTGCGCCCGCGCGACGGCATGCCGATGCGCGTCGAGATCCACTGAAACGATTTCGCGCTACCGGGGCGACGGTAGTGTCACCAGCACGGAAGTAGCGAGCAGCACGAGTCCGGCAAAGGTGAGCTCCATCGTCGCCGAGCGGCGAATCCTCTGCTCCGTCCCTTCTCCCCCGAGCGAAGGCCGCACGCGTCGCCAGTTCCAGGCACCGAGGGCGACGACGATTGCCACGAAGATCAGCTTGACGACAAGAGTGATCCCGTAGCCCGTCGTCCAAAGAGACGATACGCGCTTGAGATGCATCCACGCGGTTGTCAGTCCGGTCAGCGCGACGACGCTGGCGGCGGTCAGCGCGAGCGGTGAGAATGAATTCACGAGCTCACCCACAAGCTGCGCTCGCTGAGCCCCGCCGGATCCGCTTTGTATCACGCCGCGAATGCCGACGATGGTCAATACCAGGAGGGTGCCTATCCACGTAGATGCGGCGAGAATGTGGACGGCGTTCACCTTCCCGGCGCCGCGGCCCGTGTACAGCGGCTGAAGGACGGCGATCAGGATGCACACCGCAGCAATCGCCCACCCCGCCGGCCTCACCGCGCGCGCCATCGCGAAGCCGGCTCCCGCCACCACGAGCAGAATCATCTTGAGCTCGAACGGATTGCGGTTGCGGGGCAGCAGTTGGGTGTAGGCCTTGTGCTCGACCAGTGACGCGACCCACGGTCCTCCCAAATACGAGATGAGCAGAAGAACGACGCCGAGGATGCCGAGCAGTCCCGCTTTGTCCGGCTGAAGGATCGTTATTGCGTCTTCCGACATTCCCCGCATGCGGCGCACGATCCCGTATCTGAATCCGATCGCGCCGATCGAGAGAAACCAGCCCACGAACTGGACGAGCTCGAAAAAGGACTCGCGGGGCGAGAAGCCCGGCGGTGGTCCGGGTGGCCCCGAACGCGCGACCTGCTGAAGAAGCGCGAAAGCAGTGCTCAGGATTTTTTTCTCTCCCTGCCGATCAAGGAGACGTCGTAGTGTTCGAGAAGGTCCTCGGGGCCGTCGTAGATCTCGACAGCGCCTTTGAGATCCGCGTCTTTCCAGCCACCCGATCGAAACGCAATGACCCGCACGCCGGCCCTCGTCGATGCTTCGACGTCGTAAGGCGTATCGCCGATCATCACGAGCTGGGCTGGAGGAATCTCGCTCTCAGCGACGGCTGCATGGACGATGTCGGGGTCGGGCTTGGATCGCTTTGCATCGCTGGCGGTCGCCCGCTCTTCCATCAGCCCGGCGACATCGGCGGCCTTGAGCAGACTCTCGAGCTCCTTGTCCTTTGCCGAAGTCGCGACGAGCGGCTTGAGACCGTCGTCGCGCACGCGCTGAACGAGCTGACGCGAGCCTTTCAGCGGCTGCAGTCGGGGAAGATAGCGCTCGCGAAAGATCTCCGAGCGCCGTTTGGTCAGCTTCCTTCCTTCATCGGAATCCTGACTCACTCCGATAGTGTCGGGCAAGAGCTTGTCGCCGCCCATCCCGATCAGCGGTCTTACCACATCGAACGGCACCTCGTAACCCGCCTCCGCGAAGGTCTCGACCCAGGAGCTCGCGTGGGCGTCGTTGCTGTCTACGAGTGTGCCGTCGATGTCGAAGATTACGCCTTTGAGCAACAGCTACTGCAGGCTCTTCTGGATCGATTGCGCCAGGTCGAGATGTCCCTGAATAACCGGTGCCGCTTTCTGGATCAGATTCTTGAGCTCGGTATTCTGGGTTTGTCCGGCCGCCTTGGTGGCGAGGTCGAGGACCGCTTTGTGGGCATCGACTTCGGCATCGATGTAGGCCTTGTCGAAATCCTTGCCCTTGGCAGTCGTATTGAGCTTGTTGGTCTCGTCTTGCGCCATTGGCTGCACGGGATCATCGGAAGGCGCCGCGGGCGTGACGTTCAGCTTCTTCGCGAGGGCTGCTCCCTGGGCGCGGAGCGTGTGATGATCGCGCATCATCCGACGCGCGAAATCACGCACCTTCGAGTTCGTGCCCTTCGTCACAGCGATCGCTCCTGCTGAGCTGTCAGCCGCATTCGCTTCGTCGAGAAGCGCCACGATGTTCGCGTCGCTCCAGGTTCCGCTGGTGGTGCTCGACGCGCCGGCCATCGCGGAGGTGTCGGCCGACATTGTGGACGACGCTGCCGTGGTGTCGCTGCCGTAGTTGTCTTTCTTGCTGCACGCGACGAGTGTAACGGTCGCGACGGCGAGCGCGGCCAGCGTGGATCCCGATCTGTTCATGAACATGTCTTTCTCCCTCGAGCTTGGTCGTAACACCGCTGCGTTGAGCTAGGCGGCGTCCTTCGTTTCGCGAGGGATTCTGGCAAAAAGCGTACGCACTATAGCGTTTTGCCTACTGCGGTCGAAGGGGCAATCGCGGGCCGCGGGAGGACGCTGTTGAAGACGTCCCCTTCCCCAAATCGCGAAAACGCGCTCTTGACGTCGAGCGCCAGAGTTCTGAAGCGGTCCGCGGAAGCCGCCGACACCGGCACGGTCGAGAAAAGAATGACCGCGAAGAGGTCTCCGGTGAAGAGCATTCCCCCGAAGCCGACCACGGATTTGATGCCGTATTGGCTGACGAACTCGTCCTGGGCGGGGATGTACGGACTACCGAGTGCGTTCTCGACGTGAAACACGCCGTGGCGCTTGCCAGACAGCTCCTTCACCACCTCCGGCGATGGCTCGAGTAGCGTCGAGAGCTCCATTCCGAGCTCCTTGATGAGCTGCGAGATCATCGGCGCCTTCGCTACGATCTCCGGACTCGGCAGCGGTATCGCACGATGTCCGCGAGAAAGATGACGCGAATTCCAGGAAGCAGTTTCGCCAACCGTAGCCATCAGCGTCAAACATTTCATCGACGCTGTCGGGGGCTCGCCACCCATGCTCCGGCGCGCAAAGCTTTGGAGGTCGGAGTCGAGCGCGCCGAAGGGATGGGTTTTGTAACACCGCACCAGCGCGCATGCGCGGGACTTGGCAGGGCCGTGCAGCTCGTCGTACAGAAACCGGCAGATGCGCTGCGCCGACGACTCGAGAGTCGGCGCGCCCATCGCCGCCTCGCGGAGTCTCAGGCTGCACTTCAGCATATCGCCCAAATCGAACTTGCTCAGGTCGTAGGTCATGGCTAACCAGTACCGGATGGCCGGTTGAAGTGGCGATGGGTTTTGAGGCCTATATTAGTACGCCAAATTCTGAATTCGCGCTGCCTTTATTTCGAGTCGCGCGAACCGAAAGTCGTTACTCAACAATGCACCTTCCGA
This sequence comes from Gemmatimonadaceae bacterium, assembly GCA_035249045.1. GTDB lineage: Bacteria > Gemmatimonadota > Gemmatimonadetes > Gemmatimonadales > Gemmatimonadaceae > UBA4720. The sequence continues at coordinate 152,828 of DATFGW010000162.1, read as the reverse complement.
GCCGAGAGAAACAAATGGCTGATTTGCGCCGCGTTCGGGTCTTCGCCAGCTATCTAACGGTCGTGCTTGCGGGCGTCCTGGCCTGTGCGGCAACAAGCTCCGGGGGATTGGGCACCCCTCGGCCGCAGATAGTTCACGCTGATACTGCCGCGCTGCGCAAAAAGCTCGACTCGATAGCCGACGCCCACCACGGCGTCGTGGGTTACAGCGTCATCGACATGGAGACGGGAGCGCGAATCAACCGGCGGGGCGACGAGACCTTTCCGACCGCCAGCCTGATCAAAGTCGCGATCCTCGTCACGGTTTACGACCTGGTCGCGAAGGGCCAGCTATCGCTGGACGACCCGCTTACGGTTCTCAAGATCGACCAGGTGCCGGGCTCGGGCATCATCCAGTTCCTGCACAACGGTACCGTGCTCACCGTGCACGATGCAGTCTGGCTGATGTGCACCATCAGCGACAACACGGCCACCAATCTTCTCCTCGACCGCATCATCATCAGACGGGTTTGGGCCAAGATGGACTCGCTCGGGCTCCACAACACCAAGGTCCACTCCAAGAGCTTTCTGCGTATATCCAGCGTGGCAATGGACAGCTCGGCGAAGTACGGACTGGGTGTGACTACGCCGAACGAGATGGCGCATCTCTTCGAGCTGCTCGCGCAGGGAAAGGCGGTCAGTCCGAGCGCCGATTCGGCGATGCTCGACATTCTCGAGCACAACGGCACCGACTTCATGCTCCAGCGCTACGTCGGCGGCGTGCGCGCCGCACACAAGGACGGCGAAACCGATCAGGTGAGGACGGAGTGCACGCTGTGGTATCTTCGCAATCGCGTCATCGCCTGCGTGATGACGAAGGAAAATCAGGATCAGCGCTGGATTCTGGACAACGAGCCGCAGCTGACGATGGCCAACATGGGGCTCGCGATCGTCAACGCTTTTGGCGGAGTCCCGCCGGCGCCGGCGACCGAGTAGCCCTAGATCACCCGATGCCGGCCGCTCGAGCGAGACGCGAGAGCGCGGACATCGGATGGCGTAAGCAGGGTGTCGTAGTGCGCCGAGCGCTCATCGTAATGGGTGAGCAGCTCGCCCGCTCCGGGTGCAATCACCGCGCGTTCGTAGTCGATCCCCGCGAACGCCTTCACCGCGGCAAAATCGGTGAACTGGGTGATGGTGACGAACTCGATCTCCTTGTTGGCGGCGTCGCGCCGCAGCAGGTACGCGCCGAGGTAGCCCGTGATGCGGTGAATGCCGGGCAATACGTCGGCGCGGAGCATTGATTCGTACTTGTTGGCGTCTTCGACGCTCGTCCAGCCGTGCCAGATTCTGCTGATCATTGATGTTCCCTCAGGTCTGCCACACCTCAGTGGCCGGTACGTTCGACCGTCTTGCCGGTGAAGTTTTCGGTGCTCAGGTCCTTCGACGCCAGCGAGCGGACGTACGCTGTCAGCATCCAGATCTGGTCATTGGAGATGCGTCCGCCCCATGCCGGCATTCCGTCCGGCCTGCCCTGATAAATCGACTCGAAGACTTCCCCAGGTCCGCCACCGAAGTGCCACCGACCGTCCTGGAAGCTCGGCCCCATCGCGCCGGAACCTTCGGCGCCGTGACAATCGAGGCAGTTGTAGGCAATGAAGAGCCGGCCGCCGGTTTTGACGGCGTCCTGATTTCCTTCGTACGGATTGTTTACCGCGACCGGCGTCACAGCGAGCGGGAAGCCCGCCGGCAGATTCTCTTCGTGCTGCATCAGCCGCAGGCTGTCGCCCGCGACCGTTAGGTGGCTCGTCGAGCTGTCGGTCGATGAGGGTGTGCTCGACGCATTCGTCTCGGCCGGTGTTGCGACTCTCTTGCACCCGGTCAAGCCGAGTGCACAAAGTGTCACGGCGGCGTAAATACCTTGGCGCAATCTGGCACCCCTAGTCCCAAAGCCGGCAGGATGGAGACTGGACAGTTCCGAGTGTTTCAGTCTGTCGTGCTTTGCATCCATAGGAATGGCGAGGCTATCAGACGCCAGTATGACAGCTAACAGACTCCCAGCTTTCCAGTCTCCGGACTGCCGGCTTTGGGACTAGAGTGATCGGCCGAAGCGCACCGTGTCTGGAATCCGCAGAATCAAATCCGTTCGTCGTAAATCCCCCGTCCTCAATCAATCAGCTGCAGTTGGTCCTTAGTCGTCAGTACTAGAGCGAGAAGACAAAGAGCTCTCCTCCCCAGCTTGTCCACCGGCTGATATCCGGCAGCGTAGTGCCGCGCTCGCGAACGTCGTAGGGCAGATTCGCCGCGACGTCGCCCGCGATCAGCAGGCCCATGTCCCCACCAATCCCTGCATAAATCGCGACATACTGTTTTCCGTCGGGCCCGGTGTAGGTGACCGGATTGCCGACCACACCTGAGCCGACCTTGAACTGCCAGAGGACCTTGCCGCTCCGCGCATCTACGGCCTTGAACCAGCCGTCAAGGGTGCCGTAGAAGACAACCCCACCAGCCGTCGCGAGGGCGCCGCCCCACACCGGATACGGCTCCTTGATGCCCCACACTTTCTTTCCTGTCGTCGCGTCCCACGCGATGAACTCGCCGCGATAGCCACCCGGCCCGCCTTTCTCCGGCGCGTTGCCGCCGATGAACGGTGTGCCGGCGATGTAGGTCACCGCTCGGGCCTGAAAATCCATGCAAAGATTGTTGGTTGGCACGTAAAACAAGCCCGTCTGCGGCGAGAACGCGGCCGGCTGCTGATTCTTGCCTCCCTCGAGGCTCGGGCAGATGTCCTGGACGTTCTTGTCCTGCGCGGTCTTCTTGGTCTCGACGACTTTCGGGCGACCCGTCGCCAGATCGATCCCCGTCGACCAGTTCATCGGCACGAACGGCTCGGCGAGAATCACCTCGCCTGTCGCGCGATCGATGGTGTAGGCGAAGCCGTTGCGGTCGAAGTGAACGAGAACTTTGCGCTCGCTGCCTTTGATCGGCAGGTCGACGAGGATGTTCTCGTTGACGGCGTCGTAGTCCCACATGTCGTGCGGCGTCACCTGAAACGCCCATACCAGCTCGCCAGTGTCAGCATCGCGCGCGAGAATCGAAGCAGTCCACTTGTTGTCACCAGTGCGCTGATTCTCGTTCCATGGCCCGGGATTGCTGGTACCGTGATAGATGAGATTGAGCGCGGGATCGTACGAGATCCATCCCCACACCGCGCCGCCACCGGTCTTCCAGGTGTCGCCCGGCCATGAGGTCACGCCGAGATCTTTGCCGCGATCATGCGCGTAAAACGTTTTCATCTTCGGGCCGAGCTTGACGTCCTTGTCCGGCCCGACATTGTAAGCGCGCCATACCTCCTTGCCCGTGCCTGCGTCCAGGGCGGCAATCCAGCCGCGCACGCCCATTTCGCCCCCGCTCGAGCCGACGATGACTTTGCCCTTCACCACTATTGGCGCCATGGTGATGGTCTCGCCGCGCGACAGGTCGCCCATCTTCGTGCGCCATACCTGATTTCCGCTCGCTGCGTCGACGGCGATGGTGTGTCCGTCGAGCAGGTTGTAGAAGATCTTGCCGTCAGCGTAGGCCGCCCCGCGATTAACCACATCGCAGCACGCGCGACCGATCGCCTGCTGCGCGTTCTCCGGCCGAAACTTCCATTTGAGCGGCTGCCCGGTCTGGGCGAGATCGATCGCGTACGAGACGTTCGGGTACGGGGTCACCACGTACATCGTGTTGCCGACGACGAGCGGCTGGCCTTCGTGGCCGCGCAGCACTCCCGTCGAGAACGCCCAGGCGACCTTGAGATTCGCCACGTTCTGTGGCGTGATCGAAGCGAGGGAGCTGAATCGGGAGCTCGCGTAATCTCCCGCCGGCATCTGCCACTCTCCGGCAGGTCCGGCGTGCGCCACCGCAATACGTGCTCCCGAGACCGAGCTCGCGCCCGTTGGCGCCGACGACGTTGCTTTCGGCTCGGCGGTCGACGAGGAATCGGAGGCTCGTCCGGCGCCGCTACCATTGCACGCGATTGCCGTCAATGCGACTGCAGCGGTTGTAGCGATACGCATCATCGACATCGGCTCGAGCTACCGCCGCGCGGGAATCAGATAGTCCTGCGCGGCGATCATCTGCCACTGCCCGTTCCGACGCTGCCAGGTGTCGGTGAACCGGTACCTTCGATCAAAGTTGCTGCCGCTGCCACGACCGCGCAGATGGAGGATGCCGGTGATGACCTGCACATCGCCGAAGTCGTGCGCCCGCATTCCCTCGTTGCGAGCCCACGTGACGCGATCGGGACCGGTCACGCTCCGGATCACATCATCGCGGCTCATGAGCTGCGCGTCTTCCGTGTAGACGAAGTTGGGCGCGAGCAGTCGCTCGAAGGTCTGGGCGTCGCGTTTTACCACCGCAGTCGTCCACTGATCCTCGAGCTTGATTGGAAGCAGCGGATTCGGTCGCGGAACGGGCCGCGAACTAGTGGGCGCCGGAGCCTGCGGCACTGGAACCCCGCGCGTCTGAGCTCCCAACTGTCCCGTTGCGAGCAGTACCGCCAGTGCAGCCGCAAGGTTTCTCATCGTCATCGTCCTTGGTCAGAATCGCTGTTAAACCACATAGGGAATGAAGCGCTTTCGCGCCTTCATGAAATCCCGATAGGGCTCACCAATCGTCTCGGCGAGAGCACGCTCCTCGACCGTCACACGATACCAGTAAGTCGCGATCGATCCAGCGAGCAGCAGCACGAGGCTCACCCAGTTACCGAGTGCGAAACCGATGCCGCTGAACATCATCATTCCGGCCGTATAGGATGGATGTCTGACCAGCCGGTATGGGCCGGTTTGAATGACGGGTTGATCGCTGCGCGCCCGGACGTCGCCGGTGAAGTACTCGCCGAGCGTTCTGAAGCAATACCTTCGAAGCATGCTGCCGAGCAGAATGAGCGAGATGCCGACCGCGAACAGCGACAGCTGAATGCGCGCCGGAACCATCCATGATCGGACAAACGACAGCGGAAAGGCGAGAAACAATGCGATCCACATTCCCCCCAGCATGACCTGCAGCGAGCCGCTGTCCTTGGACGGGGCGCTCCTTACGTTCCTGACACCGCCGGTGACGATCCGCCATTCGGGTACGAACGCCCAGACGTAAACTGCCCAGAACACCAGCGCATAAGGCCAGGTAAAAGGCAGCGGTCTCATGCTGGTTAAATAGCACCAATATTGCCCATCCGCCAACATCGATGACCGCCCCGCCACAGCAGCGCGCGTCCGCTCGCAAGCCGCTGCATCTCACCAGAGCTCTTCAGCACCGAAACTACCGCCTGTTCTTCAGTGGGCAGACCGTTTCGCTCGTCGGAACCTGGATCACCCGCATCGCCACCAGCTGGCTCGTTTACCGGCTCACCGGCTCGGTTTTCCTCCTCGGCATCGTCGGGTTTTTCGGTCAGATACCGACGCTCATTTTCGCGCCGTTTGCCGGCGTTCTCGTCGATCGCTGGAACCGTCATCGCATCCTCGTCATCACCCAGGTGCTGTCGATGCTGCAATCAGTGGGGCTGGCGGTACTCACCTTTGCGGGAATCATCACGGTCACCGACATCCTGTTGCTCCAGCTGGCGCAGGGGATGATCAACGCCTTCGACACTCCTGCGCGTCAGGCTTTCGTCGTCGAGATGGTTGAGGATCGCGCCGATCTGCCCAACGCCATCGCGCTCAACTCGTCGATGGTCAACGCGAGTCGCATCGTCGGCCCTTCCATCGGCGGAGTGCTCATCGCCGCCTTTGGCGAGGGATGGTGCTTTGCGCTCGACGCGATCTCCTACATCGCGGTGCTGGCGTCTCTGCTGGCGATGCGCGTCGAGCAGCGTCCAGCCCGCGCTACGAAGACGGCGGTGCTCCACGACCTCGCCGCCGGCTTTCGGTACGTCGGCCGCTTCGCGCCGACGCGCGACTCTCTGCTTCTCGTTGCGCTCGTCGCAACGATGGGGATGCCGTACACGGTGCTGATGCCCGCGATTGCCGCCGCTGTTCTGCACGGCGGGCCCCACACTCTCGGCTATCTCATGACCGCATCCGGTGTCGGAGCTCTCGTCGGCGCCCTTTACCTGGCGTCGCGCCGCTCGGTGCTTGGACTCGGCCGCGCCATCGTCGTTGCCACCATCACCTTCGGGCTTGGATTGATCGCATTCTCGTTATCGCATCACACCTGGCTCTCGCTGCTCATTCTCCCTTTTGTGGGCGGAGGCATGATGGTGGAGATGGCATCGACGAATACCATTCTTCAGACCATCGTGTCGGACGACATGCGGGGCCGAGTGATGTCGTTCTACGCCATGGCATTCCTCGGCACCGCACCGCTGGGCAGTTTGCTGGCTGGATCGCTCGCCGCGCACATCGGTCCGATGAAGACCGTCATGTTCGGCGGTTTCGCTTGCGTGATCGGAGGCATAGTCTTCGCGCTGCGACTGCCGCGGTTGCGCGCCCACGTCAGGCCGATCTACATCGAGCGCGGAATCCTGGCCGCCGCCGAGATCGAGGGCGGCTCGAAATCGCTGTGAATGATTGCGCGCCCGATTCTTCCGCGTTCAAATTGAAGCAGCTTTGATCGTTGAGTCGTCGGCGTTCCATGGTGTTGAAGCGAAACTCGTCATCGAGAAGCCCGTGATTCAAGTGGAAGTCCAGGCGCCTGCTACTCCGGCCGCCCCCGCGGCACCCGTGATCGCGCGGGGTGCGCGCACGGCACCCGCCGCCAGCGAGATCTACGAGGGCTTTCGCGCGCAGCGTCGCGTGCTCGAAGATCAGCTCAATGATCTGCAGAACTCGCGCGCCGGGATTGCCAGCCAGCTGGAGGATCTGGACGCCAGCGATGTGCAGCGGCCCGCGCTCGAGGCCAGGCTCAAGGAGATCGACGGTCGGATCTCGAACGTCGACGGGCAGCTAGCGGCGAATTCGACCCAGCTCGCTCAAGCGGCTGCCGTCCCCGGGGCAGTCGTCGAGAGACCGCCGCCGGTGTTCGTTCGCAACGGCCCGCCCGACGAAGCGTGGGTCCTCGGCGGGATGCTCATCGTCTTCGTGATGCTGCCAATCGCGATCGCCATCGCGCGCCGAATCTGGCGGCGCAGCGCGGCGGTCGTGACTTCCCTGCCGCGCGAGGTTTCGGAGAGACTCGGCAGCCTGGAGCAGGCAGTCGAGGCAACCGCGCTGGAAGTCGAGCGCATCGGAGAAGGCCAGCGCTTCCTGACGCGTCTCTTTACGGAAGGCGAAGCAGCCAGGGTGCTTGGCACCGGTGGCCAGCAGCCAGAGCGCGCACCTGGAAACGCGAAACGGCTACCCTGAAAAAAGCAAAGCCATTCTGATCTCAGAATGGCTTTGCCGATTCGGGGCGGCGCGCGGGTTAGCCGATTGGAATTCGCGACTTGTTCTGGGTCAGCCAGCGATCGAAGGTCTGCAGCTCCGGATTGAGCGTCTTTGTCTCGCTGATGCTGCGCGCATCGCAGCAATCCTGCTCGAATTCACTGTAAAACTGGAACATGTTGCCGAGATCGTCGGCGCCGGGGAAACCGAGGGCGCGAAACGCTTCGGGAGTGATTGGGTTGTACTTCACTTCCTGGCCCAGCGCTTTGGTCATCGACTTGGCGATTTGTGCCCCGCTCAGATGCCCGCCGGCGATCCCGACGGTCTGACCGATCATCTCGTCGCCCTTCTCGAAGATCGCGTAGGCTGCCTTGCCGATGTCGTGCGCGGCGATGCTCGCCATTTTTCGGGTCCCCATTGGGAGGTTGATGGCGAGCTTGCCGTCGGGGCCTTTCTTCGGTCCCATCCCGAAGTAAATGAAGTTGTCCCAGTAGAACGACGTCAGGAGGAAAGTCGTCGGCACGCCGAGCTCGGTGAAGATTGCGTTGGCTTCGCCCTTGGCGTCGAAGTGCGGCACCTTGTACTTGCCCATCAGGGTGGGCATGCGGCTGTCGGTAAGCGGGACGAAGTTCCGGGTGTCCTCGAGCGTCGACCAGATGACGTGGTGCACTCCGGCATCCTTTGCCGCCTGCGCCATGTTGCGGGCTTGCGAGAGCTCCTTCTCCGGCTTGAGGTGCGCCCAATAAAAGGTGACGCAGTAAGCGCCGTGCGCGCCCTGAAATGCTTTCTTGAGACTCTTGACGTCGTCGACGTCTCCAGCGACGACTTCCGCGCCGGCTTCGGCAAGTGCTTTCGCCCTGTCGGACTTCGGATCCCGGGTGATTGCGCGGGCGGTGAACGGTCCACGCTTGTCCTCGAGGATTGCGCGCACCAATCCGCCGCCCTGCGCGCCTGTCGCTCCGACTACGGCAATGACTTTCTTCTCCATCTTATCGGCCACAGCGAACCTCCTTTCCGGTTAGGCAATCGCGTTGGTCCAGATTTTCACGCCACCATATCGCGCCGTTGCGACGGTTTTGCAAGACTGAATTCGGCTACCAGTTGCCCTGCTCGCCCATGACGTCGATTGCCCGCATCAGGCGATCGGATGCGTGCCGCCAGTTCGTTTGTACGGCGCGCTGCGCCATGGCAGAGTTGCCGGTGCGAATGCCTTCGACGATCGCGTCGTGCTCGGTGCCTGCCGTCGGGACGGTGTCGAGGAGCAGCGCGATGTACATCCGGATGTAACGCTCCGCCTGGGGCTTCACGGCTTCGTGGAGTGAGCGGAGCCGTGGACCAGCACCGGCTTCGACATAGCGCCGGTGGAATTTCTCGTCGAGCTCGTAGAGCTTCCCTGGCTGCGCGCCTTTCGCCGACGCGGCCTTTCGGAAATCCGCGTTCAGGGTGGCGAGGTCCCTGGCGAGCCTGTCGCGATCGGGTTCACCGAGCTGTGCGGCGCTCCTCGCCGCGAGTCCCTCGAGCTCACCGACGATCTCCAGCAGCTCGCCGACATCTTCTCTGGTCAAAGGCGCGACGGTCATGCGCGCCTGGTGGGTCGCCGACGCCATGACATAGCCTTCGCGCTCGAGCCGCTGAAACGCGGCGCGCACCGGCGTGCGACTGACCCCGAACCGTTCGGCCACCTCTGTCTCGACGATGCGCGCGCCCGGGGCGAGCTGGCCGCGGACGATGAGGTTCCTCAGCGACTCGTAGAGGCGGTTCGCTCTCTCGGTGGCACCACCGCTGGCGGCGCGTTTGCCGGCTGATCTGGTCCGGGAAGTCCTGGAGCTTCGCTTGGGCACAGTGCCGCCAATATAACGCCGCCGGCCGGAGGCGCCCGTCGCTGTCGGCCTGGCGTCAGCGCCGCGTTCTTGCGCCGTTCCGCAGTCGTCGGTATTGTTGGCCGGGTATTTGTATACAATTTCGCATCCAAATCGGAGGAACGATGTCGCTCTTCGTGCGCAAGCCGCTCGCGGTGCTCCTCGCCGAGGCAGGCGCTGGAACACTGCGCCGCGAGCTGGGGCCACTGGCGTTGGTCACTTTGGGGATAGGCGCCGTGATTGGAGCCGGCATCTTCGTCCTCAGCGGCGAAGTCGCCTCTCTCCACGCCGGACCGGCGCTGACATTGTCCATGGTCCTCGCTGGAGTCGCCTGCGTATTCGCCGGTCTCTGCTACGCAGAGCTCGCAAGCATGATCCCGGTCGCCGGCAGCGCCTACACCTACGCCTACGCCACCCTCGGCGAGCTCGTCGCCTGGATCATCGGCTGGGACCTGGTGCTCGAGTACTCGCTCAGCTCTTCGACCGTCGCGGTCGGCTGGGCCGGATACGCGGTGACTTTACTCGGTGAGATGGGAATCACCTTCCCCGCGCGGCTCACCGGTGCGCCCGGTACCCACATCGCCCTCGCCGACGGAAGCCAGGTCACCGCGCTGTTCAATCTTCCCGCGATTCTGATCTGCCTGGCGATAACCGGTCTGCTCGTGCTCGGCATCCGCGAATCCGCCCGCGTCAACACCACCATCGTCATCATCAAGCTGGCGGTGCTGATGCTCTTCATCGCCGTCGGCATCCACTACATCAATCCCGCCAATCTTCACCCCTTCATTCCGCCCAACACGGGCGCCTTCGGATCGTTTGGGTGGAGTGGGATTCTGCGCGGCGCCGGCATCATCTTCTTCGCCTACATCGGTTTCGACGCGGTCTCCACCGCTTCCCAGGAGGCGAAGAATCCCGGCCGCGACATCCCGATCGGGATTCTGGTCTCACTCGCGATCTGCACGCTCATTTACATCGCGGTAGGCATCGTCATGACCGGACTCGTTCCATACCCTGAGCTGAACGTCGCATCACCGCTCGCGCTGGCCGTGCAATCGACCGGAGTCCGCTGGCTTCCTCCAATCGTCAACCTCGGCGCCATCTGCGGAATCGCGAGCGTGATTCTCGTCAACATGTTGGCGCAGTCACGCATTTTTTACTCAATGAGCCGCGATGGCCTGCTGCCTCCGATCTTTGCACGGCTGCATCCGCGGTTCCGGACTCCGCACATCACCACCGCGGCGACCGGAATCATCATCGCAGCCGCGTCGGGACTTTTTCCAATCAGCGTGCTCGGCCAGTTGGTGAGCATGGGGACCTTGCTGGCGTTCGCGATAGTGTGTGCCGGCGTTTTGATCCTGCGGCGTACCGAGCCCGACATTCCGCGTCCGTTCAAAACTCCGTGGACTCCTGCGGTGCCGGTTATCGGCACGCTCATCTGCCTGTACCTGATGTCCGGCCTGCCGCTGCCAACCTGGATCAGGCTGTTCGTGTGGCTGGCGATCGGGCTGTCGATCTACTTCGGCTACGGGAGAATGAGGGCGGCGTCGCTACGCTCGCGGCCAGTCGCCGAGCTCGCCTAACGCTGAAGTCGGCGGGCGAAGATCCTGTCCCAGGTTTGAAGCGCTGGCTTGGGTTTGAGATCCGCATCGACGAGTCCCAGTGTCGAGAACAGCGGCAGAATCGCCGGCACTGGCTTGGGGAAGCTGCCGAGGTCGAGGTCGGTGAACGACAACTGGAAGACGCCGAGTGCGTGGACGCTGTCGAGCAGCTCCGATTGACGCGTTATGTACTGCGCCTGCATTTCCGGCGACGACGAGAATGCACCACGCACCGAGCCCGAAGGCCAGCCGCCTTCGACCACCATCACCGGCAGCGTTCTCTGTCCCTTGATCCGCGAGTAGTAGTCGAGCGGGATTTCGGCCGGGCTCTTGAACCCACCGAGATAAGGATACGACGACAGCCCGAGCACGTTCATGAATGGGAAGTCGCGCAGATCCTGCTCGATGCCAACGAACGGCGTCTGCTTGCCGAGCTTCCCCCACGCGGTTTCAACCTGCACGCTGATGTACAGCGGAAGCGCGGAGGCCGAGTGGGTGCGACGCACATCGGCCGCCGCATCGTTGGTCATCCGAACAACGGCGTCATAGACCGGACGTGGTGCAATCGCCCGCACGAGGTTGGTCTCTGCCGCGAGTCCCAGATAGTCGGGATGGATCATCTCGACAAGGGTGGCGACGTAGTCGCGATACAGGCGTTGAACCGCCGGCTCGGTGATGCTGCGGTGCGCCGCCACCAATGCGGCCGCTTCGCTCTCGCGCGCCAGACCGTTGGTCACATCGATCGTTACCACCAGCTTGAGATGCTTCGACCGATAGTAGTGCTCGAGGTCGACGCCATCTTTTCGCAACGCGCCCGCCGCAGATCCGCCGGCCAGAAGTTGCGCCCAGGGAACGTCGAGGTGCATGATGGCGGCATCGGCACGCTTGCTCCAGATGTCCAGCGACTTGAGAGCAATGCCGATGTCCGGCTTCGGCGGTACGACCGAGAATCCCATGAAGTACGAGCGTGTGCCGGTGGCCGGAACATCGGGCTCCGCGGCAGGCCGCGTGCAGGAGATCGTTATGGCGCACACAACGGTCGTGACCACAAGTTTGCGGCAGCAGTTCAAGTTCAGCTCAGTAGGAAGTGACAACGGACCGCCTTAACCACGAGCGCGAACACCTTAACCATCGACACGTGCCGCGCGCCGCCAAAGTTTCGTCCGTCGATGCGCCGGCGCGACCAATCGTTCTATAAGGGCCAGAACTCCGTCGACCGCCAGCGCGAGAAGAGCGGCCGGTAGCGCGCCGGACAAAATCATGCGCGTATCGGCAAGCGCGAGACCCGCCACGATCGGCTCGCCGAGTCCACCGGCACCGATGAATGCGGCCAGCGTTGCCGCCCCCACGGTGATTACTGCCGCCGTTCGGATGCCGGCCATGATCACCGGCGCCGCAAGTGGCAATCTGACCCAGAGGAGGCGCTGCCGCGCCGTGGTTCCCAATGCCTCCGCCGCGGCGACTGCATCCGGGTCGGCGTCACGCACACCGGTGTACGTCCCGCGCGCGATCGGATAAAGCGCGTACAGCCAGAGCGCCACCAGGGCAGGAATGACTCCGACGCCGAGCAGGGGAATCATGAAGGCGAGCAGCGCGATGGATGGAATCGTCTCGATGACGCCTAACGTTCCGATGGTGGGCTCGGCAATCCGCCGTGCTCGCTCCAGAGCCAGACCCAGCGGCACCGCGACCAGCACTGCCGCCAACAACGCCACGGCGACGAGCAGCAAATGTCGCGCAGTCAACGAGCCGATGCTGGCACGACGGTTCCAGAGGTAACGCCAGAATCCCTGGCCGGCGGATGCGACCTCGCCAGCCGCCCGTGGACTCGCGCTGATCAGTCCAAGCGTCTCGAGCTCACTTCGAGCAACCTCGCTGATGTCTTCCCGATCGACCTCTATCCTCTTGTTGAGGCGGCGCATGGTCAGTTCGTCGAGGCGTCCGCTCAAGGACACGAGTGTCGCCACTGCTCCGGGCACTTCGCGCTCGAGCCTTCCTGAGACGAGCGCCGCAGCCTCATACGGCGGAAAGAAGTGCCGGTCGTCGTCCAGCGTCACGAGATCGTAGCGCGCGAGCAAGCCGTCGGTCGAATAGCCATCGATGACGTCCACGGCGCCGGAAGCGAGCGCCTGATATTTCACCGCCGGTGCGAGTGGCCGGACGGCTCTCGGCTTGATGCCATAGACCCGGGCGAGTCCAACGAGCCCGTCGCTTCTGCCGATAAAATCCGCGGTAAATCCTGCCGTTAGATGCGGGCTCTCCCGCGCCAGATCACTCAGGGTGCGCAGGTGATATCGGTCCGCCGTCGAGCGCGTAACTGCGATCGCGTAGGTGTTCTGAAAGCCGAGTGGCGGAAGCCAACGCGTGTCATAGAGCGCGGCGAATCTGGCCGCGACGTGCGCGAACACGGCTCGTGGGTCAGCGAGTACCGAGTCGGCCAGCGTGTCGTGAAGAATCGCGACAAGGCCGGTTCCCGTATACTCGGGATATACGTCGATCGCACCACGTTGCAGCGCACCGAACGCGATCTCGGTCGCGCCCAGTCCGCGCCGGCGATCAACCGTGAAACCGCGAGACTCCAGCAGCTGCGCGAACATCTCCGCCAACACGTACGATTCCCCGAACGGCTTCGACGCTACGACGATCGGGCGCTGCGCTTGCGCTCGCGCCACGCCCATCGAGAGCATCGCGGCGAAGAGAGCAGCCCGGGCAGCGGTGCGCAGTGAATGTGCCCCGATCACGCGAGGAGTGGCTCGAGGCCAGCGCGCGCTTTCTCGATCAGCTGCGCCACGTAATCCGTCGCCGGACTTCGGACGAGTGCGCCCATCGGCCCGCGCTGCTCGATCTTTCCACTGCGCATCACCACCACCTGGTCGCCGAGTCGAGCCGCTTCGGCGAGGTCGTGGGTGACGAGCAGCGTCGTCAGCGCCAGCTCTCTCCGAAGTGCGGCGAAGGTTTCCTGGAGCTCGGCGCGTGAGATTGCGTCGAGCGCACCGAATGGCTCGTCGAGGAGAATCACACCGGGCCGCGCGGCGATGCTCCGCGCCAGCGCGACCCGTTGCCGTTGTCCACCCGAAAGCTCGTGCGGAAACCGCGATCCGAAATCGGCGGCAGGCAGGCCCACCAGATCGAGCGCCCGTCCCGCCGCATTGTCCGCATCACGCATCCCTCTCAGCACCGGCACCAACGCGACGTTGCGCAACACCCGCCAGTGCGGGAGCAGTCCCCCGTGCTGTTGGACATAACCGATGCTCCGCCGCAGCTCGACCGGCGACTGCATCCGGACATCCTCGTCGCCAACGGCAATTTTTCCGGCGTCCGGCTCGACCAGGCGGTTGAAGCAGCGGAGCAGCGTCGACTTGCCCGAGCCACTCTCACCAACGATCGCGGTGCACTCCCCGGCCGCGATGTCGAGGCTTACTCCGTCCAGAGCTGCGACGTTCCCGAACCTGTGAGCGACATCCCGCGCCGAAAGGGCAATTGCCATGCGTCAAGCCGGATCGGCTGCAGCGCGAGGGAGAGACAGCAACACGGCGATGAAAATCGCGCCAAGCCCCAGAAACAGCAGCTGCGGCACCAGCAGGAGCCCACTTACGCCGCGCCATACGATCAGCTCGATTGCAACGATGAACACCATGGCTCTGATCACTCGCTGGCGAAAGAGAACGCGCGACAGGAAGTAGATGAAGCCAGCCACCAGCCCCGCGACGGTGCCGGCGAAGATCACCGTCAGTGTCCCGCCGAGCGTCAACACGAGCTGTGGGCGATGCTCCATGTGCGCGATTACCCTCATCAGCGCGCGTCCGCCCATCCCGAGCACAATCAGTCCTGCCCCGGCACCGCGAAGCAGCCAATGCGGCATGTCGCGCTTTATCGTCGTCAGATTCATGACCAGCCCTCTCGCTGAGCTCGCACGATCTTGAATTCGCCGCGTTTCTCGATATCTGTTCGATTGCTTCTCTAACGTCCAGGAACCGGATGACTCCCGCCACCACGAAGATACGCCGCCTCGGCGCGCAGGGCCTGCAGACCTCCCCCATCGGCCTTGGCTGCATGGGAATGTCGGACTTTTACGGTCCCAGCAACGAGCAACAGTCGATCGCCACCATTCACCGCGCCATCGAGCTCGGCATCAACTTTCTCGATACGGCCGACATGTACGGTCCGCACACCAATGAGGAGCTGGTTGGGCGCGCGATCAAGGGCAAACGCGACCAGTTGATCATCGCCACCAAATTCGGCAATGTGCGTGACCCGAAGACCCGCGCCTTCCTCGGCGTGAACGGGAAGCCCGACTACGTGCGGCAGGCGTGCGAGGCGTCGCTCAAGAGACTGGGCATCGACACCATCGACTTGTACTACCAGCATCGCGTCGATCGCAACACGCCGATCGAGGATACGGTTGGCGCGATGGCGGATCTTGTGCGCGAGGGAAAGGTGCGCTACATCGGATTGTCCGAGGCGTCGGTCGCGACGATTCGCCGCGCCCACAAGGTTCATCCGATCACAGCGGTGCAGACCGAATATTCGCTCTGGTCACGCGATCCCGAGGATGGACTGCTCGAGGCGCTCCGCGCGCTCGACATCGGTTTCGTCGCCTACAGTCCACTCGGCCGCGGTTTTCTCACCGGCCAGATCAAGAGCGTCGACGACCTTGCGGACGACGATTTCCGGAAGCACCACCCGCGCTTTCAGGGCGAGAACTTTCAGCGGAATCTGGATCTCGTCGCGAAAGTCGAGGAGATCGCCGAGGAGCACAAATGCACACCCGCGCAGCTCGCGCTTGCGTGGCTGCTCGCGCAGGGTGACGACATCGTGCCGATCCCAGGTACGCGACATCCGGAGCGCGTCGAGGAGAATTGGCACGCGGTGGATATCGTGCTATCGGAAAATGATCTGCGTCGCATCGACGCCGCGGCACCGAAAGGAGTCACCGCCGGCGATCGTTATCCCGAAGCGGGGATGCGGACCATCAACGGCTAAAGGCGGAAGAGATAGCTGATCTTTCCGAAGAACCCGTCGCGGGTGCGCTGCAGATTCTGAAATCTGAATTCGCGCGGCTCCTCGAGCGTCGAGCCGTAGCCCAGGTACACGAGCGTGCCCGGAACCGGACGGTAGCTGAACAGCCAGTCAGTCGAGAATTCGTTGGTGGTCTCGCCGGTGTCGAGCACGTCGTTCACCAGAATCGGATTGCCGTTGCGATCGCGGAGTGACGACCGCGAGCGCGCCGCGTACTGGCTGACCACGCGCACGAAGATCGGCCGGCTCACCTGGTACTCCACTTTGATGCGAGGAATCGTTTCCGTTGAAAAACGCGATCCATCGAACCGGCGATCGATCGCGAGTCGTGAGAACTGGAGCGAGCTGCGCAGTGCGGTCGTCGGGCGCACCGCGATCGTCGCGTCGATCCTCGAGCTGGAGCCCGGTGATGCTTCGCGAAAAATCGGAACCTGGCCTTTGGTCACGCTGGCAGTCCCGGTGAATATCCGATAAGTGGGCGTCGTCAGACTCAGCGACCCACCCCATTGATCCTTCTCAGGCGGTGGCACGACGAAGGGCGCCGTGAGAATGAGCGGGCCTGGCGGTCCTTGCAGCACGGTCAATCCCGAATAGAGCGACGGATCGAAGGCGAAGTAGCCGTGAGTGACCGCGCCACCGAGCTGCCATCCACCCCGTAGTGTCGCGCTCGGTGTAATCGACTCGCTGCTCTCCGCGAGACCGTGACCGGCGCCGACGTTGTTCCAGATTCGGTCCCAGCCAAAGAAGGTGCTGATGGTTTGCAGCAGCGCGCCTTGCTTGCCGTAGAAGCTGAGTCGGTTGAAGGCTCGGCCTTCGATGATACCCGTGCGGTTCACGAAGCCGGCCGCGGCGCGGAAGCCGGGGTCGAGCGATCGCAATGTGTAGTGAAACCCCCACGCGCGTCCGGTGCGATCCCAGTCACCCTGAAGGATCGATCCGCGCAAGCGATTGCGAAGACTGTCGGTCCACGAGCTCGCCGCCTGGAACTGCGCGAAGTAAAGCTTCGAGTGGTAGAACCTGAAATCGCCCGACGCCACACGCGAGAAGTTTTCTCCGTCCTCACGGCTCGTCAGCGCTGCGCCAAGCGTGTTCCCCGAGCCGAAATCGTACCGCAGTCGCGACACCCCGAACAGCGGGGTGTTGCGATTCTCCCAGGAGTACAGCTTGTCGTCGGCGACCACCATCGACGCGATGTTCATCCCACCGAGCTTGCCGGTGAGCTTTACTCCCCCGACCGGCGCGACGATCTGCCGCGTGTAGATCAACTGATTCGGTGAATCGAACAGCTCGAGTCCGTCGAGGAAGAACGGACGCTTCTCCGGATAGAACAGCGCGAACCGCTCGTTGAGCAGAACCTGTCCGACATCGGCTTCGACCTGCGAGAAATCGGGATTGATGGTGCCGTTGAGGGTGAGATTCTGCCTGATTCCCCACCGCACATCGCCGCCGAGCTCGGCTTTCTGCTGGTAGCTGCCGTCTCCGACGTTGGGCGACCGGTCAGCGTGCGCGGTCATCGTCGGCGTGGCCTCCAGGACCAGTCCGCGTTTCAGATCGTGGAGCCCATCGAGCGTGCCTGATTGGGCGAGGAAGTTCGCATTGGCGCGGACCGCCGGCGCCCAGGTGTCCTGAAACCCGGAGTGCTGAACGCGCCGCAGGATGTGAAGTCCCCAGCTCTGCACCCGCGCATCCTGGTAGCGCAGGCTCTTGAAGGGAATTCGAACTTCGACCTCGTAACCGCCGTCGACTAGCCTGCCCTTGGACTCGAAGAAATAGTCCGGATTGAGATCGACGCTGCCCTCGAGCGGATTGATCGTACGGAACCCGCCGCCGGTGGCAGACGGTCCCCCGGCGCCGCCCGAGAACTGCGCGCTCCGCGTCCCGTCCTGCTGCACGCCGTACGGATTCACGCCGAAGAGAAACGCGATCTGTCGCGCGTTGTCGGTGTCGAGCAAAATCTGGATCTGATCTTCGCTGTCGATGTTGTCGCGATTGGCGTGCGTCGCGCGCACGACATCGCCGTGGATCTCGCGCGCTTTGATGCCGAAGTAGATCGCGTCGGGCGCGTCCCACACAAGGACTTCAGTGGGCTCATCGGCGGGTCTGCCGTCGACGGGCTGGTACTGCGAGAATCCCGTCAGCTTTGCCGCACTTCGCCAGACCGGCTCGTCGAGCTGACCGTCGATCGTCGCGCTCGCATCGATCCGCGGCACCGGGACCTGCACACGATGCGATCTGCCGTCATAAGTAAGCGTCGAATCCTGCAGCAACGCCAGCACGAGTAGTGCGTTAACCAGCATGCGCCAGAATTTACACGTCGCCGCCGTCACGCATTAGACTCGGCCGCCGCCACATCACCCGGGCGCTCCGACCGGTCTCGTCAGCGCCAGTCACCAACTTGTGTAAGGCTACGGTGCGCGTATAACGTCCCGCATGGATCAAGACGTTCTCTGGCCTTACCTGCCGACTCTGTCGCGGCTCGCGCTTGCTGCCGCGATCGGCTTGTTCGTGGGAATCGAGCGAGAGCGCCGTAGGAAGGAAGCCGGCCTCCGCACCTTTGCATTTTCGGCGCTGATCGGAGCGGCCGGCGGACTGCTCGGCGATCCCTACGCACTCGTTGCGCTCGGACTCGTCGGGGTATTGGTGATCCTGCTCAACATCGAGACCATCCGCACCGGCGAAGGCGCCGAAATAACGTCGTCGGCAGCGTTGATCGTGGTGACTCTCGCCGGAGTTCTCGCAGGGCGCGGGCACACTTTCGCGCCCGTGACGCTGGCGGTTACGACGGCCGCGCTACTGGCCTGGAAGGAACCACTCGCCGGCTTCAGTCACGCGCTCACTGAAGGCGAGCTGCGGTCGGCAGTGTTACTGGCAATTCTCGCGTTTGTGGTGTTTCCCGTGCTTCCGCCCGGCACGATCGATCCGTGGGAGCTACTGAATCCGCGTGAGGCATGGGTAACCGTCATTCTGATCGGCGCGCTCGGATTCGGGAATTATTTGTTGTTGAAGATCTATGGGGCCCGCGCCGTCGAGCTGACCGGATTCCTGGGTGGACTCGTCAACAGCACTGCCACCGTCGCGGAGCTCGCGACCAGAACAAAGTCTTCACACGGAACGCTTTCGGGCTTCACCTACAGCGGAATCGTGCTCGCCACTGCCGCAATGCTGCTTCGGAACGGCGTCATCCTTGGGATTCTCGCGCCTTTCGCGCTACTCGCTGCCGCGATACCGCTTGGCTTGATGTTCCTCGGGGCTGCGGCGGCTGCGAGGCTTGGGCGTCCGAGCGCCACTACCGGAGACAGCGACACGCGGCTCACTACGCTTCAATCGCCCTTTTCTCTGACCGCCGCATTGCGTTTCGGCTTCGTTTTCCTCGTGCTGCAGGTTGCCGGCAATCTCGCGCAGCGGTCCCTCGGAAATACCGGCTTCTATGGAGTGAGCGCGATCGGCGGCCTTATCTCGAGCGCGAGCGCGGTTGCGTCCGCCGCGAACCTTGCCGCGTCCGGAACTCTGACACCGCAGGCCGCGGCCTTGGGTGCCGTGCTCGCAAGCGTGACGAGCGCGCTTGTGACCCTGCCGCTGGTGCGTCGCGTAACGGGCGAGCGATCGCTTACCATGCAGGTCGCGATGGCAGTCACCGCTACCGCGCTACTGGGCGTGGTTGGGATCTTCATTCAGAAACTCATTTACTAGCCCGCGTCTGAAGGCCAGGGGCGCGGTCGCCAGGCCGCACCGCTACCAGGAAAGTGGGCTACGCCGGTTTCTTGCGACCGACGATCACCATCCCGGCGCCGACGACGATGGCAATGACTCCGACGTACGCGGGAATCATCCCACGCTCCTGGGACCTCACCACGATCGGGCCGACCTCGACTTCGTTGCGGCTCTTCGTGTAGGGAATGCCGCCAACGGCAACGATGTCGACGCCGGCGAGAATGACGAGGATGCCGATCCAGCCGAGTAACCGCATTGTTCCTCCTGTGAGATTTGTCAGGGCAGCAGGCCTTCCGAAACCGCCGCCTTGTACGCCCTGCCTGCGGTGAGCCCCGACGCCTTGAGGTGGAGTAAGGTCTTGCGCGGCCAGATGACGACATCGGTCGGCTGGCCGGGACTCTCGAGTACGAGTGCGCGCCGGTTTTGCGCGAAGGAGTTCACGCGAACGTAGGGCACGCCGTCGTAGTAGCCAGTCTGAGCGTTCGCCGCTTTGCCGTCGCTGGCGGCGGCACCCGTGCCGCTCATTACGCTCGAAGAGTCGGCCATCAGACGCATCAGCGCGTGGACGTCCGCGTAAAGCGTATCACCGCAAGCCATCACGCCCTGGCCGGCTCCATCATCCAACAGGTCGAACGCGACTCCGCCCTCTTCGACTTTCAAGTCGACCCTCGCGACCTGGATTGAGCCACGCCGTGTCAGCGTCGGACAAATGCTGGAGAGCGATTGAGAATTGAGATTCGATTCGCTCGCCGTCTGCGTGCGGCCTTGCGTTATATCGACAGAGTCCGACTCGGCCGCGGAACGCGGCGGGGAGCACGCGCCCGCTACCGTGACAGCAAGCGCCACGCTGCTAAGCGCGAACCAGTTTCTTGTAGGCGATGCGATGCGGCTGGTCGGCATCAGCGCCCTTCCTTCGCTTGAGATCCTCGATGTAGCTCTGATAGTTCCCCTCGAACCATACCGTCTCCGAGTTGCCCTCGAACGCCAGAATGTGCGTCGCGATGCGGTCGAGGAACCAGCGGTCGTGGGAGATCACCACCGCGCAGCCGGGGAAATCGACCAGGGCTTCCTCCAGCGCGCGCAGTGTATCGACGTCGAGATCGTTGGTGGGCTCGTCGAGCAACAGCAGATTGCCGCCCGATTTCAACAGCTTTGCGAGGTGCAGCCGGTTGCGCTCGCCACCCGACAGATCCTTCACCTTCTTTTGCTGGTCCGGTCCCTTGAAGTTGAACTGCGCCAGATAGGCCCGCGCCTGCATCTCGCGCTTGCCGACCATGATGACGTCGTTCCCTTCGCTCACTTCCTTATAGACGGTATTCGCGTCGTTGAGCTCTCGCGCCTGATCGACGTACGCGAGCTGCACGGTGTCGCCAATGGTGAGTTGTCCGCCGTCGCCTTTCTCCTTGCCGGCGATCATTCTGAACAACGTCGTCTTGCCCGCACCGTTGGGCCCGATGATCCCCACGATTCCACCGCGCGGCAGTGAGAACGACAGGTCGTCGAACAGCACCTTGTCGCCGTACGCCTTCTTGAGACCCTTCGCGACGACGACGTCATTGCCGAGTCGCGCCGGCGGCGGGATCACGATCTCATTCTGCATGATCTTCTCACCTTCGGCGGCCGTCGCCAGCTCCTCGTAGTTCTGGATGCGCGCCTTGCTCTTCGTTTGCCGCGCGCGCGGCGACATCCGCACCCACTCGAGCTCGCGCTCGAGCGTCCGCTGCCTTGCCGACGCCTGCTTCTCCTCCTGCGCGAGACGCGTGCGCTTCTGCTCGAGCCACGAGCTGTAGTTGCCCTCGTACGGAATGCCCGCACCGCGATCCAGCTCGAGGATCCAGCCCGCGACGTTGTCGAGGAAGTAGCGGTCGTGGGTGACGGCGACGACGGTTCCGGGAAATTCCGCCAGATACCTCTCCAGCCACGCCACTGACTCGGCGTCGAGATGGTTGGTCGGCTCGTCGAGCAACAGCATGTCCGGCTCCTCGAGCAGTGTCCGACATAGCGCGACGCGGCGACGCTCGCCACCCGACAGCTTGCTGACGTCCGCATCCGCTGCCGGAAGTCGCAGCGCATCCATCGCAATCTCGATCTTTCGATCGATGTCCCACGCGTTGACGGCGTCGATCTTCTCCTGAACTCTTGCCTGCTGATCCAGAAGCTTCGTCATCTCGTCGTCCGACATCGGCTCGGCGAACCTGTTCGAGATGTCCTCGAACTTTTTCAATAGGTCGCGCACGGGCTTTACGGCGACGTCGACGTTTTCCTTGACGTTCTTCGACGCGTCGAGCTGGGGCTCCTGTGGCAGGTAGCCGATCCGAGTGCCCTCGTGTGGCCACGCCTCGCCCTGAAAGTCGTGGTCTACGCCCGCCATGATGCGCAGGAGCGAGGATTTTCCGGCGCCATTGGCGCCGAGTACGCCGATCTTGGCGCCGGGATAAAAAGAGAGCCAGATTCCGCGCAGAATCTCCCGCGATGGCGGGACGACCTTGCGCAGGTCCTTCATTACATAGATGAACTGTGGAGGCATCCGAACAATTTATCGGGTGCGCGAAGGCCCACGGAGGACAAGCTTTGAGCTTGTCCTCCGTCCTCAATCAGTCAGCAGTCAGCAATGCACTTGGTCTAGCCCTCAATCCGGCCTTTTAGGATCGCCCATCATCGCATGCTGATCGTGCTCCATATGATCGTCATGCCAAATGGACTTGAGATCGTCCCCCGCGAACACATTCGCGTGCACCATCCACCCGAACGCCTGCGGAATGAACCTGCCGTCGGCAGCCTTGCATTCTTCCCTTGTCGCAACCCCGAGTGGACCGAAGATCGGCCTTCCATCCTTCGTCTCGTACCATCGCTCCTTCGCGTACCGCGCCGGTACGCACCAGTTCACGTGACGATGCCAGCGCGCGACGCTCAACGGGATTCGCTTGTCGAGCTCTTCCTCGGATGTCCGCCGCGACGCGGTGTACATCGCGCCGATCAAATGGAACTTCCCCTGCGCGTCCTTTGTGTAGAGGAGCGAGGTCGGACGCGCCGGATCGAAGCCCCACTGGTTGCGGATCGCGTTCCAGCCTTTCGTGAAATGGTATTGCGGCTGATTCTTGATCTGGGGCGCGAACATCTTGTAGCCATCTGCTTCCGCGACGTTCACATCCTGATATTTGGCGATCGCCTGGCGGAGCTCATTGATGACCTGCGCGGCACGGGCTGAATCGCCGGGCATCAAGGGGCGCGCACTCGAGTAGGCCATGTGCTTCGCCATCGCCTCCATCTTCCAGTTCGCGCCACCATCCATTTTCATTCCCGCCATCTCCGAGCTGTGAGCGGCCGTCGACGTATGGACCGTTGAATCGCCGTGATCGTGAGCATGTTGCCCAAGAACGGTCGCCGGCAGGCCGAAGGCCATTGCCAGTGGTACCGCGGAGCGCAGAAAAGTCCGAATCATGTGGACCGCCGTCTGTTGTGAAGACACTTCTTATACACCCGTGCGGGTGTTAGACGATCCGCGAACGGCGTCAGTTAAACGCTTAACCCCCGTAATCCACGAGCAACTTCTCCAGCAACACGGAAACGCGCTCGTGTGGCAGCTGGTGGATCTGATCTTCGTGCCACGGAATGATTTCTCCAGGAGTATTCCAAGGAGCATAGGGCCGATGTTCGCGCTTGAGCAGTACCAACGACGGTTTCCTGAACGCCGATGCTGCGTGCGAGATGCTGGTGTCGGGCGTAAAGACCAGATCGCTCGTTCCCACCAGGGCGAGCGCATCGCGTAGCTGCGGCGTCTTCACCGGCAGCGCGTGAGTCGCATTCGCCACGCGCGTTACGCTCTCCCATTCCGCCGGCAGTCCGATGACGACCATTGGCATTCCCGGCGCCCGCGCCCGGGCACTCTGCAGCGTGGCGATGAATTTCCCGTCGGGCCAGCGGCGCTTGGGCTCCGACGCCGAGAGGTTGACCAGCAGCCGTTTCGCGGGCCGCGACTCCGCACCCGACGATTCAGTCAGCGCCGCTGCATCCTCCCAGCGTTCCTCCGCCCACGATCTTTCTTCGTCGGACAAAAATATTTCCGGCTGCCAGTCCACTGCTTCCGGATTGACGCCGAAAGGAACCGCCAGCTGCTTCGAGCCCTCGATGTAGTGATCGACGCGGTTCCATTCGGGAACCGACACGTTGTAGATCCGCGGCGTCCGATCACCGCGCGCACCGACTCGGAAGGGCGCGCGGCCGGCGTACATGAGCAACGGAGTCGACGTGAACACGGGCGGATTGTTGATGCGCCCATCGACCATGACGGTGTACCGCTCGCCACGCAGCCGCTTCATCAGATCCTTGTAGCTCCTGAGCGAGCCGCGGTCGAGCGTCAGGACCTGGCCGACGTACGGATTCCGCTCCAGTACCGGCGCCGTCGTCGGTGTCGCCAGCACGTCGACTTTCCCGCCAGGCAGCGCCGAAGCGATGTTCCGGATCAGGGATGTCGCCATGATCATGTCGCCGATCCGCTCATAACGAATGAAGAGGACGCGATGATCGCGATCGATCGGGGAAGGGAGTGTCGTCTCTTTGGGCCCCGGCAACAGCCGGCTCAACACGCGCATCCACATTGCGCGCCAGACGATCTCAATCTTTCTGGGATCCACCGGTGAGAGGTAGCTCCAGCAGCTTGCGTGAAGGTTGCGGGTCCCGGGTGTGATAAACCTGAATCGCGCTCACCACGAAGGGCTCCGATATTCTGGTCTTGAGCAGCTCACGGACCGAGGTGCGATCCAGCGACTGATAGAGATTCAGGGTGCAGTGAGGGCTAAAAGTGTACCGCGCCCGCGTGAAGGGCAGCCCGCTCGTCACCAGCCGGTCGTGGAGCACCCTGATCGGCCCGTGTGGATCGATCGGCAGCACCAGAATGTCGGTCTGCATGAATCGCTGCGGGGCACGGAATGAGAGTGTCAGCGGCGGCGTCGTCGCGGCAATCGGCGTCAGTTTCGCCTTGAGCTCAGCCAGCGGCACCGATGCCGGGATCGGACCGGCTCCCGAAGACCCCGTCAGCGTGATGTGAGGCGGCTTGTATCGCGCGAGCTTGGGATCGTAGCGCTCGTTGATCGCGCGCACGCGATCCGCGATGTCCCGCGGCAGCTCACTCAGAATGAAAATTCCGTTCAGCAAAGCGTTACTCGCATAGAGATCGACAAATCGACCAGCTGGAACTGTATTGTAAACAGGGCGTCCTTCACCCCTTGTAAATCACCCTTCGAACAGCGATATCACCGGAAATGCTGAACATCGATCTGACCGGCAAGCGCGCACTGGTCGCTGGCGTCGCCGACGATGCGGGCTTCGGGTTCGCGATCGCCAAGGCACTCGCGGAGGCGGGCGCAAAGGTCTCGGTCGGAACCTGGCCCCCCGCGCTCAACATCTTCATGAACCTGATCGAGCGCGGCAAGATGGACGAGTCGCGCAAGCTGTCCAGCGGCAAGCTGCTCGAGTTCGAGAAGATCTATCCGCTCGATGCCGCGTTCGACGCCCTGGCGGATGCGCCCGAAGACATCCGCTCCAACAAGCGCTACAAGGACACCGGAGATTTCAGCGTCGACGGAATGGCGAAGCGCATCGAAACCGACTTCGGCCGCGATTCACTCGACATCGTCGTGCATTCGCTTGCCAACGGACCCGAAGTAAAGAAGTCGCTTCTCGACACGAGCCGCGCCGGTTATCTCACCGCTCTGAGCGTCAGCGCGTACTCGCTCGTTTCCATGGTCGCGCGGCTCTCTCCGTTGATGCGCAAGGGCGGCTCGTTCGTGTCGCTCACCTACATGGCGAGTGAGCGCGTGATCCCCGGATACGGCGGCGGAATGTCCTCGGCGAAAGCCGCGCTCGAGAGCGACACCCGTGTACTCGCGTTCGAGGCGGGGCGAAAATACGGCGTCCGTGTAAATACGATCTCCGCGGGTCCGCTCGCATCTCGCGCGGCGAGCGCAATCGGGATCATCGAGCGGATGGTGGAGTACTGCGCCGAAAACTCTCCCCTCACCGACCCCCTTCAGGCAGAGGAAGTCGGCAACGCCGCGGCCTTTTTATCCAGCCCGCTCGCCAGCGGCATCACCGGGACGGTCCTTTACGTCGACAAGGGCTACCACTCAATGGGGATGGCTCTCCAGCAGGGATCGCCGCAGAGCTGAGCACGTCAGGGCGTCTTTTTCTGCGCCCGCTCCTTCTCGATTCTCAATCTGATCAGCTGTAGCCTCGCCTCGGACATCCGACCGCTCAGGCTCAGGGTGCTGCGCGTCGCGGGATCCGTCCAGGTGATGGTGTGCACCACG
Organism: Gemmatimonadaceae bacterium; assembly: GCA_035249045.1. Lineage (GTDB taxonomy): Bacteria > Gemmatimonadota > Gemmatimonadetes > Gemmatimonadales > Gemmatimonadaceae > UBA4720. Next base: position 127,015 of record DATFGW010000162.1, on the reverse strand, counting down.
TTCGGATCTTCCGGACGCGCCGCGTCCCGTACCGGTGCAGGCGCCGCTGGAGGCGGCGGCGCAACGGTTGGTGCGCTCGCCGGCACTGTCTGGTTGGATACGCCGTTTCGGGTAGCTGCCGCTTTGCCGCGCGACTCGGATTGTGTCGTTGCCGCTGCCGCGTCGGTCGCGGCAATGCTCGAGAGCGCGACAGCTCGCGACTCGGTGAGTGTTACCGTGTCTCCGCCGATCTCGTAGACGGTCACGTTCGCGCCGATCCGCCGAGGACTCTCGACCACCTTTAGCGGCTGGGTCGGTTCGGCCAGTTCGCCTGCGATCACGCCTGCGCCCGCAATCGCGCCTGCACTGGGAAGAAATCGTGATGTCGGTGCGGGGGCTGGGACCGCAGCGACACGGTCGGCGGCCACACCCGTGTTTTTGGCCACTGATTTCTCAGCCATTTGCGCCGTGTTCTGAATTGCCGGCGCTCCAGTCGTAGCAAAATCACCACGGTTACCGATGCTCCCGTTGGGCTTCTCAACTGCCGCGCCGCCCGCCGAGGGTTGTGCCGCGCGGCGCGAAGGGGCGACCGTCGGCACCGACAGCGGGACGGCGGGAGCAGGCGCGGTCACCGTCGGAGCCGATTCACCCGCCGCCTTGAACGCTGCCGCGGAATCCGAAATGTTCACGGTGGACGTGCTTGCGGTCATCGACGTCTCCCGCGTGCCCTGATTCCGCACGACGATCAACGTCCCTCCAGCGATCACGAGCACGCTCGCGGCAATGCGCCACACCATCGGATCGAACCGTTTCCTGACCGGCGCAGCTGCTGGAATTACGCCGCGCGGCGCGTTGTCGAGCGCCGTCAGAATCCGCGACGATGCGGCGATGAAGCCACGCGCTTCCGCGACGGCAGCGGCGCATTCAGCGCAACCGTTCACGTGTGCGTCGATTTGCGCGGCTTCGTCGGCACCGAGCGCGCCGTCGAGCCAGGCGTGGATTGTTCCTTCGTCAGGATGCTGCATGCTTCTCTCTCGCCTCTCGATCCTTCTGCAACTCTTCGTAGCTCTCCACCAGCCGCCGTCGCGCGCGCGACAGCGTCGTTCCCACCGATCCCGGCGACAGCTGCAATGCCTCCGCGATCTCGTTGTAATCGAGCCCTTCCTCGCGCATCAGCAGCGCCAGTCGGTCACGCTCCGCCAGCGCGTCCACCGCTTTGCGCGCCATCGCTGCTTCCTGCGCCCGCTCGAGGCTGGTTTCCTCGGGCTCGACCATCGACTCCCGCTCCTGCTCCGCCAGCAGCGCCAGGTGCTTTCGCCGCCGGCTGTCCTTCCGCGCCTCATCCCTCACCAGGTTCGTCGCGACTGCGAACAGCCACGCCCTTTCATTCTGAATCGAAGTCTGTCTCAGCGCGCGCACGAAAGTCTCCTGTGCAACTTCCTCGGCCCAGTCGCGATCTCCCAGACGCCGCGTCAGGTATCTCACCAACGCGGCGTTATAGGTTCGGAAGAGTCGCTCGACGTCGGTCACCTGTTACCAGCGATCTCGCAGAAGTGCGATGTCGTGGTCGGTCAGGCGCTCTTCACCCGACGGCGTCAGCTCGATTGCAATCTTCTTCCCCGCTACGATCGCGCGCTCTCCAATCGAGAATGCCTCACGCAGATCCGGGTCGATGTCCAGCAGCTTGAAGTAAGCGTCGGAGTAAGGCTTCACTCGCAGCACCGTGCCGGTGCCCTTGTAGCGAACGTCGGTCCATACCCCGTCGCGCAGGACGAAGGTGACATTTCCGGCGCGTCTCACGCTGGCATCGTCGCGAATTCCGGCTGCCGCGTCGGCCGCCATCACGCTGGTCGCCGCGCGCTGCTCCGACGCCGCCTTCGCGGCCTCGAACTGTACGGCCGGCGCAGGTGCCGCGGCCGGCGCAGAGTTGGAGCCGACCACCCCGTTCAGCTGAACGCCTCTGCCCGCTATGCGGCGCTGGTTCATTCCCGGCTCAACGACGAGGTACGAAGAGAACTCGGTTGGAATCCCAAACCGCTCGCCAAGCTCGCGAATCTCGTCGTTGATCTCCTGTGATCCGCCGTGCTTCCGCTTCTCGGCGCTCAAATAGCCGACGCGCTGGGTCGCCCACAGCCTCGCCACGAACGAGTTCCCTCGCGACCGCTCGGGGAAATTCACCCGCGCCGTCCAGGTCACCGGTCCACTGGTCGTCTGGCCATCGAAGCGCAGTGTCGCATCGCCGTCTCCATCGTAGCGAGCCAGGAGCACGAGGTCCTCTCCCGCAAATATGTCCACCGGCATTGCCGGATGCATCTTGAGCAGTCGTACACCATCGGCATGGACGCGAACGTCGGTTACCAGCGGACTCGTCAGGCGACTGGCCACAATGCCCACAGCGCGCTCTACCGACTCGTCAGGCCGCACGAAGCTGGCAGTACCGCGCCCTTCGAGCGCGAGCTGCTCGATGAGAGAAACGTTGAGATCGGCGCCGACACCGAATGTGAACAGTCTTCGCGAGCCGCGCTGCTTCGCCACGTTCGATGCGATCACCGATGCGTTACGCTCGCCGATCGTCGGCTGGCCATCGGTCAGGAACAGGATGATCGGCAGGCGGCCCGACTGAACGCGCGCCGACAACGCCTCGTCGAGCGCACCGGAGATGTTGGTCGATCCTTCGGCGTCGAGCTCGTCCAGATACCGCGTCGCCGCGCGAATGTTCTCCGGCGTCGCGCTCGAGTAATCGTCGCGGAAGGTCCGGACATCGCTCGAGAAGTCGATCAGCCGAAAACGATCGGCCGGCGACAGGGTGCGGAGCAGCTGCTTTCCTGCTGCCCGCGCCTGCTCGATCTTCTCCCCGCTCATCGAGCCGGACACGTCGAGCACGAAAGTCAGGTCGCGTGGTACCGCGCGCGGACGCACTGCCGGCGGCGACAACGTAATCAGCGCAAAGCCATCTTCGTTGCCCGGCGCGTTGGCCAGCATCGAGATCGCGGCGCTGGTCGACCGGCGGATCGGGATAAGGAGCGTGACCTCTCCGCGCGCGTCCCTTACCTCGACCCGCCTGACCGACCCCCGATTGCTCGACGCGAATGAACGATCTTCGGCGTTGTCCATCGAATAGTCGGAACCGTACCGCTCATCATAGATGGTGTGCGTCGGCGAATAGGCGGTTCCGTACATGGGATCGTTCGGATACGTCAGCACCAGAGATGTACCTCCTTCCAGACGCTGGCTTCCGCCGACCTGGTTCGAGCGCTGGCCCCGGAAATAGTCCACCCGCAGCGCGTCTCCTTCACGCGGCGCGACGGTCTGGAATCGCACGACGACTTTCTTTACCTCGCCTGGCGCGATCGGGAAAATCCGCGCACGCAGCAATCCGTATCCCATCCACTCCAGCAGCGCCGGATCGCGTTGGCGCCGCACGATCTCCTCATAAATCTGACGCGCGCGATCGGCGCTCATGGTCTCGCCCGCGACCATCTCGCCGTTGATCGACAGTTTGAGATCCTGGAACGCCGCTCCCTTCGGTAGCGGGAACATGAAATCCGCCTCGCCGACGCGGCTCCCCCGATTCACGAATGTCTCGGTCACTTCGTATCGCAGCACGCGATCGACCAGATTCACCCGCACATCGCTGCTCTGCCGCACGACATCCTGAAATGGAATGCCGCAGGCCGGCATCACGCACGGCCGTCCACGCACGCACGGCGGCACGGGACAAGGAAGCGGACGCGGGGGTGCGTCGATGATTTGGGCCGATAGAGCCGCGGGAACGCCGAGTACGAGTGAAAAGAGGAATGAGCGCATGACACACCAGTAGAAGAAGGTTCTACTGTGGGACGTGCGTCACGCGCTCACTTACACACCGTGGCTCGGTTTGGTGTTTTAGCGGTTCTTCGCTGCCTCTGGGCGGGCTTAACTCGGCCGCGGCTTCTTTTTCCGCCGTTTCTGCAGGTCGCGCCGCTCGTCCACGCGCACGGCCAGTAACCTGTGATCGGCCCTGATCATCGTTTGTTCGAATGACTCCGTGCCGCGTCGTGCGGCCCATCCCATCGAGAATGGAACCGGCGCTGACGTTGGAGCCGCGGCGCGCAGCCTCGCCACAACATGCTCGGTCTGGTCTTCTCCGGAGTCACACAGCACCACCAGGAATTCATCGCCGCCCACCCGCACTACCGCTTCCTCCGCGCGCACGTGACGCATGAGAAAGCGCGCCATCTTCACCAGCACGGCGTCACCTTCAGCGTGACCGTTGCTGTCGTTGTACTGCTTGAAGTGATCGATGTCGAGGTAAATGCATCCCCACTCACCCTTGGGTTGTGCCTCACACTGGCGGGTTACCGTGTTCAGATACCTGCGGTTGTAGCAGCCCGTGAGTGGGTCGCGGATGCTGAGCTCGAGCAGCTGGGTCTGTAGCTCCTTGCGATGGGTGATGTCGACCAGAATGCCGTGACAGTATTTCTCACCCGTCTTTGGATCCACCGACAGGAATGCGCTGTCCACCACGGTGCGCGTCTCGCCATCACGACGCGTCAGCTGGAACTCCACGTCACGCACCGCTCCATCGCGTTCCAGCTGCGCCATCTCGCGCGCGCGAACTTCGGGACGCACGAAGTCATCGGTCCGATATCCCTTCAGCTCGGCGAGTGATTCGACGCCGAACATTTCGAGGAACGCCGGATTCGCATCGACGATCTCGCCGTCCAAAGTGGTGATGTAGATTCCCTCCCTGAGGCGCATTGCGAGCTCGCTGAGCGTTTGTGGATCGCTCAGGTTTCGTGCTCGCTTTTGTTTTTTGGGCTTTTTGGAGGGCGCGGTCCGGCTCACATCGATGTCTCAGCCAACGGCATGTCCGTTGCTTCAGAGGAAGGGTGGACGATTGGAGAATTTATGGCATCCAGGCAAAAGCAGGAACAGAGTAAGCAGCCCCCTTCGAGGCAAGGCGACGGGGATTCGGGCACACGCTCCGGACAGCCCAATCCTGAAGACGTCCCTTCCCATCCGCACGAGCACAAGAGCGGCTATGGAGGCGAGCACGGCTCTCCACGTACCAGCACCGACAAGCGCGAGACGCCGAAAAGAAGCTAAGCAAGAATCGGGACGATGAGCTTCCGGACCGCCGGTATTCATCACGTCACCGGCATTGCCAGCAACCCGCAGCGTAACCTCGACTTCTACGCCGGCGTACTGGGGCTCCGGCTCGTCAAGCGCACTGTCAACTTCGACGATCCCACCACCTATCACTTCTATTTCGGTGACGAGGCGGGACACCCGGGAACGATTCTGACTTTTTTCCCGTGGCCCGATGCCCGCCGCGGCCGCCAGGGCGGCGGGCAGGTCGCGGTTACGTCGTTCTCGATTCTTCCCAGCTCGGTTGGGTTCTGGATCGAGCGACTCATCAAGAAACGCGTCGAGTTCGAGCAGCCCGCCGCGCGCTACGACGACGAGCGCGTCATCGCGTTCAAGGATCACGATGGCTTTATGGGCGAGCTCGTCGCCCATCCGTCGGTCGAATCGACACCCGGCTGGTCCGCTGCCGGCGTGCCGGCTGACCACGCCATCCGGGGCGTCTACTCTGTCACTCTCTGGCTCGATGCGAACGAGCTCACCGGCCAGCTCCTCACCAACACTCTGGGGTTCACACTGGCGCGCGAACAGGGAAGCATCTTCCGCTACGCAGCGGCGGGCGGTGGTCCCGGAACCATCGTCGACATCCGCTGTGTGCCCGGCATCTGGTCCGGAATGATGGGCGCCGGCACCGTTCATCACGTCGCATTCCGCTGCACCGACGAAGCGGAGCAGATGAGCATTCGAACCGAGCTTACCTCGCTCGGCTACAACGTCACGCCCCAGCTCGACCGCGATTACTTCAAGTCGATTTATTTCCGCGAGCCTGGCGGTGTGCTGTTCGAGATCGCTACCGATCCGCCCGGGTTTACCGTTGACGAGCCACCCGACGCGCTTGGACAATCGCTCAAGCTTCCGAGCTGGCTCGAGCCACGCCGGTTCGAGATCGAAGCTCTGCTACCAAATCTTCAGACGCCACTTGAGCTGCGCGGGCCGAACGCGTGAGCGCCGATCTCGGCTTCATCCACCGCTTCGTGCCGGCCGAGGACCCGACATCAGCCGACACCCTCGTGGTTCTGCACGGCACCGGTGGCGATGAAAACGATCTGATCGGCATCGGTCAGGCGGTTGCGCCGGGTGCCGCGATCCTGAGCCCGCGCGGTAACGTGCTCGAGAACGGTGCACCGCGATTTTTCCGCAGGCTTTCCGAGGGCGTGTTCGACCCCAAGGAAGTCCACTCGCGCGCCGAAGAGCTGGCGAGATTCATTCGCGCGGCTGCCGTAACTTATCGGCTCGAGCCATCGCGCATCTTCGCCCTCGGATACTCGAACGGTGCGAACGTCGCCTCAACGGTGATGCTCGTCGAGCCCGACATTTTTCGCGGCGCGATTCTTCTCCGACCGATGCTCGTCTACGAGCCAAGCGAGCGCAGTGACCTTTCTGGCAAAGCGGTGGCAATCTCATCGGGACGAATGGATCCGATCGTGCCCGCGGAGAGCGTCGAGCGCCTCGTCGAGCTCCTGGAATCAGCCGGAGCCGACGTAACACTCAAGTGGCAGCTCACGGGTCACAATCTCACGCCGACAGAGATGCGAGATGCTGCCGACTGGCTCGCGATTCAGCGGGCGCGCGCATGAGTGGGTTTCAGGTTACTCCCCACTTCGGCGTGATAGATGCGAGCGCTATCTTACATCCAGAGCAGTACTGAGCTCCCGCCAACTGCGTCCAATGTCAGAGTCCACCGACACCGCAACCGCACCAACATCCAGCGCATCACCACCGCCAGTTCCCGGATCGAGTAACACCCTGGAACATCTCTGCATCAACGCCGTCAGAGTTCTGGCGATGGACGCGGTTCAGAAAGCTGATTCGGGACATCCGGGCACGCCAATGGCGCTGGCGCCCCTCGCGTACGTCCTGTGGACCCAGCACCTCCGCTACAATCCGGCCGATCCGCACTGGCTCAATCGCGATCGCTTCGTGCTGTCGGCGGGCCATGCGTCGATGCTGCTTTATAGCGTGCTGTATCTCACCGGCTACGATCTCACTCTCGACGATCTGAAGCAGTTCCGCCAGTGGGAAAGCAAGACGCCCGGACACCCCGAGTATGGTTACACTCCCGGCGTCGAGACGACCACCGGACCCCTCGGCCAGGGACTCGGCAACGCTGTCGGCATGGCCGTCGCCGAAGCGCACATGGGTGCAGTGTTCAACCGCGACCAGAAGATCATCGACCACCATGTGTACTTCATCGCCAGCGATGGCGACATGATGGAAGGCGTCTCGCATGAAGCGGCATCCTTCGCCGGTCATGGCAGGCTCGGCAAGCTGATCGGATTTTACGACGACAACCACATCACCATCGAAGGCGACACTGCGCTCACCTTCAGCGATGACACCGGCCTCCGCTTCGAGGCCTACGGTTGGCACGTGCAGCACGTCGCCGACATCAACGATCTGACATCGCTCAATCGGGCGATCGAGGCCGCCAAAGGGGAGACCGCTCGCCCGTCCCTGATCGTCGTCCGGTCGCATATCGGGTACGGCAGCCCGCACAAGCACGATACGGCCGAAGCACACGGATCGCCCCTCGGCCAGGACGAAATCGTCCTCACCAAGCAGGCACTCGGCTATCCGTCGCAGGAGCCGTTTTACGTCGCGCCCGAAGCGCTGCGCTACTGGCGCGACGCCGGTAAGAAGCGCGCTAAATCGCAGGACGACTGGCAGAAAACCTACGACGCGTGGAAGACCGCGCACGCCGGCCTCGAGAAAGAGCTCCAGCGCCGGATGCGCGGAGAGCTGCCCGAAGGCTGGGAGGAGAACATTCCTCAGTTCACCGCCAAGGACGGCAACATCGCGAGTCGCGCAGCATCCGGCATCGTCATCAACGCCATCGCCAAAAAGATCCCGGAGCTGATGGGAGGCTCCGCCGATCTCGCCAGCTCGACCAACACCATCATCAAGGGCGAGCCAAGCTTCGCGCCGGAGAGCTACGCCGGCCGCAACTTCCATTTCGGCATCCGCGAGCACGGCATGGGCGCGATCATGAACGGTATGTCGCTGTTCGGCGGAATCATCCCGTACGGCGCGACGTTCCTGATCTTCTCGGATTACATGCGCCCGCCGGTGCGTCTCGCGTGCATCATGGATCGCCACGTCATCTACGTCTACACCCACGATTCGATCGGACTCGGTGAAGACGGGCCCACTCATCAACCGATCGAGCAGCTCAGCGCGCTGCGCGCGATCCCGAAGTTTACTTTGATCAGGCCCGCCGATGCTTCAGAGACCGCCGAAGCGTGGCGCGTGGCGCTAAAGCTGAAAGGTCCGGTCGCGCTCGTGCTTACCCGCCAGAAGCTGTCGTTCATCGATCGCTCGAAGTACGCTCCGGCGAATGGACTCGACCACGGCGCCTATGTACTGGCCGACGCGCCGGGCGGTGCGCCGGAGATCGTGCTGATGTCGAGCGGCTCGGAGGTGGCGCTCGTCCTCGACGCCCAGAAAAAGCTCGAGGCCGACGGCATCCGGGCGCGCGCTGTGAGCATGCCCAGCATGGAGCTGTTCGCCCGGCAGGATCAGGCATACCGCGACGGTGTGTTGCCGAAGGGCGTGAAGCGCCTCGCCATGGAGGCCGCGCACCCGATGTCATGGTACAAGTGGATCGGTGACGACGGCGTCGTCCTCGGCCTGGAACGGTTCGGCGCGTCGGCGCCAGCCGCTCAGATTTTTCAGCATCTCGGCATTACCGTCGACAAATTGGTGCAGACCGCCAAAGAGATGCTGGGAAAGAAATAACGGGCTTGACGGCATGAACGCTCAACTCGCGCGCTAAGCAGAGCATGAACGGAAGCGAGCCGCTGCTCAAGGACATAAGCGTCACCCTCAATCCCGACACTCCCGAGTGGCCGGGCGACACGCCGTTCACCTGCGGCTGGGCGTCGTCGATGGCTGCTGGTGCGAGCGTCAACGTTTCCTCGTTCACATCCAGTCCGCACGTAGGAACTCATGCCGACGCTCCACTCCACGTGCGCGAGGGATGGTCTGGATCTCACGAGCTTTCGCTCGACGCCTTCTTCGGACCGGCGATCGTCGTCGACGTCTCCGCGCTCAGCAAGGAGATCGACATCGAGGATCTGGAGAAGATCCAGTCGCTCCCGTTCGTCGAGCGTCTGCTACTTCGCACCGGTCGCTCCATCGCCAGCGGCGCGTTTCCCGAAGATTGGCCCACGCTCTCCGAGGGCTGCGTGCGTACTCTGTTGGGACGGGGTCTCCGTCTGCTCGGTGTCGACGCGCCGTCGGTAGACGCAAGGGAAAGCAAGAATCTCCCCGTTCACAACATGGTGTTTCAGGCCAACGCAGCGATTTTGGAGAATCTGGATCTGCGACGCGTCAGCCCGTCGATGTACGAGCTGATGGCGTTTCCCCTCAAGCTGATGGCGCTCGACGCGGCACCTGTCAGAGCCGTTCTCAGGCAGATTGTCGCGTGATCACGCGGAGTCGTGCGATGACACGCGCGCACGGCCGATTCGCCCGTTCGCGAACGCATCGGCGATGTTCCTGATTCCTCTTTGAGTCAGATCCCGACGATGCCCAGACGGACACTCTTCCTCTCGATCGTGCTTGTGTCGCTGGCCTTCATCGTCGGAGCGATTCGACAACAGCAGACGACTCGCCGGCATTCTTCGCGCTCGCATCCGCGACGCACCACGCGCAAGCCTGCCAAGCCACCCGTCACCACTTTCGTCAAGGACACCGGCGGCCGCGAGCTGATAGTCCGCATGCTCGACGTCGGGCAGGGCGATGCGACCTACATCCGCAACGGTTCGAGCCGGATAATCATCGATGGCGGCCCGACGGCCGCAACCTTTGGCCGTTACCTCGATTCGTTGTCGCTCAACAACACCACCATCGATGTGGTCATTCTGTCCCATCAGCATCTCGACCACTACGGTGGACTCAGCGAGCTATTCAGAACTTCGAGGCATATCCGCGTCCGCTACTTCTTCGAGAACAAGGATCCGGCGCCGGCCGTGACCCTGGCCCGACTGCGCGACTCGATCATCTCACGCATCGACCGCGACAGTCTCATCTATCGGGATACGGACGACCCGTGTGCAAACGGCCAGCCCATTTGCACCATCACCATGAGCGGCGGCGCCCGATTGCATATCCTCGCTCCGTTTCCAGACGGAGTCGGCGCCAATAACCGCTCCGCCGCGGTCAAGATCATTGGGCCTGACTCAGCATCGTTCACGATGTGGCTCGCCGGCGATGCCGAGCACGACGAAATCAGCTGGTTCGAGAACGCCGGATATGCGGCGAACCCCGGCATGCGGGTGACCGTCCTCAAGGCCGACCACCACGGCAGCTGCAACGGAGTGACGCCGCGATATCTCGCGCTGACCCAGCCGCAATGGGTCGTGGCATCGGTCGGCGCGCGCAACGAATACGGCCACATGCACACTCAGGCCAAATCCATCTACCGCGCCGCGGGAGTCCCGTGGTATCGCACCGACCGCAACGGAACCATCACAATCCGCTCTCCCGGGACGGTCGGCGGCGGATTCACCATCACACCCGACCGACGGGGCATCGATCTGTCGGGAGCCTCCGATCGCACCTCACACCAGATGGGTTGCGCGCCGACGACGCGCTGACGCACTAAAGCTGTATATCGCCGCCGCGATCGGTCTTTGATTTCCGCGACACCTGCCTGGCGGATTTATCCAGCGCTTTCTTCCGCGCCTGCGGATCGGTTTCGATCAGCAGCGCTGACTTGCCCCTTTCTCTGTCGTGCGTAACCGACAGCACATCACCCTCCTTCGCGCCCTCCGGCAGAATCCATTGCGGGATCGGTGTCACTGTTTTTCCGTCGACTTCAATCGATGCCGAGCCGTCCTCGATTACATCGACGATCCATTGGTGCGTGGAATGTTTGTTCATGGTCGTTCTCACCACGAGAGGGAGTGTCGCGCGAATTGAATCTTGGCGCATGGCATGTCCTATGCGCCATCGGGCTCCTCTAACCAGCACGACTCGCACCACTAATCGCACGAGAATCTCTATGCAAAGCGACTCGGGTCACACGACCTCGGTCTGGATGGATACGACGGATGTCCCGCAGTTCCAGCCGCTCAACCAGGATCTGCGCGTCAATGTCTGCATCGTGGGAGCCGGCATTGCCGGCATGACCACCGCATACCTCCTTGCTCGCGCCGGCCGCGCCGTCGTGGTGATCGACGACGGACCCATCGGCGGCGGTGAAACCAGCCGCACCACCGCGCACCTCACCGCCGCTCTCGACGACCGGTACTACGAGATCGAGAAGATGCACGGCGAGGAGGGCGCGCGCATCGCCGCCGAGTCGCACATGTCGGCGATTCACCGCGTTGAGACTATTGCATCGATGGAAGACATCGAGTGCGACTTTCAGCGCGTAGAAGGCTATCTCTTCCTCGGCGGCACCCAGACGCGCAAAGATCTGGAGCGCGAGCTCGAGGCAACCCACCGCGCCGGAATCACCGATACCCAGCTGGTCGATCGAATTCCATTCAGCTTCTGGGACAGCGGACCCGCCCTTCGCTTCCCGCGACAGGCCACCTTCCATCCACTGAAGTATTTGAAGGGGCTCACCCGCGCGATCCTGCGCGATGGCGGCAAGATCTACACTGGAGTCCACGCCGAAAAAATCGTCGACGGAGTGCCGGCAAAAGTGACCACCTCCGCCGGCCACGTCATTAGTGCGGACAACGTCATCGTTTGCACAAACACCCCCGTCAACGACTGGCTCATCATTCACAGCAAGCAGGCCGCGTATCGCACCTACGTCATCGGTGCGCAGATTCCAAAGGGGTCGGTACCCAACGGACTCTACTGGGACACGCCCGACCCCTACCACTACATCCGCATCCAGCCGGGCGAAGACAAGTCGGGCCGTGAGCTCGACTACGACGTGCTCATCATCGGCGGCGAGGATCACAAGACCGGCCAGGCAGAGGATACCGATGAGCGATTCGTCCGCCTCGAGCAGTGGGCTCGCGAACGCTTTCCGATGATCGAGCGAATCGACTACCGCTGGTCCGGTCAGGTCATGGAGCCCGTCGACTACATGGCCTACATCGGCAAGAATCCCGGTGGCGACGAGCACATCTGGGTCGCCACTGGCGACTCCGGCAACGGCATGACTCATGGCACCATCGCCGGAATCATTCTCAACGAGCTGGTCCAGGGCCGCAAGCATCAGTGGGCGCGCCTGTATGACCCTTCTCGCGTTCGCCTGCGCGCCACACCCGAGTACGTCAGGGAGAACGCAAACGTCGCCGAGCAGTTCAAGGACTACTTTACGGGCGGCGAAGCTTCGGCAATCGATGCCATCAAGCCCGGCGAAGGCGCCGTCATCGGCCGCGGTCGCGGAAAAATTGCCGTCTACCGCGATGAAAACGGCGGCATCCACCAGCGATCGGCGGTATGCACGCATCTCTACTGCATCGTGCACTGGAATCACACCGAGAAAACGTGGGATTGCCCGTGTCACGGCTCGCGCTTCGATCCCTATGGCCAGGTCGTCAACGGACCTGCTATCTCCGAGCTTTCTCCTGTTTTTCCGGAGTCGAAGAAGGAGCGGAGCGGAGCGAAGCAGTAACGACATGGCGCTTGCCATCGTCCACGAGGTCGATCGCGCCGTTGCCTGATTGTCCGTCCACCGTCAGCTCGACTGCCCCACGCTGCAGCCCTTCCGGATTTTCAACCGTTATCTCGTAGGTCGATGATCTGAATCGATACTCGATGGTGAACTGCTTCCACTGCGACGGGATACATGGCTCGATGAACAGCTGCTCTCCACGTTGCCGGAAGCCGAGGATGCCCTCGAGGGCGACGCGATACATCCAGCTCGCCGACCCCGTGTACCAGGTCCAGCCCCCACGCCCGAGATGGCCCTTCGCGGTGTACACATCCGCCGCGACGACGTACGGCTCGACCTTATAGACATCCACGGCTTCAGCGCTCTGCGCATGCGTGATCGGATTCAGCATCTGGAACAGCTGGAAGGCGCGGTCGCCATCGCCTTGCAGCGCGGTGGCCAGCACCGCCCACAACGCTGCGTGGGTGTACTGAGCGCCGTTTTCCCTCACGCCGGGCAGGTAGCCCTGGATGTAGCCGGGATCGTGCGTCGATTTGTCGAACGGCGGCGTCAACAACATGATCAGCCGCGCATCCTCGCGCACCAGATACTTGTTGAGTGATTGCATCGCCGTCCGGGTGCGATCAGGACGGCCAGCTCCTGAGATCACACTCCAGCTCTGCGCAATCGAGTCGATCTTGCATTCGTCACTCGTGCGCGATCCCAGCGGCGATCCATCGTCGAAGTATGCGCGGCGATACCATTCACCGTCCCACGCCGATCGCTCGACCGCCTCGGCGTAGCCGTCTGCCTTCGCCAGCAGCTCGTCCCGCACCTGATTGTCGCCGCGTTTTTCGGCGTGCTGCGCGAACTTCCGCAGCGTGGCGACGAGGAACCACGCCAGCCAGACGCTCTCCCCTTTGCCCTCGATCCCGACTCTGTTCATGCCGTCGTTCCAGTCGCCGCTGCCGATCAGCGGCAGACCGTGCACTCCGGTCGTGCAGGCCCTTCGGAGTGCGCGCACGCAGTGATCGTAGACCGACCCGACCTCGTCCGACATCTTCGGCTGATCGTAGATCTCGTGCTCCTCGGGCGTGAGCTGCCGCATCGTCAGATACGGCACTTCCACGTCCAACACGCCCGCGTCGCACGACACGTTCACGTAGTGATCGACGACGTAGGGCAGCCATACCAGGTCGTCCGAGAACTTGGTTCGCACGCCGCGCCCGGTCTGCGGATGCCACCAGTGCTGGACGTCTCCCTCCACGAACTGCCGCCCCGTCGCCCGCACGATGTGATCTCTCGCGACCTCGGCATCGGCGTAGACAAATGCCATCACATCCTGCAGCTGATCCCGGAACCCGAACGCACCGCTCGACTGATACAGCGCTGATCGCGCCCACATCCGGCACGACAATGCCTGGTACAGCGACCAGCGGTTCGTCATCAGGTCGAACGTTGGCTCCGGAGTTTTCACCTTGATCCTCGACAACCTCTCTTCCCAGGCGTGGACGTTCGCGTCCACGGAGCGCTTCGCATCCTCCGCCGTACGGTGCCGCGCGATCAGCGCCCGCACTTCTTCTTCACTGTTCGCCGCGCCCAGTAGCATCACCACGTCGCGGGTTTCTCCAGGCTCGAGCGTCACGGACACCTGCAGCGCACAGCATGGATCGATCGTCGCGCCGATTGACCCCGACAATCCAGCGCGTTCCAGTGCCGCGGGGCTCGAGATCGTTCCGTTCCTGCCGAGGAATTCGCGGCGATCCGCTGTGTAATACGCAACCCTCTCGCTGACCGAAGCGAATGCGATCGTCTCGGCGAACTGGGCGTCGAAATAGTTGCGCGCGAACATCGATTGCGTCGGCTCATCGAAGCTGGTGCGAATCTGATACTGGGTGAGCTCGCGGGTTACGCCGAGCACCCATTCCAGGTACCACGTCAGCGTCAGCTTTCTCCGCGTCGAGCCTTCGTTCTTCAGCGTCAGCACGCTGATCTTGATCGGATCGGTCTGATCGACGCCCAGTCGGAGCGAGCTGGCAACTCCCTTGTGGGTGTGATCGAATACAGTGTAGCCGGAGCCATGACGCACCCTGTACGGCGTCGGTTCACGAATCGGGCACGGTGTCGCGGTCCACAGATCGCCATTACTATCGTCGCGCAGAAAGACGCAGTCACTCGACGGATCGCGCACCGGATCGTTGTGCCACGGAGTCAGGCGGTAGAAGAAACTGTTCGCCGCCCACGTCATCCCGCTTCCACCTTCGCTGACGATGAAACCGCCGGCTGGATTGCCGACCACGTTGACCCACGGGGCCGGCGGCAGATCGCTGCCCGTCAGATGAATCTCATACTCGCCGGCAGCGTTGAATCCGCCGAGCCCGTTGAAGGATGTCAGGCCGGTCCCCTGATCCGCGGTCATCGCGTGGATCGGAACTGTTCCCAGTGGAACGATGTCGCGATTCAGTATCTCGAGTTTGGGCGGATACCTGTCCTCCACTCCCGGGAACTCGAGGAAATTTCCGAGGCCAAGGCCGTCACAGTTCACCTGCACCCTCGCCATCGCCTTGAGCAGCGTGATGTCTTCGGGCTTCAGCAGATCCGCGCGCCGGATGAACACGCCGCCGGGCCGATCGAGCAGACCCGCCTCGCTCGACGCCATTGTCGTCGCCAGCAGCTCGTCGCTCAGCTCCTGCATGTAGGTCGCCGGATGCACGTTGAGAATCACCAGGTCGCAGGTGATTCCCTTCAGCCGCCAGTAGTGGTGCGTCCTCAGCAGCTGTCGCACGCTCGGCATGCCGATCGAGCTCTCGACGGTCGCCAGCAGAATCGGCCAGTCTCCGGAGATGCCCAGCGACCAGAGCGCCTGCTGACCAAGCCGGTTGTCCTCGACGGCGCTTTGCGCGGGACGGAACCCCGGATGCGGGAACATCAGATGGCCCGCGAGATCCTGGTACAGCGCCGCATCCGCCGGCGCGATTCCCAGATCCCGCAGCTCCGCCTGCGCCTGTGCCCAAGAGAGATCCAGCGCGCGACGCGCGCTGTACGGATCGTGGTAAAGATCCGCCAGCTGGATCGCACGCTCTTTTTGCTCCGTGACGAACGTAGTGAACGCGACGTGCGCCGAGCCGCCGGGCGGAATCCGGATCTTCACCCGTAGCGAGAAGATCGGATCGAGCACCGCCCCCACCGTCCCCGACAACTCGGCGCCTTCATCCAGCGCTTCCGCGTTGCGTACCGACCTCCCGCGACCCACGAACTTCGCGCGATCCGTCTCGCACGTAACCTTGCCGACCACTTCCGGTCCGCACGCAACTACGTGCGCGCACCAGATCGCAGCCTCGGTTGCAGATCGCGGGCGGCGCGTCGCCAATAGCGCGGACTTGCCCTCGAGAAACTCGGTCTGGACGAAAAGGTTCTGAAAGGCGGGATGCGCGCGGTCCGCCTCGGGCGGCGCCAGCACCACTTCGGAATAACTGGTGAGCTCGATGTCGCGCGGCTGCAGCGATCGGTTGGTCAGGATGATGCGACGCACCTCGGCAGCGTCGTCCGACGCAACCGCAATCTCGGTGACGGTATCGATGTCGCCGTCGCGCCGGATGAAAGTGATGCGGTCGCTCGCGAACAGCACCCGATACCATTGCGGCTCCGTGCCTGATGGCTGATGCGCCGTCGACCAGACGTGGCCGGTGCTCAGATCCTTCACGTAACACCACTGGCCGTAGTTGTCGCGTGTGCTGTCGTGCCGCCAGCGCGTCACCGCCAGGTTCCCGTACCGGCTGAAGCCGCCACCGGCATTGGTGATCAGTGTCGTATAAGGAACGTTCCCAAGGATGCCGACCACCGGCTGCGGAGTGTGCGGCGTCTCGATCTCGCGGACCGCCGGTTTCTCCATCTCGCTCGGCACCCGCGCGGCGTCGTCGCCCTGCACATCCTGAGTCGTCAGCCGCCGCGGTACACGCTCCTGCAGGACCAGCTCCGCCGATCTCACCAGCGGATCGAGGTGGAACCGCCGCGGCCAGATCTGTCGGTTGAGCGCGTTGTTGAGCGCGACGATGCTCATCCCGATGTGGTGGGCCATGAAGGTGCAGACCACCGTTTTCCGCTGGCCCGGCGCCGGCCTCGTATAGTCGAGCGCATCACGAAAACCGTAGGGACCGAGTGAGCCTTCGGCTTCGAGAGTCGTCAGATTTTTCAGCGCCTGCTTTGGCTCGACCAGCATCGCCAGGATCGTCGCGTACGGCGCGACCACCAGCTCCTTGCTCAGCCCGCGTTTGAGCGCCAGATCCGGAACGCCGAAGCCGCGATACTGGTACGTATGCGAACGGTCGCGCACGGCATACGCCGATTCGGAGATGCCCCACGGAACTCCGCGCTCGCCACCGTACGCGATCTGGCGGCGCACGCAACCCTTGTGCGTCTGGTCCAGCAGCGTAAACGGAAAAGTCTGCATGACCAGCGCCGGCATTAGATACTCGAACATGCTGCCGCTCCATGACAGCAACGTCCGGGTTCCTGCCGTCGTCGTCAACGACCGGCCCAGCCTGAACCAGTGATCGACCGACACATCGTCCTTCGCTATCGCCATGAACGACGCCAGCCGCGACTCCGACGCGAGCAGATCATAGTACGAGTTGTCGACCGCGTTGCTGCCGATGTGATACCCGATCGTGAACAGCTTGCGCTTGCTGTCGAACAGGAAGCGGAAATCCATCTCCACCGCATACGCGTGCGCGCGCTCAGCAATCGCGTGCAGGCGCTTTGCGTCCTCTGCCGAGCACGTCTTGTCCTTCATTATCTCGTAGCACGCCTGCTTCAGCGCGATCAGGTGGCCGGCGAGGTTGCCGCTATCCACGGTCGAGATGTATCCGGGCTCGAGTACCCGCAGCTCGTTGAGATCGTACCAGTTGAAGAAATGGCCGTGGAACCGCCGCATCCGCTCGAGCGAGCGGAAGACTCGCTCCAGCCGTTCGATCATCTCGCCGCGGTTTATGAAGCCGAGGTCCATCGCGCTGACGATCGTCAACAGCTGCAGTCCGATGTTCGTCGGCGATGTGCGCAGCGCGAGCACCGGCTCCGGATCTTCCTGAAAGTTGTCCGGCGCCAGCCAGTGTGTTTCTTCGGTGACGAATTTCTCGAAGTACGTCCAGTGCAGGCGGGCGTAGCGGATCGCAGCCTCGCGCTCCGATTCAGTCAGATGTATCTCGCCGAGGATAGCCGGCCGGCTGAGCGCGAGAGCGATGCTTGGACTGGCAAGCCACGCCAGCACCAGCGGCAGTGTGCCCATTATGAAGATGAATCGCTCGTCCGGACTCGAGCCGCGGCCGACCGATACGTGCAGCCCGATCACCACGGCGAGCAAGAGACACAGTACCGTGACGGGCCACATCCTGCGCCACGTCTCGCGCTGTGTGCCGACGCCCAGCGTTCGCTCCACCTGGGAGGCCGTTTGCCATTCCAGCAGGTTGCGGTGACTGACGAATAGCCTGTACAGCGTGCGCAGAATGGCATCGGCCGATACGACGGCCTGGTGCGGCAGGAAAACGATTGCCAGCGTGAACTGCTGCGCATTCGTTATCGCGTCGCGACCAACCGCCAGATAGTACGCCAGCCATGACTGGTCTCGCGGCGGCCGCAACAGCGAGATCGTCAGCGAGAACAGCCACGGAAATGCAATCGCCACCAGTAGTACCGCCGTCCACTGAATGACGGACCCCGGGACGAGAAACCATCCCGCGATCAGCAGTGCCACCTGGAAAATCTCGACCAGACTGCGGCGCAGATTGTCGAAGATCTTCCAGCGCGAGATTGCCGACAGTCGGTTGGGCATCGGGCCGTCCGGGCCGGGTACCGTCCCCTTCAACCACCCGAGCAGCTGCCAGTCACCGCGAATCCACCGGTGCTTCCGGCGAGTGTAGGTCAGATATCGCGCCGGATAGTCGTCGTAGACCTCGATGTCGGTCGCGAGTCCGGCGCGAACCCAGTTGCCCTCGATCAGATCGTGGCTGAGAAGTGTGTTCTCCGGGAATCGACCGTGCGTCGCTTCCTCGAACGCATCGACATCGTAGATCCCTTTACCGGTGAAGCTGCCTTCGCCGTAAAGGTCCTGGTACACATCGGACACCGCCGTCGTATACGGATCGACGCCCGGATGGCCGGAATGGATCGACGCAAAGTAGGACTTGTGCGCGCTCGTGAGCGACACGCCGACCCGCGGCTGGATTATTCCATATCCTTCCGTCACGCGACCGATGTTCTCGTCGTACTGCGCGCGATTCAGGGGATGCGCGATCGTCCCCACCAGCAGCTGCGCCGCGTCACGCGGCAGGACCGTATCCGAGTCGAGCGTTATGACGTAGCGTACGAACCTGAGCCGGCTCGTATCTCCGATGATGGTCGAGAACGCGTCCTGCGCTCCGCCACGCAGGAATTTGTTGAACTGCGCCAGCTTGCCCCGCTTGCGCTCCCAGCCCATCCACACGTTCTGCTTCGGGTTCCACAGCCGCGGCCGATGGAAGAGAAAGAACACGTCTTCGCCGGCATTGTTGTACTTGGCGTTGAGTGCTTTCACCCCCGCCGTGGCGGCGGCAAGAATCTCCCCGTCACCCTCGCGGTGCTCCGTCTTCGCGTCGGTATAATCGCTGAGTATCGCGAACTGTAGATTCGGATCGCGGTTGGCGAGGTATTGCACCTCGATGTGCTCGAGTGCTTCCTCGACGCCGTGCACGCTGCCCAGCAGTGTCGGCACCACGACCGCCGTCATGTACGGCTCCGGGATCCCGTCGTCGCGGAGCTCGAGCTTGGACATCAGCCGCGGCGGTAATAGCAGCGTGATCAGCTGGTTGATCGTGCTGGTGCCGATCTCGCTCGCTGGAATGAGCGCCAGCAGTGTGATCACGATCTGCGTCGACAGCGATGCTCCCCCTCCCCGAAGCACGCCGAGCAGCACCGCGAGCGCGAGCGCCGTGAACACTGTGATGCCGCCGAAGTAAAGCGTATTCGGATGCCGCTGCGTCCACCGGTAGATCCACTCGCCGGGCGGCGGGGTGTAACCGACTTTTTCCTCGAGGACGCGGCGGCCCTTGTCGACGAGGAAGAAACCTACGTGGGCGTGTCGAGCATCCTGGGGATCGGCCAGTCGCGCCAGCGCCAGCACTTCGCCGGCAATCTCTTCCTCCGGCCGCTTCACTCGCTTCGCGATGTTCTCGACTATGTGCCGGTAGTGATCGCGCGTCCCGAACGTCATCGACGCATAGAACCCGCTCGGATCCTGACGAAGCAGCTTCTCGGTCGCGCTCTGTGATTCGACGAAATCTTTCCAGTCCAGGCGCGAGATGGTACGCAGACTCGTGATGCTGTTCGCAACCGTGACCTGGGTCAGCGCCACCCTGCGGTTCGACCGCGTTGCCGCTTCTTCCGCGCTCGGCCCATCTTCGCCGATCCATTGCTCGAGCCAGATCAGCGGCGTGAAGTTCGTCTGATACGACCGAACCTGCTGGAGAAAACGCGCTACCCAGGTTGGCGTAAATGGAGGATGGTCGTCGACGAACGCCGCCAGCGCCTTCGCCAGCGCCTGCGGTGATTCCTCGCTAGCCTCTCGCAACGCGGCGGCGGCACGGTCGGCCGACTCCACCTCCTGCAAACGCGCTGCGACGCGCAGCGCCATCCGTCGAATGTTCTCCACCAGGCCGAGACGGAGCATCGTCGGGACCGCCCACAACTCGCCCATACGCAGCGGCGTGACCGTTTGATACTCGCTCACGAAGAGCGTGATGTTGTCGAGATCGAGGTGGCCTTCGGTGTGGGCGATCAGCTCGATCGCGACTTCGTAGGCGCGGGGGAATCCCGCCAACGCGCCCGTCGCCAGCTTCGGTAGCTCCTCGTAGTAGCCTTTCGGAAGACTGGTTCGAATCTCCCGAATGTGCTCCTGCACGATGTAGAAGTTGTCGAGCAGCCAGTCACCGGCGGGGCTGATGTCGAGGCCGCGCTCGGCGCCGTTGTTCAGCTGATGATAGACACGGTCGAGTACCGCGCGCGTGTCTTCGAGGCGCAGCAGGAGCGGGCCGGCGCCACGCTGTTTCTGCGCCGGCAAGAGATGATGGCCACGCGCGACTGCCCGCGCGCGCTCGCCAAGCCTCTCCAGTCCGAGTACCTCACCGCGAATCGGACCGACGAGCTCTTCACCGGCGCCATTGCGCGAGCGTCGGAATAAACGACTGAGAATTGTTGGTGGAGCCTTGGGCGGGATTGCTGTTGCCACGTCACTTACTCAACGCCAAAGATGTGCCGCTCTCAGGTGGGGCACTCCTCGCAAGATATCCCGTTTCTACTCCGCGTAATAAGCCTTGATGCAAAGCGTCACGAGGGTTTGTCGAATCCGCTCGGACTGATCGGGCGAGGAAGGACGAGTCGATTCCGCGAGCGAATTCCACATCTGCTTGAACGTCACGAGGACCTCCTCCGGACTGACTCCATTCGCGTGCGCTTCACCCGCGAGCTTCCTCAGGGAATCAGTGACCTCGGGCGTTGGAGCATCCGGATGTCTAAGCTGCTCGACGAGCGCGCTCCGCAACTCCTGCATGGTGCTATCCGAGAGTGGGCTCACTTGCGCTCGTGCAATAGTTTCGGTCACCCTTGACCAGGACGGCAGGGTGGACATTTGTTCCTAAATATCTAAACGTGATCAGCCGCGCGCTAGCGGCCCTGAGGCCCGCAGGTTGCCCGTTGCATGCCTCCACACTCGCGGTTGGTGGCGTTGGGCAATGTGCTGATTCTCGCGCGGGACGAGGTCGTCGCTGCGCTGCTGGGTTTGATGGTGGAGCTGCGCGGGTTCAATCCCAGATTCGTTGGCAGCGGAGAGAATGCCGCCGGCGCGCTCTCCCGCGATCGCTATCACGCCGTCATCATCGACTGCGACCTTCCGGGGTGCACCGACCAGCTCATCACCGCGATCAGAACCGCAGCCGCTCAGCCGGTGTTGTTCAGCCCCCTCCGCTTTCAGCCCGAGCTCGACGACCTCGCCGCGCGTTATCGCGCCAAGTCGTTCACCCTGCCCACCGATCCCGAAACCTTCGGCAAGGCACTGACGGTCTGATCAGCGACCGCTTCCCTTCGAGCTCGGCTTCTCCTTTTTCTGCTGCCCGATCGGAGCCTTGTTCTCCTCCGACTCCTTTAGGTGTCGCTTGTCGATCTCACGCAAATGCTCGTCTTCGGCAGCCAGTTTCTGATCCGTCGCCAGCGCTTCTTTTTGATGTTCCCAGTTCGTCTTCATCGCATCCTCGGCGTCATTTGAGCGTTGGATGTACAGGAAACATGCCGCTCACCCCACTGAAATAAACTCAGCGGATGCGAATGCCTCCCATTAAACGAACGAGCGTGGCGTCGGCAGGCACCGAATAGACCTGCGCGCCGAGGTCGAGGATCTGCTTCACGACCGCCGTGACTCCGCCGAAGACAGCCGCCCGCACTGCCGGCTCTCGAAGCACGACCTCCGTCTGATCGACGGCGCCATTGCCATCCGTAAAGCCGACCTGGAAATGCGGATCGATCCGATTTGCGCCCGCGCCGGCGTAGAACGAAAGACCGCTCCTCGCTGGAGTGAAACCCGCTGCGACCTCACCACCCAGCATGTCGGGATGGAAAGTGTCCTTTGACGGTACCGTTCCATAGCATGGACTCGACGGCGACGTTGTTTGCAGCTGCGACCGCGGGCATGTAATTGCTCCTTTCACGTTGCCGAACGTTCCGTGGAGGCGAAACATGATCGTCGTGCCGTTCGCCAGCGGGCCCATGTCGTAGTGATGCGCATGCGCGAGCGCAAAGCTGAAAAGATTGGGAGTTGCACGCGCAATCGTGACCGGAGGCAAGTAGGCCGCCTCGAGTTGGAATCCGAACGGTCCGCCGACGGTAATGCGCGGACGACCGAACACCGGCGAGAGTGAAGTATGCTCGCTCTTCTGCGTAAAACAGGCGCCGGTTTGCTCGATCGCCTTATCGGGCTTCGGGATGTACTCGCCTTCGGCCCCAATTCTGATGCTCGCCGTTGGCATTTCCTCGGGAGCGGTCGCCATCGAGAACACGATCGGCGCCGTATAGAACGCGAGGAGCTTGCCCTCGTTGCTGCTCTTATCGACTCTGCACTGCGCGCTCGAAACTCCAGACACGCAGAGAACCATTATTCCGACCCACAGACCTCGTCGCATTGCTACTCCTGTTCGTGAAAACAAAATGCTGACCCAAAACTAAGACGGATTCTTGACGCTGCGATGATTTTGCGGCGGGCGCCGGAATAAGACACGCGAACGTACTGACTCGACAGGTGAACTCCATCGTTGTCGGTTCTGCGCGATTGGGTCACGGGTGAATCCGACGCGGAACCGGGCGCGAGTAAGTCCTCTGCATACACTCCGCGTAGAATGTTGGATGCTCCGCGTACGCACTCCAGGTCGGATTTGCCCGGATCATCACATCGTCATACGCGCGAAACACCGCTGTCTTCAGCTGCGCCAGTTGCACTGGTCTGTTTGCAGCTCGGCTCGCGAGAGCGTACCCCACGTAATAACGAGCCGGCCAGTCATGTCGCTTCCGCACTTCTTCGACGAGAAGGCCAGCGATGCGATGATCGAAGTGATCGTGCGGATTGATGGTGATGCTTGGGTCGGTGCTGTAGAGGACGGGCCTGGAATACGTTGACGCGGCTCCCGCCAACTCGTCTACGGTAGCGACGAGATCGGACCACTTGGCATAGACAGTACTCCGATCTACCGCATTCAATGACGTGATTCTTTTTCGCCTCAGCTTGCGCAGGCTTTGGTAGCCATCGCGAGCGAAGCCTGCGCCGTTCCGCCTCCCGTCGGGAAGCCGCAGAAAAAACGACGTCGTATTGCCTACGCTGCAGCGGCGAATGACATGAACCGTGATTCGCGTCCGGTCACATGTTGTCGCCTTCCCGCGCGCGTATGCACCGCTCGCGATGCGTGTTGACTCTAGTGCGGCCTGTTCGCGCGTCAGCCAATACGTCGAGTCGCGACCATCGTCTCCGGCGGTGAGGTAGATGAATGTCGCCGCGGTGCCGTCCCCAACCGCCACCGCCACATCGTCGCCCATGAACAGCTGCCAGTCGTCCTGATGCGCAACTATATATATGTGCCTGGCCGTCTGGTTCGATTGTTGTCGAACTAACAGGGTGGGTGCGCTCAGTGCCCGGTACGACGCAGGGAGCGCCCCGGTCGAGAGGGCCCCCAGAGCTGCCATCACCCATCCAGCCCGTAGCTCCATACGTCACAGTAACACCCGGGACACCAAACAAAAACGCAGGGCTCAATCTAGAGCCCTGCGTTAGTTTCTTACTTTACTCCTTGCTCAGCTGACCTTAACCGCTTCGACTTCGATGTTGATCTTGATATCGTTGCCGACCGTCAGCCCACCGCCCTCGAGCAGCACATTCCAGGTCAGGCCGAACTCCCGTCGATCGATCTTGCCCTGAGCGCTGAAACCGGCGCGCTCCCCGCCCCACGGATCTTTCGTCCGACCCTCGAACTGAACATCCAGCGTCACCTCTCTCGTCACGTCGCGAATGGTCAGATCACCGGTCAGCTTGAACGCCTCACGCTTGCCCTCGACCCGCGTGCTCCGAAAGCGAATCTCCGGATACTTCTCGACGTCCAGAAAGTCGCCCGAGCGGAGATGCTGATCCCTTTGCTCGGTCCTGGTGTCGATCGACGCGGCTTTGAGCACCGCCTCGACCGACGACTTCGTCGGATCCTTCTCGTCGACGAAAATGCTGCCCTCGACATCCGTAATCCTTCCCTTCACCGTCGTGATCATGAGGTGCTTCGCCGAGAACTCGACGAGCGTGTGCGACGGATCGAGCTTCCATTCCGTTCTCGTTCCGGTTGCCGGAGCCGTTTCCACTGCTGGGGTCATCGCTCTACTCTCCATTTTGTGCCTGGAAGCAGGGTTAGCCCCGCCTAGGCCGTCTTAAACCACTGGACTTACTACGAGTATGCTAGTATACTTTAGTAAGCTTATTGTGTCAAGCACTCATTCCTGTAACTTCGTAATCATGGCCGACCTACCGCTGCCCGTACCTCCAACCCAACAGGTATGCTCACGTTTCCACCGTGCGATCGAGCTCATCGGCAGCCGATGGACTGGAGCGATTCTCCAGACCTTGTTGCAAGGACGGACCCGTTACGCCGTAATCAAGTCGGCGATTCCTGACATCACTGACCGTATGCTTTCCGAGCGCCTGCGCTCACTCGAGGGTGAAGACCTGGTCGAGCGGCACGTCGTGCCCGAGACTCCCGTGCGGGTCGAGTACGATCTCACCGAGAAAGGTCGCGAGCTACAGGCCGCGCTCCGCGAGATCGGCAGTTGGGCCGAACGATGGATTCCCCTGGAAGATGACAACAACATTCGCGTGCCGGAGAAGAATCAGTCGCGACAAGCTTCCCGCAAAGCCAGAAGCGCATAACACAAATGAGGACGCTGAATAGATTTCAGCGTCCTTTTTCGTTCCGACCTCTCCCACATGGAATGTCCATGACCCGTCCCGAGCTCGCGCGAATCATTACGCGCTTTGCTCTCGTCGCCGCTGCACTGCTCACCCCCACCCCGTCCGCAGTCGCACAAACCAGTAGCGCCCTCTCCGGCACCGTCACCGAGGTGGCAACCGGGCGACCGCTGCCCGGCGTCCGCGTTGCGATCAGCGGGTCCTCACGCGCAGCCGTTACCAACGACCGCGGTGAATACCGGCTCGAGGGCATTCCCGCCGGAGACTACATCCTCACCGCCGCCCGGCTAGGCTCCGAACCGGTTACTCGCGTCATTCACATCGCGCACGATGCCCCGATGATCGCGAATCTCACCCTCGCACCGGGCTCGACGCTTCTACCCGACGTCGTGGTCAGTGCCAGCAGGATCCCACAGTCACCGCGCCAGGTTGCAGCAACGGTCAACGTCATGTCGCGCGAGCAGGTCAGGTCCAACCCGGCGCGGGTCACCGACGATTTGCTCCGCGAAATGCCCGGCATTGAGCTGCCACGTACCTCCAGCACTGCATCCGGACCTGAAGAGATCGTCTCCATCCGCGGTGCTGACGAGGGCCGCACTCTCGTGCTCCTCGACAACGTTCCACTCAACGATCCGTGGGGTGAATGGATCCAATGGAATCGCGCTCCGCGTTTCCAGCTCGATCGCGCCGAAATTCTCGAGGGCGGCGGCTCGAGCCTCTACGGCAACTACGCCATGGGTGGCGTCATCTCGCTCTTCACCCAACCGATCCTCAACCGCGGTTACAGCGTCATGGCGAGCGGCGGCAGCCGAAACGCCGCCGACTTCTCGCTCTACGGAACCGATGTCCACGGACCACTCGGCTATTCGCTCGGCGCGGACTACGGAACTGGTGGCGGCTACACTCTGCTGCGACCCGATCAACGCGGCTCAATTGATCAGGCCAGTACCGTAACCCGTCGCAACATCAACGGCCGCGCCGAATATTCGATTGGCAAGCTCGGCAGCATCTTCGCCAATGGAAACTATTTCGACGACAATCGTAGTCTCGGAACTCCCCTCACCGAGCCCAATCGACGCCACATCGTCAGCGGAATTCTTGGCGGAAATTTCGACGCGCCGTTCGGCGGCGCCATCGAAGCGCGCTTCTTCGGCCAGCACCAGAACTACGAGAGCCATTCGTCGGTCGTCAACGCGACGCGTACTTCCGAACGGCCCAACGTTGCCCAGCACATCCCCAGTCACGACCTCGGCGGCTCAGTCCAATGGTCGCGCAGTCTGGGCGTGCTGTCTCTTCTTTCTGTAGGCGGCGATTTCCGTCGCATGGTTGGTGAGCTCAACGAAGACGTGTACAACGCGGCGGGAACGGTGGCCGGTACCCGTCATTCAGGTGGATCGCAGGTCGTAGGCGGAGCCTTCCTGCAGACGGTCTTCGCGCCACTCGAGCCCCTTCGTATCGAAGCCAGCGCGCGCTACGACAGTTGGCGCAGCTACGACGGCTCCCGCGTCGACAACACCGCCGCACCACCCACTTCGACTACATATCCCGCGAAACGAAATTCGGCGTTCGCGCCCAGAGTTGGTATCCGCTATCAGTTGCTCAATTCCCTCGCCGTTCGTGGGTCGTTCTACAAGGCATTTCGTGCTCCCACGTTGTCGGAAGAGTACCGTACTTTCTTCGCTGGCCCGAACACCTTCATGGGAAATCCAGCGCTTACGCCGGAGTATCTGACCGGCTACGACGTGGGGTTCGACTGGAATCCCGCGCCTGAGTTCGAGTTCCGCGCTACCGGCTTCTGGAACAAGTACAAGGACCTCGACGACTTCACGTTTCTCCAGCCCGGCCCGACTCCAGGTAGCGTCATTCTTCAACGCCAGAATGTCGGTGCCGCCCGTAGTCGCGGCGCCGAAGGCGAGCTGGCGATTCGGCCGTTCGAAGAGGTGACTCTCGCCCTCAGCTACAACTATGACCTCGCGCGTGTCGTCGCTACGAAGGCGTTTGTCAATCGCGTGCCGCTCCAGCGTGGAGCCGCTCGTCTGAGTTACGCCTCGCCACGGATCGCTACGATCAACGGAATTTTCCGGTACGAGGGACCCAATCACGCGCTGGGCGGAGCCAGGCTCGCGCCATATGGGATTTTCGATCTCGATGCGCGCCGTGAGATCCGGCGCGGAGCCGAGATCTTCGCTGCCGCTGAAAACCTTTTCGACCGTCGGTACACCGTCAATTTTCAGGGCGCTCTGGAATCCCTCGGATTGCCG
Organism: Gemmatimonadaceae bacterium; assembly: GCA_035249045.1. Taxonomy (GTDB): domain Bacteria; phylum Gemmatimonadota; class Gemmatimonadetes; order Gemmatimonadales; family Gemmatimonadaceae; genus UBA4720. Next base: position 99,576 of record DATFGW010000162.1, on the reverse strand, counting down.
CGCACCATCCGCGGCGGGGTCTCGCTTCGTTCCTTCTGAACAAAACTCAACGGAGATCTGATTGATGCGATCGCTCGTCTCGTCCCTGCTGATTGCGGCGACCGGCCTGGCTCTCGTTCCATTTCCTGCGGATCAGCCGCTGCGCGGCTTCTTTCCCCAATCCGTGCAGGCCGAACGTGATCTCGAAACGCGCTTCAGAGCGATGCCCGAGCCCGCTCGCATGCGGGAAGCCATGCGTCGTCTCACCGCGCGCCCACACCACGTCGGGTCTCCGTACGATAAGGAAAACGCCGAGTGGATTCTCGGTCACTTCAAATCGTACGGCTGGGACGCACACATTGAGAATTTCGATGTTCTCTTTCCCACACCGATCGAGCGGGTAGTGGAGCTCGTCGCGCCGACGACGTTCAAGGCTGCGTTACAGGAGACTCCCGTCGCCGGCGATCCCACGTCGAGTCAGCAGGCGGAACAACTTCCTTCGTACAACGCGTATTCCGTCGATGGCGACGTCACGGGCCCACTCGTCTTCGTCAACTATGGAGTGCCCGCCGACTACGAGGAGCTCGCGCGGCGCGGGATTTCGGTCAAGGGCGCGATCGTCATCGCTAAGTACGGCGGCTCCTGGCGCGGCATCAAGCCGAAGGTCGCCGCGGAGCACGGCGCGATCGGCTGCCTCATCTACTCCGATCCTGAAGACGATGGCTACGCAGGTGGTGGTGTATTTCCCGCCGGCCCGATGCGCCCTCCTCAAGGCGTGCAGCGCGGGTCGGTCGCCGACATGCCCGTCTTCCCCGGCGATCCTCTGACCCCCGGAGTCGGTGCTACGAAGGACGCAAAGCGTCTCTCCATCGCTCAGGCACCAACCATCACCAAAATTCCGGTTCTGCCGATCTCCTACGGAGATGCGCAGCCCCTACTGTCCGCCCTCGGCGGACCAATTGCCCCATCATCGTGGCGTGGCGGTCTTCCGATCACTTATCGCCTCGGCGCAGGACCAGCACGTGTTCATCTGCGGGTCAAATCCGACTGGAGCCTGAAGACTCTGTATGACGTTATAGCCAGGCTGCCCGGATCCACCGAGGCCGACCAATGGATCATTCGTGGCAATCACCACGATGCGTGGGTCAACGGCGCAGAGGATCCGACTGCTGGTCTGGTGGCGGAACTGGAAGAGGCACGGGCACTCGGCACTCTCTACAAGCAGGGCTGGCGTCCAAAGCGAACCATCATTTACGCGGCTTGGGATGGTGAGGAGCCCGGCTTGCTCGGTTCGACCGAGTGGGTCGAGACCCATGCCGACGAGCTCAAGAGCCACGCCGTTGCCTACTTGAACAGTGATACCAACGGTCGGGGCTACCTCGGCGTATCCGGCTCGCACTCGCTGGAGAAGTTCATCAACGGCGTTGCCATGGATATCGATGATCCTGAGTCTGGCGTCAGCGCGTGGAAACGGATTCAGGCCCGCCGAATCCTCGACGGCTCGCCCGAGGCCCGCAGGGATGCCAGAGATCGCGATGACCTGCGAATCGGCGCGCTTGGATCGGGATCAGATTACTCCAGCTTCGTCGACCACCTCGGTATCCCATCGCTGAACCTGGGCTACGGCGGCGAGGATGACGGCGGGATATACCATTCGGTTTACGACGACTTCTATTGGTTCACTCACTTCAGCGATACCAGCTTCGTCTACGGCCGTGCGCTCGCGCAAACCGTCGGAACCGCGGTGCTGCGCCTTGCGAACGCCGACATTCTGCCTTTTGCTTTCACGAACCTCGCTGAAACCGTGCAGGGATACGTCAAGGATCTTCAGTCGTTGCGCGATCGGCGTGCCGAGCAGATCGCAGAGCGAAACCGCGAGCTCGACGAAGGACTCTTCAAGCTGGCGAGCGATCCCCGCGATCCTGTCACCGCTCCACCGCGAGAGACTGCGGCGCCGCAGCTGAATTTTGCTCCATTGCTCAACGCGGTCGACTCGCTCAATCACGCCGCATCACGTTACGACAAAGCATATAGCCGCGCCGTAGCCGCCGGTCGCTCCGAAATCGCGCGCGGCGTAAATCAACAGTTGCTCCAGGCGGAACGAGCGTTGACCTCGAGCGAGGGCTTGAAGAACAGGCAATGGTACGTCCACATGCTCTACGCGCCCGGGTTCTACACGGGTTACGGAGTCAAGACAGTCCCAGGCGTCCGCGAGGCAATCGAACAGGGCCAGTGGTCGGACGCAGATCGCGAGATCGCTCGGGCCGCGGCGGCAATCGAGCGTGAAGCTACGCTCGTAAGCAGCCTGGCTACCACACTCGGCAGTTCCTGAGCTGCGTGTAGATCTCGACGACGAGAGATCATTTCTAAGAGAAAGCGCTCACCGTACTGGTGAGCGCTTTATTTGTGGGCAATGGCTAGGGACGGAATCGAACCGCCGACACGCGGATTTTCAGTCCGCTGCTCTACCAACTGAGCTACCTAGCCGGTCGGAGCCAGGCTCCGGATGCAACAATTAAAACGCCTTGATGCGTGTTATCAACCGTGTTTGCGCTACTTCACGCTCGGCGACTTTCCGTGGACAGCGGTTATAACGGACTTGATGCCGCCTCTGACGTTGAAGTCTCCCACCACTCGCATCCATTTCGGCGAGGCACTCGCTACCAGATCGTCCAGAATTCTGTTGACCGCTCGCTCGTAAAAGATTCCGTCGTTCCGAAAGCTCCAGAGATACAGCTTGAGGCTCTTGAGCTCGATGCAGTGCGTGGCGGGGATGTAAGTGATGCGGATGGTCCCGAAGTCGGGTGCACCGCCCTTCAGCAGCGCCAGTTCCTCGGCATCGCTCTCGATCCCACCGACTGGACACAGTGACGTGAACTCCGAGCAATCCATGTGGATCTCGTAGTCACGGTCGGAATATGGATTGTCGAAGGTCTCGAGCAGCTCTGGCCTGGGCATCCCGAACGATGCACCAGCGGGTGGCGCGGATCAATCCGCGCGATTCATTCGTCGCGCAGTTTCCGCGACATGTCCTCGAGCAGGCGCCGCTCGTCGCGCGTCAGGCTCTCGATACCCTGCTGCGAGATCTTGTCGAGCACACGATTGATCCGCGCCGCGTGCTCCTTCGCCGTCTCCTGCTTGGGAACGTGCTGCAGTGGCTTGCTCTCGCGAAGCACTACAGCGTTGCTGCGCGTCACCACGTCGTCGACCTCCCTCGTTCTCTCGCGCATTGGCGGTCGGCTGCGCGGAACGGCTCGGGGCATGTCCTCGGATTCGTCGGGCACAGCAGATACCCATCCGCGCACGCGGTTGATGCCACCAACCGCGTAGAGCTTGAGGAAGATCCACCCCACTGCCATTCCGCCAACGTGTGCGGTCCAGTCGATTCGCGAGCCCGGCGAGAGGGCGAACACGATGTTCGTCACCAGCATCGCCACTACCAGCCAGCGTGACTTCATCGGGATGACGCCGAAGATATAGACATCTTCGTCGGGCCAGGTGAGCGCGTAGGCGACCAATACGCCGCTGATCGCGCCGGATGCGCCAATCACAGAGGTTTGCTGCGCGAACAGCAGATGCGCGACCGCCCCTCCTATCCCGCACCAGAGGTAGAACTTGATGAACCCACTCGTGCCCCACTCCTGCTCCAGCCGGGGTCCGAACATCCACAACGTGAACATGTTGAACGCCAGGTGGGCGAGCCACGCATGGACGAACATGTACGTGACGACAGTCCACCAGTTGCCGGGGAATCGGGAGGGATCGAGGGCAAGCGCCGAGTATACCGTGTCCGATCCGAACAGCGTCAGCTGCAGGAAATAGACACCGATGTTCAGGCCGAGAAGCCACTGAACAGCGCGCGTCATGCGCGGAGACTGGGGTACGTCGTACAACTCGCTCATCGGTGACCTGCTGCCAAGGACTACATCCTAAGACCCAGCGCGCTACGAAGGGTTCCGGTCGCTACAGCGCGAGTCTCACAATCCGCTCACAGAGCTCGGGAAAGCCGATTCCCATCGCTGCTGCACCCTGTGGAATCAGACTGAATTGAGTCATCCCGGGCAACGTGTTCGCCTCAAGACAATAAAATTCGCCCTCGCTCGTCAACCTGAAATCTATGCGCGCGCAACCGCCAAGTTTCAGTGCCCGGAAGGCGGCCAGCGCCTGCTGCTGGATCCGCTCAGTCGCTTCCGGCGAGATCTTCGCCGGGAACTCTTCGGTCGCCATGCCCGCCGTGTACTTGCACTCGTAGTCATAGATCTCGTGCTTCGAGATGATCTCGCCCACCGGTAGCGCGATGTCGCCGAGCACCCCGACTGTGAGCTCCCTGCCCGCTACAAAGCGCTCGATCATGACCTCATCGTCATATTTGCTGGCTTCCTCGATCGCTTTCGCGAGGTCGCCTCGCTTCTTCACCACGGACAAGCCGACTGTCGAGCCCTGTTTCGAAGGCTTTACCACGACAGGAAGTCCGAGAATCCCTTCAACCTGCTCGATCGCAGCGGGCGCCATTAGCCAGTCGGCGGTGCTCACATCTGCCGCGCGGAACAGCCGCTTCGACAGGTCCTTGTCCATCGCAAGGGCGCTCGCCAGATGCCCACTGCCGGTGTATCGAACGTGCGCCATGTCGAGCAGCGCCTGAATCGTCCCGTCCTCTCCCTGTCCGCCGTGCAATCCGAGGAAAACTACATCCGCGCCCTTGATCTCCTTCATCGATGTCAGGTTCGGAAGAAACGTCCCCTCGGCAAACTTCGAGAGCGATTCGAGCGTAGGCGGCTCGGTTCCAACTTTGCTCGAGCGTAGCTCTTCCTCTTCCCCCGCGCTTATGACACCGCGCGCTGGGTCGAGCGCAATGACATCGTGTCCCCTCTCACGCAGCGCTTGAGCGATCCGCGTTCCGGAGGCGAGCGACACGTTGCGCTCGGACGATGTCCCGCCCATGAGTACCGTGATTTTCATTCGATTATGCTCGCTATTGGCGCGACATCATGAAGTGCAGCATGTCGGATCGCGTCACTATTCCCTGGACGGCGCCGTGCTCCTGAACCAGCACCGCTGGATTTGCTTTGGAAAGTAGTTTGACGACGCTGTCTACCGGCTGGTCGGACGCGACCATCGGGAACGGTGAATCCATGATCTCGCTGACGGTGCTGTCGAGCAGTCCGGGATTCTCCAGACTCTTCTGCGAAAGCGACCAGTCACTCACCGAGCCCACGCAATTCGGCCCATCCATCACCGGCAGTTGCGAGACATCGTGCAGGCTCATCAGGCCGATCGCCTGCCGAACCGTCGCGCCCGGCGCCACGCTCACCACGGCCGGTGCGCCACCATTTTTTCGGCCCAGAACATTGTGCAACGCAATTTTCGGAGCGTCGAGCATTTGGTTCTCCCGCATCCACTCGTCGCTGTAAAGCTTGGACAGATAGCGCTCACCGGTGTCGCACAGGATCGTCACCACCATTGCGTTCGGATCATCTATCTCACGCGCGATCTTGAGTGCGACGGATGCGATGAGCCCCGACGATCCGCCGACGAAGAGCCCCTCTTCGCGGGTGAGGCGTCTCGCCATTGCGAAGGATTCCTTGTCGCTCACCGTGTAGTAGTCGTCGATCAGACTTAGATCGAGGGTGCCTGGAAGTTTGTCCTGACCGATCCCCTCCACTTTGTACGGCACGCCTTCGATGGTGTTTTTCCCCTTACTCCGCCAGTACTCGGCAAGGATGGAACCCACGGGATCGCCGGCAATGATTCTGATCTGCTTGTTGCGTTCCTTCAGGTAGCGGCCCACGCCCGTAAGAGTCCCGCCGGTCCCCGCCGCGCCGACGAAGTGCGTGATCTTTCCCGCCGTCTGCTCCCATAGCTCGGGGCCGGTAGTCGCATAGTGCGCTTCCGGATTCGCCTGATTGTAGAACTGATCCGCAAGAATCGCGTTCGGAGTTTCCTTCGCGATTCGTTTCGCCATCATCACGTAGTTGTCGGGATGATCGGGCGGAACGGCGGTCGGGGTGATTATCACGTCGGCCCCAAATGCTTTCAGCAGTCGCACCTTTTCCTGCGACATCTTGTCGGGCATGGTGAAGACGCACTTATAGCCACGCAGCGCGGCGGCGATTGCCAGTCCGACCCCCGTGTTGCCGCTCGTGCCCTCGACGATCGTGCCGCCCGGCTTGAGCTTGCCCTCTCGCTCCGCGCGCTCGATGATCGGAAGTCCGATTCGATCCTTCACCGATCCGCCAGGATTGTAGAACTCCGCTTTCGCGTAAACTGGAGTACGGATTCCGCGCGTGACCTTGTTGAGCCTGATCAGCGGTGTCCAGCCGATTGTCTCGAGGACGTTGTCGTACGGTTCCCGGTTGCGCTCGTGCGTCACCGGGCGGATCTCCGCTTCGTCGACGGCCGCGACGCGGGCTTCTTGGCCGGTGTTACGGTCTTTGCAGAAGCGACTCGCGGTGTATCCGCTTTCGCGGTGTCGACTGCCTGCGCTGTGCTGCTGGCCGTTGAATCACGATGGATGATCGAATCCCCAGCCAGTGGCGGAGCATCCGGATGTCGGAAAAAGACCGGAAGGAGGATGGAGACCGGCACAGCCTGTCCCTGCGTCTTGGCCGGTTCGAACTTGAGATCGCGCGATCCCTTCATTGCCGCCGAATCGAGCGCCGTGAATCCCGACGTCTCGGCGATCCGCGTCGAGTCCGGTACGATTGCGCCCTGGCTGTCGATGAAGATCCGCAGCGTCACGTTCCCCTGAACTTTCTGCGCGTAAAGCGCGGGTGGATACCTGAACGGCAGCTCCTTATTGAGCATCACCGGCGGAACATCGGGTTGTCTGCCGACTGTCTGGAAAGGAAGATTCGAATCTCCTTTCTTGCACCCGGGCAAAATGGTAATCGACAGAAGAGCCGCGATTTTCAGTCCCGTGCATTTACTCAAACCGTTCCCCCTTCTCGTTTTACTTCGTCGACCAGCTTTGCAAGCAGGTCGAGTGCCTGGATTGGCGTCATCGTGTTCGGTTCCAGTTTCCTGAGCTCGTCCACCACCGGATGAGGCGTAAGTCCAAAAAGCGGTAGCTGGTCTTCCGCCGATAGCGGGCGGGCGCGGGTGGTGCGTCCTGCCCGCGGCACGATCTGTTCCGCTTCGAGCAGTCGCAACAACTCCTTCGCCCGGTCGAGCACGCCCGCCGGTAATCCCGCAAGCCGGCCAACCTCGATTCCGTAGGATCGGTCGGCGCCGCCCGGTTGCAGCCGGTGCAGGAACAGGATCTGGTCGCCGATCTCCCTCACCTGAACGTTATAGTTTCGTACTGCTACTAAACTGTCCGCGAGCTGCGTCAGCTCGTGGTAGTGTGTCGCGAAAATCGTCTTGCAGCCGACGGTATTGTGAAGATGCTCGCTCACCGACCATGCGATTGAGATGCCGTCGTACGTCGACGTTCCCCGTCCAATCTCGTCCAGCAGCACCAGGCTTCGCTTCGTCGCCGTGTGCAGAATCGCGCTCGTCTCGGACATCTCCACCATGAAAGTCGACTGACCGCGCACCAGATTGTCGCTCGCGCCGACTCTGGTGAACAGGCGGTCGATCAGACCGATCCGCGCCCGCGTCGCTGGTACGAAGCTTCCGATCTGGGCCATCAGTACGATCAAGCCGACCTGACGCAGCACCGTTGACTTACCGGCCATGTTGGGTCCGGTGAGAATGATCATCCGCGCGTCGTTGCTCAACGCTACATCGTTCGGAATGAATTTCTCGCGCGGCATCATCCGCTCGACGACCGGATGCCGGCCGCCGACGATCTCGAGCTCGAATTCGTCGCCAATCTCCGGCCGTACGTAGCCCTCGCGCGACGCCGCCTCCGCGAAAGAGGCGAGCACATCAAGCTCGGCGACGAGCTGCGCTACTGCCTGGAGCCGCGCGACTTGCGAGCCGACCCTCGCTCGCAGTGACTCGAACAGCTCCCGCTCTCGCGTCTCGACCTGTTCTGCCGCCGTCAGGACTCTCTCCTCATACTCCTTGAGAGAGGGCGTGACGTACCGTTCGGCCCCGGCCAGAGTCTGGCGCCGCTGGTAATCCTGTGGCACGAGGTGGGAGTTGCTGTTCGAGATCTCGATGAAGTATCCGAACACCTTGTTATAGCCGACCTTGAGCGAGTTGATGCCGGTCCGCGCGCGCTCTTGGCTTTGAATTCGTGCAATGGCATCCTTTCCTCCATCGCGCAGAGACCGCCACTCGTCGAGTGACGCATCGAACGCCGGGCGAATGCTCGGCTCCTCGCCGATTACCACCGGTGGCCTATCGACCAGCGTCCCCAGGATGTCGTCGCATAGATCCGCACAGCCATCCCACCGACTCAGGTGGCGCTGGAATGCACCGCGTTCGGTGCTCGCGCGATCGAGAGCCGATTGCACCGCCGGAAGTCTGGCGATGGAATCGCCGAGCGCACGCATCTCCCGCGGTGACGCCCGACCTACCGCCGCTTTCCCGGCAAGACGTTCGACATCCCGCACTCCATCCAGCGCCTCTCGCAACGCCGAGCGCAGCAGGTTGTCGCCGAGAGAGGCGACTGCATCCAGTCGATCCTCGATTGCGGCTCGATCGACCAGTGGTGCCAGGATCCATTGTCTCAGCAGGCGCGAACCCATCGGCGTAAGAGTGCGGTCGAGGACGCCGAGCAGAGTCCCTGGTGTCTCACCGCCGCGCAACGATTCGGTCAGCTCGAGATTGCGACGCGTCATCTCGTCGAGAGGCAGTATGCCGTCCGGACGCTCGAACCTCGGCCGAGCCAGGTGCAGAATTCCTGAGGGCTGGAGCTCGCGCAAATAGCGGAGAAGCGCGCCGCTTGCACCGACGGCAGCTGCGTCACGACCCTCGTCGATACCAAAGGACTCCAGCGACGCCACCCGGAAATGGTCGATCAGCTGATCGCGGCCGAGGCTGGCGTCGAATTCCCAGGGATCGCGCTCGGTAAGCATCGGGCCTTCCTCACCAGCGGGGCCTTTCACGAATCTGCCGAGGTCATCCCCCCGCGAGATGATCACCTCGCGCGGGGTGAACCGGGAAAGCGCGGGTTCCAGATCGCTGACGCTAACGATGGTGAGTCGTAGCTCGCCTGTTGACAGGTCCGCCGCGGCAATCCCTACCCGCGATTCGGCACGGGCCAATGCACACAGATAGTTATTGCGAGCGCCGTCGAGCAGATCGTCGGAGAAAGCCGCGCCTGGCGTGATCGTCTCCACCACTTCGCGCTTGACGATCCCCTTTGCCAGCCTCGGATCTTCGGTCTGCTCGCAAATCGAGACCCGGAATCCGTGCTGGACCAGCCGTCGCAGATATTCGCCGGCCGCCTTGACCGGGACACCGGCAAGTGGAACCTCGCTCGCTCCACCATTGTTCCGGGACGTGAGCGTCAGGCCGAGGGTCCTGGACGCGACTTCCGCGTCCTCATAGAACATCTCGTAGAAATCGCCCATTCGGAAGAACAGAATCGCGTCCTGGTGACGCGACTTGATCTCCCTGTACTGCTGCATCAACGGAGTTGATGCCGCGCGACTCACCGCTCGGTTACTCTGGCCACGAATCCGTCCATGTGCTTCGCCTTGATCTTCTTCAACGCCTCTTCTGCTTCACCGTTGGTCGCGTAGCGGCCGATTCTCACCCGAAACGGCGCAACCATTCCATCGACGCGCGCTGCATAACCTCGATTGCTGAGTGTTGATGCGAGCTTCTCGGCATCGGTCTTATGACTGTAAGCTGCAACCTGGACTGAATAGATGGCTTCAACCGCTGGCGTGGCGGCAGGCGTCGCTGGAGCGATGTCAACGGCGGCTGCCGGCCTTTCTGGCTGTGGCACCTTTGCCGGATCGACGATGCTCGGTTTGACGTCGTTGGCCACGGAAGATGGCAAAGGCCGCTGCGCGGATTCACCTGCAGGCACTGGCACGGCCGTAGAGCTTGCAGCCTTTGGCGCCGCAGCTGCTACGGGCGCCGGCTCGGTTGGCTGTGCAGTCGCCGTTACATTCGCGGTTGCAACCGCTGGGCAGCGTTGTCCCTGATATTGAATCTGGTTCCGCAGCTCGACTTCGGCGGGATCAGATTGTGACAGCGCAGCCGCATTTGCCGCACAGGCTGCAGGGATGTCGTTCTTCTCGAACAGCACCCGGGCGGTCCAGTAGCTCGCGCGTCCAAGCGACTTGCTGTGCGGATAGTCGCGCTGGATCCGCCGCAGATGGACCAGTGCACCGTCACGATCACCCCGCGCCAGCTCGAGCTGGGCAAGGCGAAGTAGTGCGTCTTCGGCCTGCGGCGCCAGCGGGTAATCAACCACGATGTGGCGATAATCGCTTTCAGCATCCGCCGCGCTCGCTGCAAGCGACGCGCGCCAGAAAAGGGCCTGGGGATACAACGGCGCGGAGGAAGGCGTCGCCGCAATCATCGAGTCAATCAGCGCACGGCCGGCGGCGCCGTTTCCATCACTCACCAGGGCCTGCGCCCTCGTAAAAACGGGGTCGATTGGCCGGGCCGATGCCTGTGCGTCGAGTCCTGTGGCTGAAACCACCAACATGCTCGACAAAACGATCCATCTCTGCATCCAACTCTCCTATTGACTCACGCGGCAGCGTCCGTTTCAGCGGCAGTGCAAAGGCTGAGAACTACGCTCGCCAGCAGTTGCTCTTCAGATGAGACCCGACTCTCCTTGAGCGCGACGTCCGCTTCGAGAAGGGTGTCGAGCGCGCGATCCAGGGACTCACGCGTCCAGCGCTCGGCGGCGCGAGCCCAGACAGCGGTCGCCGATCCCCACGGTCGCCCCGTAAAGGCGCCTGTTTCCTTGAGCAGACCAAAGTATTCCTGGGGAAGCCGGCCCCGGGAAATCCCTTCGTCGAGTCGGGCGCGACCCCAGGCGATTGCGATCATCTGGGTGGACAATCCCATGACGATCGAGACGCCCGTTGTTTTCGGCTGCGCCAGCACGTGCGGAATCAGCTCCAACGCGCGGCCCACGTTGCGGTCGGCGACAGCATCCAGAAAATCCGATTGGGTCTCGCCGCGCCGGATGCCGACAATTGCGCTGACGGCGTCCTCGCCGACTTCCTTGCCGTTGCCCTCTACGTAGCTCGCAAGCTTATCGAGCTCGCCGGCCAGCTGATGCAGATCGCTTCCAACCGCTGCCTGCAGCAGCTCTATAGCCGACTCGGTTATGACAACCCCGAACTCCGTCGAGGCCTTGTGCGCGATCCAGCGGGGCACGCGATCCCCCGTAAGCGCATCGAACTGAAGAGGCGTGGTCGCTGCGGAAATCGCTGAATCCGGTTTTGAGTTTGCGCCGTTCACGAGTATCAACAGCGCATCGGATGCCGGTTTCCGGAGATAGTTGTCGAGAACCTTTCGAGCGTCTTTTTTGAGCGACGCAGCATCGCGAAGCACGATCACCCTGCGGTCAGCCATCATTGGCGGAGTGGAAAGCAGCACTCCCAGCGTTTCGGCGTCGAGCTCACTTGCTCTCCGCACATCGAGATTGAAATCCCGCGCCGGCGTATCCAGGGCTCCCTCAATGAGCTGTCCGACTGCGTCTTCCTTCTGGTACTCGTCCTCTCCAAGGATGTAATAAGCGCCGTCGAATGAACGGCGCTTCAGCGCATCTCTGAGGGTCTTGAGCGAGGATGTGGAGGCGGACATCCTCCAAATATACGGTCGGTCTGCTCGACCGCCGATGCCTCCTGGACGTTACCGAGTGTAGTCGGTGAGCTCCAACTTCGACTGCGCGAAACGTACCGGCGCCTGCTCGGCGAAGAGCGCCGCGGGGAAGATGGAAAGCCCTGCCGATACCGAGGTTACGATCGCGGGTGTAGAAGTTGTAAGCGGTGTAAGCTCCGACTCCGGTAGAGTGGCGACCACCGGTGGCATGATCAGATCTCGCGGAGTCGCCGCGCGCTCATAGAGTGTGGTGCCGATGTATCCGAGCATTACAATGCTCGCCAAAGTCGCTGCCACGGCACCGTATCTCAGATTGCGCTGACTCGCCGCCATGATGTGATCGGTCTGGCACTGTCTGATACGCGCCTCGAGCCGCTGCGAAAAATCCGCTGACGGCTCGATTGAGGGGAGGTTCCTGAAGAGTAGCAGCGCGCGACGGATCTTCGCGTCGTGCTTCGCGCAGCTCTCACACTCGGCGATGTGACGTTGCATGCGAACAAGCTCGATACCAGCGAGGGTATCGTCTACATAGGCAACATGCTGCTCACAAAACTCGCGACAATCCATGGAGATAGGCTGGGGGTTCGGTAACAGGTACCCACCAGCTGGATACCTGTTCCCGATTCCGCGAACCTAATCTACGTATGGAGCAATGATTTCCGCGAACGAATTCCGGGCCCGGTTCAGTCTCGATTTGACCGTGCCAAGGTTGCACTCTGTAATCTCGGCGATCTCCTCGTAAGACTTGCCCTCGAGCTCCCGTAGAATGAAGACGTTCCGATGGTGCTCGGGCAGCTTCGCAACGCTCTCCTCGACGATTTCCCGGAGGTGACGCTTCCGGTACATGTCGTCAGGCCGGGCAGTGGTATCCTCGAACTGCAGAGGACGATCCTCGTCCTGGAAATTCTTCTGCACCGTTTGAAAGAGAACCAGCGGATTGCGCGAGCGGTTCCGCAGCTCGTTCTTGGCGAGATTCGAGGCGATCGTATAGACCCAGGTCGAGAACTTCTTGGAGCGGTCAAAACGATGCAGGTGACGGTACACGCGAATGAAGACTTCCTGCACGAGATCTTCGGCTTTTTCGCGGTCCCCGATCGTCCGATAGACGAAGTTCAGCAAACGGGTCTGATACCTCGTCACCAGCTCTGAGAATGCACGCTCTTCGCCGCCAAGAAATGCTGTCACGACGGCTGAGTCATCCATCGCCTGCAGACGTTCCCTGATTGTCGGTCCTTCGACCGCTACGACGCGCTTACGGACGATGTCAGCCATATCTATCTCCTTATATATGAGAGACGGACACGACAGAGAATCGTGCACATCTCCCCTGGAACCTTCCCCCGAACCATGTATTGCACGGCGTATGCCCAATCCACTCTTGAGCTAACTAGCTATCACATAAGGACTTAGCCTGTTTGCATCGACGCTGGAGCTTGTCCAGATTCTGGGCTACTGTCCTATTTGCATGACATGTCAGCGTCCTTCTGTTGATTAGACGCCAATTTGGCTCGAAGGGTTAATGGCCGGCGCGAAACCCTGCGGCGAAGAGCAACCCGAGAGCAGTCTTGGCGTCTGTGATCTCCCCCGCCTCAACCATTCCGAGCGCCCGTGAGAGGAGCATCGGTTCGAGCTCGAGAAATTCATCCGACTCGTGTTTAGTCTCTCCAGCTACCAGACCGGTTGCCATGAAAATGTGAATTTTCTCGTCTGTGAATCCGGGAGTGGTATAAATGGAAGTCAAATGGACCACCTGCTCAGCTGTGCATCCTGTTTCTTCCTTTAGCTCCCTGATCGCGCAATCCCTCGGCTGCTCGGCCTTGTCGAGCCTTCCCGCCGGGATCTCATACAGGTATCCGTCCGTCGCATAGCGATACTGGCGAATCATGAGAACCTGCGGGTCGTCGCCACCCGGATCGCTGAGGAACGGAACTATCGCGCTCGCACCGGGATGACGAATCATTTCCAGCTCACCTGTCGATCCATCAGGAAATCGAACCGTGTCCAGATCGAGGGAGATGATCCGGCCCGTGTAGATTCTTTTCGAACCGATCTGTCCGGTTTCCGATTTCTTCCGGGGCACGCTAGGCGCCGTGGACCCGCTGATCGCCGAGCGGGAGGTCGCCGACTGTCTGCCTTATGACCGGCGCGTCACCGACGACCACCGTCTGCAGCTGGTCCGGATGCAGGTGCTGTCGGGCCACTCTGAGAACGTCTTCGGCCGATACCGCGCGCACATTTCTCCGATACGACTCGTAATAGTCGTCGGGCAAATCGTAGACGATGAGCGTTGCCAGCGCTGATGCAATTGCAGCGGTAGTCTCGTACCGGATCGGAAAAACTCCTTCCAGATAGTCCCGGGCCAGCGACAACTCGCCATCCGCTATCGGCTCCGCGCGGATCCGCTCGACCTCGTGGAGAATTTCCCGCAGCGCGGGCGCCGTGACCTCGCTCTGGACAGCAGTTGATACCACGAAAGGACCCTTCCCACGCCGCCAATCGAAATACGACGAGGCACCGTAGGTGTATCCGTGAGCCTCCCGCAGGTTGAGATTGATCCTCGACCCGAACAATCCGCCCAGAACTGCGTTCATTACAAGAACAGAAAAGAAATCCGGATTCTTTCTGGGTAGGCCGACGTGGCCGACTCTCAGCTCCGATTGAGGCGCATCGATCTTGTTGACGATGTGGAGACTGCGGACAACAGACCTCGGAGTCGTTATGACGCTGGCGGCGGCCGGGGTCCCTGGATGCCAGCGCGTAAAAGCTCGGGCGACGAGATCGCGCGCACGATCCGGCGAAATATCACCGGCTATGACCACCGTTGTGGCTCCGGCTCGATACCTCACCGCGTAAAAATTCTCTACATCAGCGCGCGACAATCCACCGACACTCTCGCTGCTCCCATCCTCCGGTTTGGAATAACGCGAATCAGGCGCATAGAGAAATTCACTGAATTTTTCGTCGGCCAGGCCCCGCGGTTCGGTCTCCAGTTGCAGGATTTCGGCAAGACGCTCAGCCCTCAATCTTTCGACTTCGCGCTCTGGAAACGCCGGGCTGCTGATGGTCTCTCCGAGCAGCGTCGTCGCGGCTTCCAGACGATCCGATAACGTCGTGATTTTGATGAAGGCGCTGTCCCAGTCGGCACCGGATTCGACCGATGTGCCGAGCTGTTCAAATCTTTCGGCAATCGCGGCGCCGTCCATCTCTTCACCCCCCTCGAGCAGCGCCCCCGCAGTTAGCGCGGCAACGCCTTCCTTACCGGGTGGATCGTTCACCGATCCGGCGTCGATTATCACCAATACGGTCGCGATCGGAAGCTTGGTCACTGGAGCGGTGACGAGCCTGATGCCGCCAGGAAGAACTTCCTGATGGAACTCCGGAAAGTGGTAGCGACGTGGAGGTCCGGCGACCGGGCGTAGGGTTGCAACCATCAGGCAGTCCCTGCGGCAACTGCCAGCGCTGTCTCCGACTCGGCGTCTTCGTGGGGGATATAGAGAAGGCTCGCCCGATTCTCTTGGCCGAAGCGATTGGCAATCAGCGCATTCACGGAATCGGTGCTTACCGCGCGATAGCGGTCTACTTGCTCGTTGATTAGTTCGGGCCGTTTGAAGAATGTCGCGAACATCGAGAGCCTGTCCGCTCGCTCGCCCGCTGACTGAAGCGACGTTACCAAATCAGTCTCGATGAGCGCTATCGCGCGGGATACTTCTCTCGGCGTCACCCCATCGCGATGGAAGAGATCGATCTCCCTGTCGACCTCTTCTTCCAGCTGTGCGACAGATACCTCGGGGCGGGCAGTGACATCGACGACCAGCAGATCGGTTCCCTTCGCGAGATCGAATGTGAACGCCCCGGCATCGGCAGCCACCTGCCTGCCTCTGACCAGAGAGCGCTGGAGGCGACTTCCTTTGCGCA
Organism: Gemmatimonadaceae bacterium; assembly: GCA_035249045.1. Classification (GTDB taxonomy): domain Bacteria; phylum Gemmatimonadota; class Gemmatimonadetes; order Gemmatimonadales; family Gemmatimonadaceae; genus UBA4720. The sequence continues at coordinate 83,997 of DATFGW010000162.1, read as the reverse complement.
TTCCGAGCACGGCTCCCGCAACGCTGGCATCGTAATATTCCTCGGCCCCGAACACCGGCGAGCGGAATGTCATGAACAGTCGGGGGAGGCTCACATTGTCGTAAACCACCTCCCGTAGCCGCATCCCAAAAATTGGCGGTAGCGTCATCGGTGGAAGCGGCGGTCTCCCTTTCCCCCGCGGGATTGGGCCGAAATACTCGCCGATCAGCCGGCGAGCTTCACGCGGATCGAAATCGCCGGCGACCGAAAGGACTGCATTATCCGGACTGTAGTAGGTTGAGAAGAACTGGGCGACATCGTCCAGCGACGACGCCGACAGATCTTCCATCGAGCCGATGAGCGAGTGATGGAAAGGATGCGAGGGTGGAAAAACCAGCTCCTGCAATTTTTCCAGCATTGTGCCGTAAGGCTGATTGTCCACCGCCCAACGACGTTCGTTCTTCACCACGTCGCGTTGGGTGTCCAGCTTCTCCTGCGTCATCGCCGGGAGCAGCTCGCCCATGCGATCGGCTTCGAGCCAGAGCGCGAGAGCCAGCTCATTGGACGGAACAGTCTCGAAATAGTTCGTGCGTTCGAGCCATGTCGAGCCGTTGAGAGTTCCGCCAGCGCGCTGAATCAACTCGAAATGCTCATTCGATCCAACGTGGGCCGAGCCCTGAAAGAGCATGTGCTCGAACAAATGCGCGAACCCGGTCCTTCCCGGTTTTTCGTTCGCCGACCCGACGTGATACCAGAGATTCACTGCCACGATCGGAGCAGTGTGATCTTCCGAGAGCGTTACAAACAGGCCGTTGTCGAGGACGAACGTTTCAACCGGAATCCGCATTGTCGTAAATTGCCCGCCATGCAAAGCCACTGGAACCCCCTCGAGTTCCACGCATGATCGCGGTACTCGCCGTTGCGGCCGCCCTGATCACCGCCCTTCTGCTGCTTTGGCGACTCCAGGAGCGAATCCTGTTTCAGCCGCCGCGGCTCACCGAGCCAGCTCCGGAAACCGGCCGTGTAGTGTACGAGGCCCTCGACGGACAGCGACTGATGGGCTACGTGATCGGCGATCCGAAGAACGCCCGCGGAGTGCTGCTCTGCTTCCACGGAAACGCGGACCTCTCGGCGTGGCAGATCGAGTGGGCTCGGCTCGTCCAGCGTCACACCGAGTTCGCGGTCTTTCTCGCCGAGTACAGAGGCTACATGTCGTTGGGAGGTGTTCCGAGTTATCAGACCACCAAGCTCGACGCCCGCGCCGCATACGATTATCTGAGAATCATACTTGGCATCGAAAGGTCGCGGCTGGTGTACTTCGGCCATTCCCTCGGCAGCGCTATCGCGACGGAGCTGGCGGAGGTCCACCCACCCGCAGCATTGATACTCCAGTCCCCATTCACGTCCGCGAGGGCAATGGCAAGGCTGATCGCGACCCCGGCTGTCACGCTGGCGTGGCGGGCGATCTCGCGGATTCATTTCGACACCCCGAGAGCCGTCGCCGAGTTGGACGTGCCGGTCTCCGTCGCGCACGGCCGCCGCGATCGGATCGTGCCATTCAGGATGGGGCTGGAGGTGTACCAGGCCGCGAGGCACAAGGGTGAGCTGCTGATGGTCGACGGTGCCGGTCACAATGACGTCGCCGAGATTGCGGGCGCGGAGTACTGGCAATGGTTGATGCGCTCTCTGCACCGAATGCCCCACCCAACAGTGGCGTAAAAAAGGCGCGACAACCATCGTCGCGCCTTCCTTGTATCAGCCCGATTTCCTATTGGATCGGCTTTCCCGTGATGTCCCTGATCGAGATTGGTCCGACGTTCAGAGCTCTCAGGCCTTGCTCAATGGTCTTTCGGTCGCCGACGATGACCACTGCCAGCGACCCCGGATTGATGTACTGCTGGGCAACCCGCGCAACGTCCGCCTCAGTGACATTCTCGATGTTCTGGACGTAGTTGTTATAGAAGTCGAGTGGCAGGCCGTAAAGCGCCACCGGTACCAATGCTGCTGCAATTTCCTGCGTCGTTTCGAAGTTGCCGGGCAGCTGGAGCTGTAGATACCGTTTCGCGCGTGATAGCTCGCTCGACGGCACGTCTTGGCGGATTCCGTTCAGCTCTTTCATGAACTCTATCAGCGCAGAGTCACTCTTCGCTGTCACGATTTCGGCGCTCGCGAGGAACGGGCCTGCCTGTCGACGCATATCGAACCGCGAGCCGGCTCCATAGGTAAAGCCGCGGGCTTCACGCAGATTTTGGTTTAGCCTGCTACTAAATGACCCACCCAGGATCGTGTTCATGACCGTGAGAGCGAAATAGTCCTTCGTCGAACGCGGAACGCCGACGGCTCCGATTCGAAATGAGGACTGCGCCGCACCGGGCTTGTCGATCAGGTAGATGGTCGTAGCTGCTGCCTTGGCAGGCTCCCCATAGTTTACGGTCGGAACCGTGCCGGGCTGCCAGGATCCGAACAGGCTGTTGATCTTTTGTTCGATCTGCGCTGCGTTTACATCACCGACGATGATCAACGTCGAATTGTTCGGCTTGAAGTTCGCCTGGTAATACGTCTGCAGATCGGCGGGCGTGAGCGACTCCACCGAAGCTTCCGTTCCGATCGAAGGAATGCCGTACGGATGCGCGCTCCCGTAAATGATTGCCGGGAATGCGAGGTTGGCGATAGCTGGTCCCTGATCGCGGAGCTGCAGCAGCTCGGTCAGGCGCGTCTTCTTGATCCGATCGAACTCGTTCGCCGGAAACGACGGATGCAAAGCGACGTCGGCGAACAGCGCGAGCGCGCTGTCCAGCTGGGCGGTCGGAGTGTGGAGTGACAGCGTGCTGGATTCCCAGCTGCTGTTGGGTGACAAGTTGATGCCGAGAAAGGCGATTTGGTCCGCAATCTCGAGACTCTTCCTGGTGGTAGTTCCTTCCCTGAGCATTTGCGAGGTGAGGTTCGCAATGCCCGGTTTGCCGGCGGGATCAGCGGTGCTTCCGCTCCCCACGAGCAACACAAAATCAGCGAGTGGAAGCTCATGCTGCTCCACGATCAGCAGCTTGAGCCCGTTCGCGAGCTGTCTGGTAATGATCGGCGGCAGCGATACACGCGGCGGCGGCCCCAGCTCGGGTGGCTTGCTCCGATCGAAGGTTCCCTGCTGGGCAGTAGCCGGCTGAACCACCGACACCGTCGCCATACCGATCATGCCGGCAATTGCTAGCGCCTTCATCGGCCACCTCCGCTTGCAGTCAACATCATGTCTTTCTTTCCCTCTGGAACGACGGTTAGTACGATCTTCGGACGGCCGAGGTATGTCCTCGCTACACGCTGCACATCAGCGGTAGTCACCCGCTCGTAGCGTGCGGCATCCTGCTGCACGTAGTCGGGGTTCCCGACGAAGTAATTGTATGAATTCAGAACCTCTGCCTTGCCAAGCACGCTCGCCAGGCGGTTGAGGAAGCTCGCCTTGTAGAGATTCTGCGCGCGCTGCAGCTCCCGCTGAGTGACGCCGTTCTTGATGACGTTGCTTATCTCCGATTCGACGATGTGATCGATGTCGGCAACCTTCTGCCCCGGTTTTGGCGTGACATCGATCTGAAACTTGCCATCGAGCCTCGATCCATCCTGATACGCCCGCACATTCTGGGCGATCTGCATTTCATACACGAGCTTCTTGTACAAGCGCGAGTTCTTGTCGTTGGCAACTACCTGCGCCAGGATATCGAGCGCTGCGTCATCGGGAGCAAAGCCCTTCACGGAGTGCCACGTGTAAAACAGCCTCGGCAGTTGTACTTTGTCTTCGAGCACGAGAAAGGTGTCACGGGGAATGACTACCGCTGGTACCGTCGTTCTCCGCTTGACTGCCGGCCCCCGCGGGATGCTGCCGAAATACTGCGCCACCATCTTCTTGACCGAATCCGGGTTGAAGTCGCCCGCAATGGCGAGAGTCGCGTTGTTGGGAGCGTAATACGTCTTGAAGAAGTTTTGTACGTCTGTCAGCGATGCGGCGCTCAGATCCGTCATCGAGCCTATGACAGGCCACGAATACGGGTGAGACTTGGGGTATAGGGCGGCGAGGATTACTTCGTCTGCTCTTCCATACGGTTGATTGTCGACCCGTTGTCTGCGCTCGTTCTTAACGACATCACGCTGCAGATTCACTTTTGCCAGATCCATCGTCGGCAGCAGGAACCCCATCCGATCAGAGTCCAGCCAAAGCGCCAGCGGCAACGCGTTTGACGGCAGCGTCTCGTAATAGTTGGTGCGGTCCTCGGTTGTCGAGCCATTGTTGTCGGCGCCCGCCGCTTCTAGCATCTGGTCGAAGGCACCCACTGGTACGTGTTGCGAGCCCATGAACATGATGTGCTCGAACAGGTGCGCGAACCCGGTGCGGCCGACTTGTTCGTCGCCGGAGCCGACATGGTACCACGTGTCGACTGCCACTATTGGAGTTGAGTGGTCCTCGTGAAGGATCACCTCCAGACCGTTGGGCAGTGTGTACTTCTCGAACTTGATCCTCGGGGTTCCTTGAGCATTGACCGCGGAGACGGTTGCGCCAGTCGCTAGTAAGTAGCCCAGCGCTACTAATAGATGGATCCTCTTCACAACTTCCTCTCGAAAAAGAAGGCGAGCGGTGCTTTGATCGACTCGCTAAAGATATACTTCCAGCGTGCTTCCCGATTCGGGGAGATGGGGCTCGTGCGCGTAGGCGAAGTGTACGGCGTAAAACCAAACCGCCGCGCGAGAATCCGCAGCCGCAGCATATGAAACGGATCGCTCACGAGAAGCGCGGTTTGGAGTCCCCTCGCCTCGAGCATGCCCGCCACCGCGCGCATCGACTCACTCGTCGTACGGCCCGCGTTCTCTTCCAGAATCGCGCTGTCAGGGACCCCGTGCCTTTTAGCGTATTTGCGACCTACAGCCGCTTCGCTGGTGATGTCGCCCGCGCCCGTTCCACCTGTCAGGATAAGCAATGAGGAGAGGTGCCGATTCCATAGATCGAGCGCGTGATCGAGGCGGGCTCGCAGCACGGGTGAGGGTCTTCCCGCATACTGGGCTGCGCCGAGTACGACGATTGCTTCCGCCGGCCTCGCCTCGTCCCTGGAACTCCATATCAGTACGGCGGCTGCAGATACCAGCCATATCCCAACGCACAGCGCCACCAGAAGGGTGAGCAGACGTCGAATGAACTTTACAGCTCGCTGTGCCTTGGCCTTCGCTTTTGCAATCCGCGCCATTGGTCGGAAACTACTTTAGAACGCATGCGTCGTGCGTGGCTCGGGGCATTCCACCGAATAGCCTTTCGAGATCAGGCTCGCCTTGAACTCATCCTGCACTTCCGCCTCACCGTGGACCAGCCAGATCGGGCCCAGCCCCGGCGATTTCTCCTTGACCCGGCCGAGCCAGTTCGTCATTTCCGTGCGGTCCGCGTGTGCGCTGTAGCCATCGATGACCTCCACCCGCGCATGCAGGGGCACGTCATCACCGAAGATGTGGAGGATCGGCGCGCGCTCCACAACCCGGCGGCCGAGGGTGTGCTCCGCCTGAAACCCGACAACGAGGATGGTGTTCTTCGGATCGCTTGCACCCTGCGCCAGATGATGAAGTATGCGGCCGTTCTCCATCATGCCCGATGCAGCGATGATTACCATCGGCCCGCGGGCTCGCGATAGTGCCTTCGATTCTTCGACGTCGCGGGTATAGTGGAGTAGATCGAACTGAAACAGGTCTTTCGCCTTCTGGACCATTTCCTCAGAACGATCGAAGCTCTCCGGATGCATTTCAAATACAGTCGTGGCATCGATTGCGAGCGGACTATCCACGTAGATCGGAATCGCCGGTATCGCTCCCTCCCGGGCCAGGCCGTGGAGCACGTAGATCATTTCCTGGGTGCGGCCGACAGCAAAAGCCGGGATTAGAACTCTGCCTCCACGCGCCGCGGTCTCTCGTACCACCTTCGCAAGTTGGGCCCGCGCCCCATCTACGGATTCGTGATCGCGATTGCCGTAGGTTGACTCCATGATCATGGCATCAGCACCATCCGGAGGCGTCGGCTCGCGCACGATCGCCAGACCACTGCGGCCGATGTCCCCCGAAAATGCCAGCCGTTTCGTCCTGCCGTTCTCGGTACAATCCAGGAGTACCGACGCCGAGCCAAGTATGTGGCCGGCGTCGACGTAACTCGCCCGCACTCCCGGGACGACGTCGAAAAAACGATTGTAAGGCACCCCATTCATCAGCTCCATCGTCCGCACCGCGTGTCGCATCCCGTATAGCGGCTCGATGAAGTCCTTGTGACGCTTGGCGAGGAACTCGGCATCCTTTTCCTGAATGTGCGCCGAGTCTGCGAGCATGATCGCGCAGAGATCCCTTGTCGCAGCGGTCGCCCAGATGGTTTTTGAGTACCCATGAGCGATCAGATAGGGGAGCCGTCCGGAGTGGTCGATGTGCGCATGTGACAGCACGACGGCATCGAGCTCACCGATCGGCAGCGGTAGCTCGCGATTCTTCTCTGCCGACTCCTGCCTGCGGCCCTGAAACATTCCGCAGTCGAGCGCAACCGTGTGCCCGTTCACGCGCAGAAGGTGGCACGAGCCCGTCACCTCCCGCGCGGCGCCGACGAAGGTTATCTCCAAAACGGCTAGCCTTCTGCTACGGCGTCACGCTGAAACAAGATCGTGAGACGGTCTCCGTCCTGGGACATCAGCGCCGGCTCCCAACCCCCTCTACTGCGCTCATTCAGCAGATCTGTCAGGGTGTCCTCGTCTTCACGCGTATGGCGCGTGAGCTTGACCACCACAGCCTGGTATTCTTTCATCAGGGATTAGAGATTATGAGCCCGTGAGCACCAACCGCGTCGATGTGCGAATTCCCGGAGCAAGATGATCGAGCGTGTCGAGGAATTCCCTTCGCTGACTATTATCCGGCATCCGCTTGTTCAGCACAAGCTGACCATCCTTCGCGACAAGCAGACCGAGACCAAGCATTTCAAGGAACTGGTCGATGAGATCGCGATGCTCATGGCATACGAGGCAACCAGTGAGCTGAGCCTCGAGCCGCGTTCCGTCGACACCCCTCTCGAAGCAACGACAGGGTGGCACATCAGCGGAAAGAAGCTCACCCTCGTACCGATCCTTCGCGCCGGGCTCGGCATGGTCGAGGGAATTCTCCGGCTGGTTCCTTCTGCGCGTGTAGGACACATCGGACTGTATCGCGACCACGGGACTTTGCAGCCAGTCGATTACTACTTCAAGGTTCCGGGCGATACCGCCGAGCGGGACTTTTTTCTTCTCGACCCGATGCTGGCTACCGGCGGAAGCGCTGCCGCTGCGGTGTCATCGCTAAAGAGGGCTGGCGCCACGCGGATCCGCTTTTTGTGCCTGGTGGCGGCACCCGAAGGAGTGCGTCACCTCACTACCGCGCATCCGGACGTGCAGATCTATTGCGCGGCGCTCGATCGCGAACTCAACGGTCAGGGTTACATCCTGCCCGGTCTCGGCGACGCTGGAGACCGACTCTTCGGGACCCGTTAGGTCAGCCGAACCACTCCCGCGGGTTGAGTCTCTGCTGCTCGGCCGCGTCCATCACCCACTGCTGGTTTTGCGGATCGGTGATCTCGCCCTCGACGACGTCAAACCATGTTGCCGCCTTCTTGAGATCTCCAACCCGGCGCCAGAGCTCGCCGACGAGGTACGTGAGTATCGCCCTCTCCTCACGTGGAACCGTATCATACGAAGCAAGAGCCTCCTCGAACTTCCAGGCAGCAAGCCGGCGGTAATAACGCTCAGCCTCTATGTCGCCTTCGTCGACACAGCACCATGCAGCACGCAGAAGTAGATCGGCAACATGCCGTGAGTCCATCCCCTGCCACTGGGCGACTTTCGCGGCCGCTTCATACTTTTCCGAGCCGGAAACGAGCGAGGGACGGAGCGGAGCCAGCTCCGTGAGAACGTGCTGTTTGAGGACGGGGCTGACGTCGGTGGGAGTAGTGAAGTCGGCTTCTCCACCCGAATACCCGCATCCACTGCACATGTGGATGAGATAGGCGAGGGGCTGCGTCCCGGCGGCGCGCTCGTGAAAATCCGTTCGCTTGCCGCCGAACGCATTTGTCGAGACGACGCTCTGAGACTTGAACTCGTTGTCACACACGGGACAACGTAGCTCGATCTGACGCAGCGTTGTCATGGCTACCCCTCCTGTCGCTCTTTCGAACCCCGCGAAAAGAGATAGGGAATATTTGTGCCATGATTTTAAAAATCTCCTGAAGGAGATCGGTCTTGTTGTGAGTTTGGGTCGATTGTATCTTCTCGCATCGCAAAAACGCGACTGGCTCCCCACCCCGCGACCTGGTCGTTGATGCTCATCAACCTACTGCCTGACTTCTTCGCAGTTCATAACAGTACAGACCGTGTCGCCGCCTATCTCCGCTACTTCGAAACCCACCGCCGCTTCCTAGAAGCCTACTGGCACAATTACGTCCTGGATCCGGCAGGACCACATTTTCTGGAAGTCGTTCGCTCTGCCGCACTTGCGAGCCGCGTAGACCTGCGAACAATGCTCGAGAGAATCGACGTCGTCTCTCTGGCAAGAAATACCGAAGAACAGTGCCGTTCCCTTCTCGAAACGGACACCGATATCGACGTCGTTCTCATGGTGGGAGTCGGAGCAGCCAACGCTGGTGAGCTCGTCGTCGACGGAAAGGGCATCGCTTTCGTCTGCCTCGAGCATTTCACCAGCGTCACCAACCCGGAAACTCAGGGCCTCGGGCTTGACCCGGAGTTGATTCCCCTCTGGCTCGGCCACGAGATAGCCCACTGCGTACGGTATACCTCGCCCACCAGTCGCAGTGAGATGAAACAGCTGATCGATGACGTCGGCGGGTACTACTCCTACTGGGAGACCGGTCGCCGCGCGACCTTGCGCGAGCTGATGATCAACGAAGGATTGGCGACCATTGCATCACGGGCCGTAAGTCCCGGCCACGCAGCGTGGGAATACTACGGGTACACCCGCCGCGAGTATGCGAGCGTCAGAGAGCTTGAGCCCGTGATGACGCGTGCTCTTGCCAACGATCTCGATCGCGCCGGCCTTGGTCTGCGCCTGAGGTATCTCTCCGGCGGAATGAGCGACGACGCGCGAACCGTAGACCGGCATGTCTTCCCGGAGCGGAGCGGTTACTTCCTCGGCACAAAAATGGTCGAGTCTGCCGTCAACGCCCGCGGCTTGCCGTGGGCAGTACGGGCGAGCGCCGCGGAGATCACTTCGATTGCCGACTCTGCAGCCGCTTCAGCCTGAGCTCATTTTCCGACACAGAAGGAGCTGAACACTCGATCGAGGACATCCTCGATCTCGATGCTTCCCACCAGCTCCTCGAGAGCAACGACCGCCGTCCGCAGATGGACAGCAGCGACCGTGACCGGAAGCTTCTCCTCCCTCCATACGCGCTCGAACTCCGCAGCTTCCGCGTAGGCGGTCTCAACGGCATTTCGGTGCCGCGCCGTGGTCAGCATCGGAGCATCGACGCCAAATGACTGGCGCGAATCGATGGCACGGTCGATGGCCTTCGTCAGCTGCGATAGTCCGGCACCGCTATGAGCGCTGATCCAGAGTGAGCCCGATTCTCCAATTTGGTCACCCTCAGCTACTAAATCCGCTTTGGTCCGGACCCCGATGACTGGCCCTTCGGTGTGCCGAGCGATTGCTTCTGTGAGCGCCCGCAGAATGCTTGTATCGTCGGCACAGGCGAGTACGAGATCGGCAGCCGACAGGTAACGCTCACTTACCTGAATCCCCAGCTTCTCCAGCTGGTCATCGGTATCGCGCAGACCCGCGGTGTCGACCAAGCGTATCGGCCACCTTCCCGTATCGACGACGGCTTCCAGAGCATCGCGGGTAGTCCCGGGAATTTCGGTAACGATCGCGCGGGAGCGGCCGAGCAGGGCATTGAAGAGGGACGATTTTCCAACGTTGGGCGGGCCGGCAATTACAACCAGCGCTCCCTCTCGAACGAGCTCACCAATTGGCACGGTGGCCAGCAGCGACGATAGCGACTTGAGAATGACGACTGTAGCACGCTCGATCCTGGCAGGTGCGACAGGACCGTCGTCTTCCTCCGGAAAATCGACATCGTAGGCAATAAGGGATTCGAGCTCCAGGAGCTGCTTCCGCAACTCGGCCAGGCGGTTCGACAAACCGCCGTCAAGCTGGCCGAGTGCAGCTTTCTGCATCGCGTGGGAGCGGGCGTCGATGAGGTCACCAATTGCTTCCGCTTGCAGCACATCGAGTTTGCCGTTCAGCACCGCCCGGCGCGTAAACTCACCCGGCAGCGCCTGCCGTGCTCCCGATAAAGTCAGCGCCGCTGCAACCGTCGCCGGAACCAGATGGCCGCCGTGGGTGGAAATTTCGACGGTGTCCTCCCCCGTAAACGAGTTCGGCGACGGAAACACGGTCACGAGCGCTTCATCCAGTTTTTCATCATGGGAGACGATGTCGGAGAGGTGGGGACGCCGCGGCTCCGGCGGCCAGCTCCGCACATGACGTGCTGCTATGTCGAATGCTCCAGGCCCGCTGAGTCTCACTACCGCGATCGCACCACGACCGGGAGGAGTGGCCAACGCTACGATGGTGTCGCGGGCGCTATCTCCCGCGATGGAACCACGAGATGTCACGCGCTTTTGGTTGGAAGCGCAAATGCGCTGCCCGGCTCCAGTATCTTCACTGCCGGATGCAGCGGATGATCCTCGAGGGTTGCCCGCAACCGCTCGATCGCGTCGAATGCTGTTGACGTCACATGGTTGAAAGTGCCCCAGTGGTACGGAATGAAATACTTGGCCCTGAGGCGCTCGAAGAGCGCCAGAGCGTCATTGCTGGTGAGGTGGCCTTTGCGAAATCCCGGCTTCCACCACGGCGCATGACCAATCGGCAGTAGCGCCAGATCCAGCTCTCGTCCGTCGTTCCGCAGCTGATTATCGACAAGGTGGGTCGTCGTCGGCGTAAGTGCCGTGTCGCCGGCAAAGAAGCAGGACACCTTATTAGTATCCATCAGATACATATTGGCATCGCTTCTCCAGCGATCCACGCCGTATCGATTCCCCTTATGGGTCGCTGCCGCCGTGTAGATCTTCAATCCGTCGAGCGCGATTTCCTCGCCCGCCGTGACCCCGACGGCGTGCTTGTAGCCTTGCTTGCGCAGCCATTTGGCGATGACCGACGGCGCGAATAACGGGATGTCGGCGGGTAGGCTGTCCAGCGTTCGAAAGGACAGGTGATCGGCGTGCGCATGGGTCAGCAGGATCGCGTCCAGCTTCGGAAGCTCGGACAAGGCGATGCCGGGCGCGCTCACCCTCGGCAGGAATTTGCCCAGAGCCTCATCGAAATTCGGGTCGGTAAGGATGCGGCGGCCGCCGATCTCAATTAGTAGCGTTGCGTGACCAATGTAAGTGACACGCAGCATCTTCCCCTCCTTCCGTCAGCCGGCTGGCCGTGCTTTGGCCCGCTCCTTCGCCAGCAGCCATTGCTGCGGCAGCGCGGCAATGTTCTGCGCCGTGTAGTACAGGTTCAGGCCCGATGCCAGATTGAGCAGCACTACCGTCATCATCACCGGAAACATGTACCCCATCATCTTCGCCTGTGGGTTTGGAGGAGCATTACGCATTCCAATCCATGAGAGGATGTACATCGATGCCCCCATCAACAGCGGCAGGATGTAATAGGGGTCCTTGATGGAGATGTCGTGCAGCCAGAGGAACGACACCCCTCGGAATTCGATGGTGTTCTGAAACACGAAGAACAGCGCGAATAAGATCGGCATTGGCAGCAATGCTGGAAGACATCCTGTGAGCCCGGCAAACGGACTCACACCGGCATCGTGGTAGACCTTCATGATTGCTTCGCGCTGCTGCACCGGATCTTTGTATTTCTTCTGCGCCGCAGCCAGCTTCGGCTGTAGCTCCTGCATGCGCAGACTCGAGCGCATCGTGCTCTGGTTCAGAGGCCAGAGCGCCAGCCGCACCAGCACCCCGAGGATGACGAGCACCCAGCCGTAGCTGAGGTTCAGCCGATGATGCATCCACAGCACGACCTGAATGACCTTCGAAGCGATCGGGTGCACGATCCCCTGGAGAAAGCGCCACCCATATGGATTCACGTGGTCGAAATCTCTGCCCAGGCGTATCATCCGCTGGGATTCCTGCGGTCCAGCGTAGATATCGAAGGCGAATTTGCCGTTGTGTAGCTCCTCGACGACGCTCGCGGATGCAACTGTCGCGATCTTCGATGTCCGCGGTCCGCCGGTTAGGGTCGCTTCGCTGAATTGCGTTCCATTGGCGGGCGCAAGGATACCGACGACGAAATACTTGTTCTTGATGGCAACCCAGCTCAGTGGGCCGGTCTCCAGCGCTTTCTCTCCGGGATCCAGACTCCCGAACAACACGCTCTTTGCATGATCGCGCTGCGGCTTGAAGCTGTATGCGAGGGTCCGTCGGTCACCAACCGTATCCGCCTCAGTCGGGTGCAATGTTCTCGGCAGCTCGGTGATTAGATAAGTCGGTGACTGGACGCCCGTAACCTGACCCTCCACTCTCATTACATAGCTGGCAGCTGTGTCCGCCGAGATCCGATACGTTATCTCGGCGCCGACATTGCCAACGGTAGCCGAGTAAGTCAGTGTCTGATCACCCTTTGCATCAGCGGTCCGGCGCAGAGTAAACGGCACCGTTGAAAGGTCGATCGTGTCACGCGGCGTTATCAGCCGGTAGCCGAGCAGCGGTGATTTCGGTATTCCCAGGTCAACTAGGCTGTGGGCGGCGGATCGGTTCGTGTAGTCACTGATGACAGCAGAGACCGGCGTTGCCCCGACACTACTGAAGTGATACGTCGCCTTTGGCGTTGCGACGCTCGTCGTCTCAGCCGCAATGGCAACTGTGCTCGCGACGTTCCGCGACACGCTCGTGTCACCTGCCGCGGGCGGAGCGACCGCTGCTTGTTGCGTCGAAGTCTTTGCTGACGCCAGAGGCGTCGTCGAAGCCGCAGTCGTTGATTCCGCTGTCGAATCGGCCGCAGCCTGTCGCACGCCTGGTTTTGGCTTCTGCGGAGGAAAGAGCAGCTGCGAGAGCGCTATGACGATCAGCGACAGGAAAAGTGCGAGGAAGAAACGCTTATCCATCAGGGTACCGGGTCGTAGCCGCCTGCCCGAAATGGGTGGCAGCGAAGGATTCGCATGATGCTTAGACGGAATCCTTTAATCACGCCATATCGCTCGAACGCCTCGAGCGCATAGGCAGAACAAGTCGGATAATAGCGACAGCTGGCCGGTAGTAGCGGGGAAATACCGACCTGGTAACCTCGTATCAGCAGCACGCAGAGAGATCGCATTGTTAGCTAGAGACGGCAGCTGCCCACTGACCGATGGAAACCACATCGACTGCCAAGTCCTGAAAAGTTGCGTTGTACGCGTCAGGTTTAGCACGAATCAGCAGATCGATCCGAAGATCCAGATTCGGGAGCAATCTGGTTCTGACGAGCTCACGCAGGCGCCGCTTTACCCGGTTTCGGTCAACGATTCTGCGTCGATGCTTGGGAACGACAATCCCAACCCGTGGATGCGGCAACAGGGAAGCAGATGCCCGAGCTTCGAGGTGCTCGGTTTGGATCCGCTTCCCTGTACGTCTGACAACTTCGAGATCGGTCTCGCTCGTCAGCCGTAGCCGACGAGGAAACCTCAGGGTGCTAGGCTCCGGCGTATTTCGTCGGTAGTTGAACCGTGAGCCGTTTCCGCCCTTTCTTCCGGCGGCGGCTAAGAACTTCACGTCCCCATTTAGTAGCCATACGCAACCTGAAACCATGGGTACGGATACGGCGCTTGTTGCGGGGACGGTACGTCGGCTTGCCCATCACTATGCTCCAGAAACCAAAGAGACCAGCAGCTGCGATCGAGCCGGTAAAACTATTCCACCATTGAAGATAGTTCAAGGCAGGTAAACTGATTCGCAGATGGTGTAGTTTGACTTTTCCACATAAATCGGCTAGGGTAGCGCGTCATGTCCTTGAGTCCTGCGGAAGTTTGGAAACGCCTCCTTGATCGCGCTCGGCAGGAGCTCCCCTACCAAACTTTTCAGGCATGGCTTGAACCCACCGAAGCGCTGTCACTTGAAGGCGGTACTCTCTTCGTCGGCGCTCCTGATCAATTCACCGCCGACTGGAACGACTCAAAGCATGCCGAGCTACTGTCGAGCTATGCCCCGATTGTCCTGGGTCATCCCTTAAATGTGGTATTCAGAGTCCATGAGGAGCGAAAGAAGCGGACCCAAATGGACTTTTTCGTAAGTCCCCCGGCCACGCCAGCAAAGCCACTTCCCACACAGAATGGAAGCAGTTCGACGCCATTAAGCGAGAGATACACATTCGACCTCTTCGTCATTGGCAAATCCAACGAGCTGGCTGCCGCTGCCGCACATGCCGTTAGTCAGGCACCAGGCAAAGTCTATAATCCACTTTTCATTTACGGAGACACCGGCCTCGGTAAGACCCACCTTATGCAGGCGGTTGCGCACGAAACGCTACAGCGGAGCCCCAACACAAGGATCACATACGTCGGAACCGAGCAGTTCATGAACGAGCTCATCAGTTCGATTCTCGATCGATCTGGTGCAGAATTTCGCCGACGTTATCGAGAAACTGACCTCCTCCTGATCGATGATGTTCATTTCCTCAAGGGCCGGAAGGAGACAACCCAGGAGGAATTCTTTCATACCTTCAACGCCCTTTATGAAGCTGGGCGTCAGATCGTGCTCACGAGCGACCGCCCGCCTTCAGAGATCGCCGGCCTCGAAGCACGGCTCATCAGCCGCTTTCAATGGGGCATGGTTGCAGATATCGGACTCCCCGACTTCGAGCACCGAGTCGCAATCCTCAAGCAGAAGGCGCAACTCGATCGTCTCGAGCTCACGATTCCGGATGATGTAATTCACTTCATTGCTGAACATGTCCGCTCGAATGTCCGAGAGCTCGAAGGATCGATAATCAAGCTGCTCGCCTATGCCTCACTCAAGCACAAGGACATCACGGTTGATGTCGCCCGCGAGGCGCTGCGCGACAAGCTACGCGCTATCGAAGGAATGGATCAGGGAGGTAGTGCATCGTTGACGATCCTGACAATTCAGCAGGCAGTAGCAAAGGAGTGGGGTGTCACAGTGGATGGGCTCCGCTCGAAGACGAGAACAAAGACTCTTACCACGCCCCGCCAGATCGCCATGTACCTGACCCGAGAGCTTCTTTCCACCCAGCTTGTGGAAATTGGAAACGCTTTCGGTGGTCGTGATCACTCTACCGTCATCCACAGTCTCGAAAAGGTGCAGCAAACCATCACTGAAGATCCAGGACTCAAGAATCGAATTAATCGTTTACGCAGTCATCTGGAAAACTTCAGCTTTCGGTCAGCTCCACGTGTGGAAACGATAAAAGCATCCTAGCACCTTCGATCAAAGTTCCCACAGCTGGCGCTTACCAACATTGGATACAACATCACCCGGCGTAGCGGAAAGCCCACTCCACTCGTAAGTTAGACCCATTCCACGAGAGTCCACAGAACCTGCTACCACTACTAGTTCAAGTCTCTTAAAAGAGACTACTTAGAACCCACCGGAACTCCACAGGGGAAGGAATGCGCTTCACGATCTCCCGGGAAAAGCTCCAGGAAGGACTGGCCGCGGTAGCGGCCAGCATTCCGGCAAAAACCACCCTGCCTGTCCTGGCCAACATCCTTCTCGAGACGACGGACAAGGGGATAAAACTTTCCGGTACCGACCTCGATATCGCTGTCAGTACGGAAGTGATGGCTGATGTAGATGCGAGCGGTGCAGTAACTATCCCGGCTAAAAAGCTTAGCGAGATCGCGCGAGAGCTCCCGCCAGCACCCGTGAAGATTGCTGCAGTCGGGGAACAGCGGGTGACTCTGGATTGCGGCAGATCCCGATTCAAGCTGCTTGGACTACCGCGTGATGAGTTTCCGACATTTCCCTCAGTGCGTTTCAATGAGAGTTGGAGAATTCGCTCGGGTGATCTTCAGCAGCTTATCTCTCACACCTCATTTGCTGTTTCGACTGAGGAAAGCAGGCCTATTCTGAATGGTGTGTTGTGGGAGCTTCGACCCGATCGGATGCGTATGGTTGCGACGAATGGTCACCGTCTCGCCAAGATGGATATTCCGATCGAGTCGGCTAACGCACCGGCAAGTGATCTGATCGTGCCGCCAAAAGCTCTCGAGCAGGTGAGGCGACTCTTCCCTGCTGAAGAGGAGCTCGAAATTGCGCGTGGCGATAATCACATCGGCTTCCGCTCACCGTTTACCGCCGTCTTCACCAGGCTCATCGAAGGTCCGTACCCGAATTATGAACAGGTAATTCCGAAGGACAATGACAGGGTGGCCGTCGCCGACAAAGTGGCACTCGCAAGCGCTCTCAAGAGGATGTCGGTTATCGCTTCAGACCAAACGCACCGTATTCGACTGTCGTTCAATGCGGGAATGCTCAAATTCAGCGTTCAGACTCCGGATCTTGGCGAGGCCCAGGATGAATTGCCGATCCGTTACACTGGCGATCAGCTGGATATTGGTTTCAACGCCAGCTATCTGCTCGAGATACTTCGTTATATCCCGACTGATGATGTGCAGATGACCTTCAAAGCGCCTGAACGTGCAGCTACGATTGAACCGGAAGGGTGGAAGGACCCAGCGTCCTACATGTGTCTGGTAATGCCGCTTCGGCTCGTCGACTAACGGATAAGCACAACCTCCTGTTTCAGGCTCTGTCTGAAGTGGCCGGCGTTTTCTGAAGTCACTACCGTGATATCCAGCCGCTGATCGCCGTTTGCGTGCACCAGCCTTCCATCCGAAGTGCTCAGATGATAGACCGTCGTGCCATCTCCTACCGCGTCCAGAACGACACGGTGCTGTTGTTGAGCACCTTCTCCATGCGCGTGGATGGAATCGCTGCGCTCGACAACGACGATACCAGATCCAACTGAGGGTGCCTCGCCCTTCACTCGAAAGAGCCGGGAGATGTGAACGGTCGTTGGAATTGATGCCTGACAGGCTGTGATATCCACCGAATCCTGCCACGTCATTCCGGGAGTCAGCGTTTCCGGGAAGCGCACGACCAGGGTCTGAAGATCCGACTCGGCTGCTGATTTGATCGGGTTGCATCCTACACTGGCTGAATCGGGCGTGACGACGAGTGAATCCCGGGTCATCCAGCCCTGGATCTGCACAGGGACCTTAGTCGGCTGCGGAATGCCAGCCCTTCCGGGAATCGTCGTCGCGAACGTGTCGACGGCGAGCGCAAAATGGATCGTGTCACCGATACGCTCGAGAGAGAGCACTTCGTGAGCCGTATTCTGGGAACTGTCGAGCGCTACAGACGAGAGTGAATCAGCGACGGACTCAATTGTCGCGTTCCTGACGATCTGGTAGCTGATAATCCCCGCCTGATAATTGAAGCTCCACGATTGCGGAGCCTGAGCTCCGGTCACGGGCGCAGATGTGGCAGGTACGGGTGCTTGGGGCACGGGACCCGTTCTGGTCGGACGTGAGCACCCGACCATGAGAACGAGCGAAAAAGAAATCCGGAGAGCGGTGATGCGCATTTTTTTTTACGCTACTCCATCGTGGGGAAAATAAAACAACCTCCGGCACCTGCTTGCCGGAGGTTGTTGAGTTGTCGGCAGACGATCTATAAGCCGGGTTCTGTCGGAGCACAGAGTGCTCCGGACGATCATTTCTCTCCGGACATGGTTACCCATGCCCTCTAGCAGCCTACCCGCGGTGTCTTGATCGAGGTGGACGCCTCTCGCCGCATATTTGGCCTTGCTCCAGCCGGGGTTTGCCGTGCCGCGCGTGTTGCCACGTGCGCGGTGGGCTCTTACTCCACCATTTCACCCTTACCACCCGAAAGTGGCGGTCTCTTTTCTGTGGCACTTTCCGTCACGTCAGCTCTCGCTGTCCGCGCCCAGGGGTTACCTGGCGGCCTGTCCACTGGAGCCCGGACTTTCCTCGAATAAGTATCAAAAGAGTACTTACTCGCGATCGCCCGATCGCCTGCCTGCTCCAATATAGCAGGAATGACGAACTATTGCCGCCGCGTGCCCGTGCGCGGAGCGGCGATGACGATCGTCTGACGACTCATCTTAGCCTTCCTCAATAGTGCTCAACCCACCAGTGAGGAACCCATGCCGATCGATCCCAAACGTGGCGTAACGCGTACTCCCGTGACTACGATCCTTACTCCAATTGAGCGCGCCAGAGTCGATGCCGCGGCGCAGGGTCTGTGCGATCCGCTACACCGTGAGTCGCTTGACGAGGTCATCTCGGACTTGCGACAGCAACGCGCCAAACTCGTTCTGATCTCCGTCACACGATACGGACCGCAGAGCTCAAGTCACGTGGCGGCAATGGTTCGCGAGTTTCCACGCGTGCCGGCGGTAGCACTGCTCACCGAGACGCAGAACTCGACGCCGCATACGACTCTCGCTCTTGGCCAGCTGGGGATTCGCACGCTGGTAGATGCGAGGGCAGCCACTGGATGGCAAACGTTGCGCAATCTTCTCGCTACTCAGGGAGGCACTGAGCTGCAGCGCTCGGCGCTCAGTCAGATAAGCCTGGATCTTCCGGGGGTATCGAAGGATTGCTGGCGTTTCTTCGAACTGCTCTTTGAGACATCTCCCAGAATCTCGACTGTTCGCCAACTCGCGCGTCAGCTCAATATTCTGCCGAGCACGCTGATGAGCAGATTCTTCAGGGCTAGGCTTCCCGCGCCTAAACGCTATCTGTCCTTAGCCAGGTTGATTCGTGCCGCGCGGTTATTCGAGAATCCCGGACTTTCGGTCGCTCGCGTCGCTAACCATCTCGACTACTCGTCGCCCCAAAGTTTCGGCCGCCACGTCAGGACGATGATGAAGATGTCGCCCGTAGAATTCCGGTCGACCTATGATGGGCAAGGTATGCTTCAGTATTTCCGTACCGAACTCGTACTTCCCTACGTTGATGTGCTTTGTTCCTTCCGGCCGGCGTCAGCTTATCCAGGGTGGATGCCGAAGGACTCCGGCGTCAGTTCGCGGACGGAGAGCTGACGAGCTCGCTCGCCGTGACGAGGCTGATGACTGGCACGCCGGCTTTTTCGATCGCCTCTCGTCCTCCCTCGTCGCGGTCGACGAGAGCGAGCACACCACCGACGGTACCGTTGGCAGCCTGCACTGCCTCGATGGCTCGCAACGCCGAACCTCCGGTCGTGATTACATCTTCGATCACAGCTACTCGATCGCCTTCGCTGAACGGCCCTTCTATCCGTCGGCCGGTGCCGTGGGACTTCGGTTCTTTTCTGACAGTGAATGCACGCAGCGGCTTTGGTGAGCGCGCACTCGCGTAGCTGATCGCGTATGAGATGGGATCGGCGCCGAGGGTAAGGCCACCGACGGCGTCGACCATCCAACCGGATTCATCCAGTCTTGCCAGTGCCAGGGGTCCGATCAGAGCCAGGCCTTCCGGGCTCATTGTCGTCAGCCGCGCGTCGATATACCACCGGGACTGTTTGCCCGAAGCCAGAGTGAAAACGCCCTGCTTCACCGAGCGCTGGGAGAGCAGACGGACGAGTGTGGCATGATCGGTCATGGTGCGGGAGGTTAGGGATTCTTATGATTGGAGTCAATGCATTTGCTTTCGCAGTTCGGCTTTGGTCACTGGACCGGGCTGGTAGGCTGGGTCGTATCACTGGCAACCGTATTGGGCCTTGCGCTTGTCCTTCGCCATGAGCGTCGCCAGGCACGCAGCCTCGTAGAACGATCAAAGGAGCTCGAGAGGCTTTCCTCGGAGCTCCTGCGCGTGAACCGCATGAAGAGTGAATTTCTTGCCAACGTTTCCCACGAGTTGCGCACGCCTCTCAACGCCATTGTCGGATTCGTGGATCTCCTGCGCGAAGGCGTTTACGGTGAGTTGACTCCCCGTCAGGCGAAGCCCGTCGAGCGCATTGAAGCTTCCGCGAATCACCTACGGCATCTTGTCGACCAGGTCCTCGATCTTGCGAAGATGGCCGCAGGCCGTCTCGAGATCCACACCGAGACGATTGACCTCCGTCCGTTCGTGCTCGACGTCGCCAGCGAGATAGAATCACTGGTCAGCGAGAAGGGCTTGAGCCTTTCACTCGTGATGGGTGCCGCGCTTCCCCGGATCCGAACCGACCCCACTCACCTGCGGCAGATTCTGGTAAACCTGCTTGGAAACGCGGTGAAGTACACCAATGAGGGTGGCATCGTCATTCGCACACGGCTTGTTGATTCACTTCCCGACAGCGGCCCTCCAGCCGCCGAGCGCCATGCCTTTCCCTCGACTCCGTGGATCGGCATCCAGGTTATAGACACCGGTATCGGAATCGATAAGGCGGATCAAAGCCGGATCTTCGAAGAGTTCGAGCAGGTTGATGCGGGGCCCCGCGGTAACTCCGCCGAGCGTGGTACCGGGCTCGGTCTGGCAATCTCGCGCCGACTGGCAGCGTTGATCGGGGGAATGGTCGAACTGGAGAGCGAGCTCGGCAAAGGATCGACGTTCACCCTTTGGCTGCCCGTTGACCCGAACGACCTATCGAGTGCGGCGAAGTAAGCCTTTGAACTTGTCGAGCATTCGCGGCGGCTCTGGTGTGACCTTCGCCGCCGCTTCGAACGCTGCCGCGAAAGCCATCACGCTCGGGTAGCGGCTGCCGGGCAATCGTGACAGGGCTCGCATTACCACCGCGTCGAGCTCGGGACTGAAGACCAGATTGGTGTTTTCACCGCCGGCATTGCGGAGCGGGATCGGTGGCATCGTCAAAAGCTGGGTGAACATCTCACGTGGGGCCTTTGCGGTGTAGGGCAGGCACCGAGTCAACAAGAAGTACGCGATCGTGGCAAGACTGTACTGGTCTGCCGCGGTCGTCACGATCTCACCCGATAATGCTTCGGGCGCGATGTACATGAGGGTCCCGACGAAAAACCCAGCCCGAGTCAGGCGTTCGTCACTGGAGGCCTGGGTATCTGTTGCAATTCCGAAGTCGAGAAGCTTAACCCGACGGGTCTCGGGATCGTACATCACGTTTTCAGGCTTCAAATCGCGGTGAACGATCCCCGCGTCATGTGCAGCCTGCACACCGGCAGCTATTTGCGAGACGATCGTGGCAACTTCATCACGCGGGAGAGGCGCGTTTTGCTTGGCGTAGCGTTCGAGGATCTCTCCCTTGGCCCACTCGATTGCAAGAAAGTGGAGACCATTTTCCGCCTGCCCGATTTCAATGGTCTCGACCACGTTCGGGTGCTTCACCCGCGCGCCATACTTCGCCTCGCGGACGAATCGGGTGACGGCAGTCTTGTCCTGGCGCAACTTTTCCCGTAGCACTTTGAGCGCGACGGTGCCATGATTCTGATGCTCGGCCAGGTAGACAGCGGAAGTGCCGCCTTCACCCACCTCTTTCTTGACTGAGTAGCCAGCGACGACCGTGCCGACCATCTGCTCTCGAGACACGCCGCGAAGCTAATAGAAACCAGGAAGACCGGATAGGGTACTAGATCACTCATGCTGACTTCTGCGAGATATCGTCGCCACTCCCTCATTCTCGGCTCGGTCGCGGCTCTGGCCTGCAGCCCTTCCGTGACACGGGTGAACCGCGAGCCCGATCCGCGGCTCATTCCTGCCGCCGGTGCTCCGGTGCCGGATATAAGTGAGCTGTACCGGCAGATCGGTCTTATTGCAGCGCCGGGTGCTGTTTCGTTCGTAGGTAAAGTCTCTTCGTTCGCCAGCGCTTTTCCGGACACGACCCTCGTGCTGGTGAGTATCTCGATACCGAACAGAGCTCTCACTTTTGCGCGTGAAGGCGAGCGGTATCGGGCACCGTACGAAGTGAAGCTGACCTTGAATCGTGGCGGGACCGAAGCCGCAAGCGTGAACGTGATGGAGATCGTACGTGTCGGCTCGTTCAGGGAGATCAATCGAACGGACGAAAGCGTCATCTTCCAGCACTACTTTCATGTTCCACCCGGCAGCTACAGCCTTACAGCGATGGTGCGCGATGTCGGCGGATCGCGGTCGGCCAGCCAGGAGACCGCGATTACGGTACCTGCGCTTGGCCCGGGAAAGTTGTCTACGCCACTTCTCGTATACGAAGCAACTGGCAGGACTACTCTGGATTCATCGCCTTCTTTACTCGCCAGTCCTCGCTCGAGCGCAGTGTTCGGCCGTGACAGCACCGTTGCCATTTACGTCGAGGCGTACGGTCAGGGATCCCGGCTTCCAGTGGAATTCACGGTACGCAACGATAAAGGGGCCCAGGTGTGGCGCGATTCGACCGCACTTGCCCGGCGGGGGGCGTTGTTCAGCGGAGTGGTGAATGTGCCAATCTCCACAGTGGGTGTGGGCGTCGGCCAAGTGGCGTTCACTCGCCGTGATGGCTCCGATACCGTTAAGGCGCCCTTGTTCGTCAGCTTCGGTGAAGACATTCCCTTGATGTCGTTCGAGGACATGCTCGGATTTCTGCGCTTCTTTGCCAATCCAGGGAGATTGAATGCCTTACGCACCGCCCCCCTCGAGGCGCGCGCAACCGTTTGGGCGAGATTCCTTCGCGAGACGGATCCAATTCCGGAAACTCCGATCAACGAGGACATGCAGGCGTACTTCAGCCGGATTCAGCTTGCAAACGCTCAATTCCGGATCGATCGAAACCCCGGCTGGCTGTCGGATCGGGGAATGGTATTCGTTGGACTGGGTGAGCCCGATCAGATCTACGAGCGCAACGTCAATCAGGCGATCACCTCCACCCAGATGTCCAGCTCCACCCGGCTTCAGATCTGGCAGTACCGGAATTACAACACCCAGCTGGTCTTCTACGAGGAAACCGGCAGGTGGAGGCTCACACGTCCAAGCGAAACGGAGTTCTTGTCACTGCTTTCGCGACGGCAGCGATAGCCGCGCCGCCATCTGGTCCGTGCTCGAGATGCCCTGACTCGAGCCAATTTATATTGAGCTCATGACAGGTCCTGCCAGCCCGCGCTTGTTTCTTGTCGACGGGTACGCGCTCATCTACCGCGCCTTCTTCGCCCTGATCTCCCGCCCACTGACGACGAGCAAGGGCGAGAACACATCGGCCAGCTGGGGCATCGCCAATTTCCTGCAGCGCCTGATCACCAAGCACCAGCCCGAGTACCTGGGCTGGGTGCACGACTCGGGCCTGTCGTTCAGGCACGAACAATATCCCGCGTACAAGGCGACACGCGAAAAGCTGACGGAGGAGCTTCAGTCAGACTTTGATCGTGGTATGGACCGGATCTGCGAGATGCTGGATGCGTACCGGATTCCAATTCTCACGTTGCCCGGCTATGAGGCTGACGACGTCATCGGCACGCTGGTGGCCCGTAGCATCGAACAGGGAGTCAATGCCGTAGTGGTTTCGGGAGACAAGGACTTTCAGCAGCTGGTCCGACCTGGTGTGTGGCTGCTCAATCCCGGCCGTGGCGGCCCAGCCAATGTCGAAGAGCATTGGGTGGGGGTCGATAATGCTGAAGAGCGTCTGGGCGTGCCGCCGGAGTTCGTGACTGACTATCTCGCTCTCGTGGGTGATTCATCGGACAATGTGCCTGGCGTCAGAGGAATCGGCGACAAGACGGCGTCGGAGCTGGTGCGCCAATACGGACACCTGGAATCCATCCTCACGCATGCTGCCGACATCACGAAGAAACGCCCGCGTGAGGCTCTTCTGGAGCACGCAGAAAATGCGCGCCTCTCCAAGGAATTAGTCACTATTCGAGACGATTTGCCGGTGGTGCTCGACCTCGAGACGCTAAAGGTAAAAACTCCCGATCAGCAGCGGCTTCGCGACCTGTTCATCGAGCTCGAGTTCCACAGTCTCGCGAAGGAGGCTGCGTTACAGGCTCCGGCCGAGCCGAAGCAGCAAAAGATCGTCAGGTATGCCACGGCTGATTCCCCCGCCGCCGTGTTGGAGGCAGTCCGGCGGGCGCGGGCAGCCGGCGTAATTGGATTTGCCACCGAAGCCTTGGCAGAAGCAGGGAGTCCGCAGCCCGCGGACCCACTGCGTTCTACGCTGGTGTCGATATCCATCGCGATCGCCGAAGGAGATGCCTACTATTTCCCCTTCCGGCACCGTCTGCCGCGGGAAGGTCAGGTCGAGATGCTGGTCGATGTTGCGGGGGATCGATCGGCGACCGACGCGCCCGAAGAGAGAGGACTTATCCGCGGCGGTGACGAAGTGACATTCGAGCCGGCGCCAAGGAAGCGCAAATCCAGCAACGGCGAACCTGCGAGTATCGCAGCGCGGATGCTGCGACAGACCAGGCCGGAGCGAGTGCACAATCTGCCCGCGCTCGATTCTCCCGAAATGAAACCGCTCCGCGATCTCATTGAGGATCCTTCGGTAAAGAAGACGGCGCAGAACGCGAAGTTCGACATGCTGTTGCTTCGCTCAATGGGCATTCAGCTGGCCGGGCTCGACTTCGATACGATGGTGGCGAGCTACGTTCTCGATCCGAGCCGCCGCTCCCACGGACTGGACGTTCTCGCGCTCGAATTCCTCGACCACACCATGACGTCCTACACGGATCTCTGCGGGAAAGGGAAGACTGCGATCCCGTTCGACGAGTGTCCCGTCGAAGCTGCACGGGATTATTCGTGTGAAGACGCTGACATGACTCTCAGACTGCGTCGGGTTTTTGAGCCGCAGCTCGAGTCCCACGAGTTGATGCGGCTGCTCGATGGAGTGGAGCTGCCCCTCATCGACGTTCTCGCCGAGATGGAATGGACCGGCATCGCCATTGACCTGCCGTGGTTTGCTTCGTTGAAGCAGCGTTTTCAGGCCGAGCGCGAAGGCGTCGAGTCGCAGATCTACCAGACGGCGGGAATGGAATTCAACATCAATTCGAATCCCCAACTGCGCGAGATCCTGTTCGACAAGTTGAATCTGCCGGTGCTGAAACGCACGAGTACAGGTCCATCCACCGATGCCAGCGTTCTGATGGAGCTCGCTGAGGAAGGTCACGAGCTGCCCAATCTGCTCATGGAGTATCGCGAGCTGTCGAAGCTCGAGAACACGTATCTCGATGCGCTGCCGCGGCTGGTCAATCCGAAAACGGGGCGGCTGCACACCTCATTCAATCAGACCGTCGCATCGACAGGCCGGCTGTCTTCGAGTGATCCGAACCTTCAGAACATTCCAATCCGTCGGGAGCTTGGTCGTGACATTCGCCGCGGGTTCATTCCACGTAAGGGATGGCAACTCCTGGCAGCGGATTACTCCCAGATCGAGCTGAGACTTCTCGCCCACCTTTCGCATGATCCGGCATTCGTCGAAGCGTTCCAGGCCGGTGGAGACATCCACCGGCAGACGGCGGCTCTGATCTTCGAAGTGGCAGTGACCGAAGTTACGAGCACAATGCGTAGTCGGGCCAAGACGATCAACTTCGCTACCATCTATGGCCAGGGCCCGCATGCTCTGTCACGCCAGCTCAATATCGAGCACGCTGAGGCGAAGGAATTCATCACGAGGTATTTCCAGCGCTTCCAGGGCGTGCGGAACTACCTCGATGCAATGGTCGCCTTCGCACGCGAAAATGGCTACGTGCAGACGATCTTTGGTCGGCGACGCTATATCCCAGAGCTGCGTGAGCGCAACTTCAACATCCGTGCGTTTGGAGAGCGCACCGCGGCGAATTCGCCGATTCAGGGATCGGCCGCCGACCTGATCAAGATCGCGATGATCAGAATCGACGATGCACTTCGCAGCGAAGGCCTGCAAAGCAAAATGCTACTTCAGGTGCACGACGAGCTGGTCTTCGAGGTGCCGAGCGAGGAGCTCGATGCGGTTCAGGAACTGGTTAAGTACCAGATGGAACATGCAGCTCAGCTTTCTGTACCGCTGGTCGTAGATCTCGGTGTCGGCCCCAACTGGCTCGAGACGAAACTGGCCTGAAAATCAGCGGCTGCGGGGACGGTTTTCAAAAGCAGCCCAATACGCACCCAGCGCGAGACTCGTAATGCAGAGCGCGCTGAACCAGATCGAGTGTGTGACTGCCTCGACGATCGCAAACGAAGCCAGATAGGTAAGGAGCACGAGGCCGGTTCCCAGAAGGATGGTTCGCATTGCCGGCTGGTCTGCGTCAAGACTTCGCTTGACTGCCAGCCTGCGTGCCAGTCTGATAGGAAGCTCGTGGGTATGGCGTCCCCAGGCAGCGGCGGCTCGGATGAAAAAGGATGCAACTGGGCGATGATGTGCTGGCGGGGTGAAAGTCTCGCGCTCGGGGATCTGCCGGCCGTCGGAGACAGTCTTGAGTCGTTGTGCGATTTCCGCCGTCAATCCGCCGGCATCAGCGCCTGACCAGAAGTCTAATTCGATCGACTCGCCTATGTTGACGCCTACGACGGAACCGGGTTCCGCCTTGTCCTCGAAAACCAAACCAACCGGCAGGATTCTTACGCCGGAGATTCCACGACTGTCTCTGGCGCAAAGCGCAAGCCGCGCCAGTCCGGTCTTGAGCGGCTCTAGACGGGTCTCGTTATGACTCTTTCCCTCTGGAAAGATCAGTACAGCTCCGCCGGTCTCGAGAACATCGAGAATGTCGGTAAATGCTTCGTTGTTGCGCGACCGATCGAGATGATTCGCATCGGCTCTGGTGACTTCATCGCTGGCCCTTCGCAGCGGGACGACGCCCACTGCACGAAAAAGCAGAGCGACGAACGGATTACGCACCAACGTTGCCTTTGCCGTCATCGTCACCCGTCGGGAAATGACCCAGCCGGTGATGAGCGAATCGACGAGAGCGTTCTGGTGATTGACTGCGATCAGCAGCGGCCCGCTATTCGGAATCGCTTCGTAATTCGTGACCCGGATGTCGCGGTAAAACCAGTTGATCGCTATTCCGGATATCCAGCGGAGCAGGTGATAGATCATCGCTCTGCCGCAGTGGTGCGGACGAAGTTGTCGGGAACACGTCGCAGCATCCAGAACGCGAGCGCCATCCCGACCGCAACGGTGAATACGCCGGCCCGGTATGCGAAGCCCACTCCCATCGACGGTCTCAGCCCGTCTACTGCCAAAGCCCACACAAAAGGTCCTACCACGGCAGCTGCGCGCGAGGAGAGTACCATCAGGCTGAAAAATCGCCCTGCTTCGACGTCGGGAACCAGGCTCAGAAGCAGCGGGCGCTCGGCGGTCGATACACCTCCGTAAATCAGTCCGATTCCTGCTCCCACAATCCAGAACACATTTCGCGACGGCGCGGCAATCATCGCGACAAGAAGAATGATCCAGCCCGCCAGGACCCACGAGAGGGTTCGCTTCGCGCCGATCCGATCGACGAGTTTCCCGATCAGATAACTGCCGATGACGGCCGGCACGGTCAGAATTACGAATAAGGTTGCCTCGGTTCCCCTGACGAAGCCCATCGCGAAAATGGCATAGAGCGCCATGTTGGCGATGATTGTCCCCATTGCATCCTGATATAGGAAGGACGTCAGGATAAAACGCATCGTACCAGGATATTTTCTGGACTCGCTCAGGGTGTTCTTCACATCCCTGAATGCCTCACGCCATGCGATTCGCTTCCGTCCAAGTAACGCATTGTGATCCCGGCAGAACAGGATCAATGGCAGAGAGGAGAGGAAGAAGATGAGCGCAGTCGGCACGAAGGTCGAAACACGGCCCCCGTGCGCAGTAAACGGTACGACGCTACGAAGAAATCCAACGACCCGATCCGGGATCGCGCCCAGAATCGGCATTTCGCCGGTAAAGAATGGAAATGTCAGCAAAACGCCGGTGATTGAACCGACGTACCCAAGCGCCGCGCCCATTCCGGAAATTCGGCCGCGATGATTGACCGGCACGAGCTCGGGCATCATCGCGTTATAGAATGGTTGGGCGCCCTGATAGGTGTAATTGGCGATAGTGAAAGCTGCCAACACTCCGAAGAGGGCCAGCCCGGGGTGGATCGATCGACTCCCGCCGCTCGAGCTAACCCCTTCGCCAATCAGCGGCAGACCCATCTGCCCGAGTACGGCGATAAGAACTGTGCATACACAGGCAATCACCGTGAATCCGACGACCCATGGCTTTCGTCGTTGCGTCGCATCGGAAATTGCGCCAAACACCGGAATCGAAACGACGACGAGTGCAGAAGCAATTCCGTTGACGAGTGCATATAGGGTGTTCGAATGGCCGAGATCCGCGACCAGCCATGCGGCGAAGTACAAGGTTGCGACATTCATCGAGAACACCGTGTTCGCGAAATCGTAGAGCGCCCAGCCAAGACGCTCCCTGAACGGTGCGAGCGGCGGATTGAAATCACCCGCCGCGGTATTCACCAATATCCCTCGCCCGACTTCGTCAATTGTGCCGGCGCTCACTGATGCCATTTCGCTCCCTCATAGTGTCTGCTGCTCGCGTAACTCTACACCAGCAGTTCAACCGCACAAATACGTACCGTGACGTAGCAGCCACCGCGTACTCGACGCTGGCTGGTGTTGCCGGCAAATTATCCGTGATGAGAGCACGTGCATGCGTTGTCGCGATTGTGATAATGACAGTTGGAGGGTGCCGTGATAACGACTCCAACAGGATGGATTCTACACATGGCACCCTCCCGCCAGTCTATCCGGCGAGCCCTCTTGCAAACACCAACTGGGATAGCGAAGCTGGACCCTTGATGATTCTTGCGACTACCTCCACCGACACCGCGGCGGTCGTTCTTCCCGAGGCCACCGACAGCAGTATCACCTCCTTTGGGGGTATCTCACCGCCGATCGCGGGACTTAGCTTCGATTTGTTTGGACGCGGAGGGAAGGTTCAATCTGCTGCTGATGTCGCCGCACTGCCCGCCGTCGACTCCACTGCCGACTGTTATTCATGGCCGCGTGCAAGAGTTCACACTTCGCTCGGAAATTGGCGCGTCGGGTTCGTGGCAAATCGTGTTATCGCCGTGAAAGTGGATTCCATCGAATCGCTACCCAGCCCTGACTCGGCTGGACTCGCAGCCGCGATCACACAAACCGCTGCCACGCTTCCAGCCGCCGCCGATCCCGCCTTTCGCGGGCTTCCATTCAGAGTTCGATCGGCGTACAGGTTCACGCTCGATTCGGTGGATGTTGTCATCGCCGACGTAGTCCGTGCCGTGAACGAGGAGGCGAACCCGCGTGTCGAGCACCTGACGATCATTGGAGAGCGTGCTGCCGGAACTCGTGGAAAATTCGACGCTGCCTATTACGCAAGATCAGCGGGCGCGGAAGAATCCACCCAAGTTACGGATATTCTCGCAGTCGTAGAAATCGGACGGGAACGGCGCCCGGTCGTTGTGGTGGGAATTGAATCTGAGAATGGAGCCAGAGTTGGACTGGTCGAGCGTACAGCGCCGGGTCGGTGGAATCTGACGTGGAGAAGCGCCTACACCGATTGCTGACTGAACTCCGGCTACAGTCCGGTCGATGCTTGCGCAAAGTTGGATGGGATCCCATAGCGCGCGGCCAAGTGCTCGCTGATTGCTCGCACGCCCAGCGTCTCGGTGGCGTAGTGGCCGGCATAAATCACGCAAAGTCCCTGCTCTTCCGCCTCTACGGCCGTCCAATGGGGTCCCTCGCCCACGATCAAGGTGTCGATACCCAGCACGCGAGCCTCTCTCAGGGTGTCGGCCGACGCACCTGCTCCAGTGCAGATCGCCCAATGCAAAGTCCGGCGATGCTCCGGGAATCTTGTTGATCGCAGCACCGTGTCATGCGCGCTCGAGAACCCGATCGCCGCCTTTAGGATTCGCGCAGTCTCGACATCGCAGCTGCCACGCACTCCAATTGAACACCCTTCGTATTGCGCGAAACTGGCAGTTGGCTCGAGACCAAGTTCTCTCGCCAACAAAACGTTGTTGCCGAAAGTCGGGTGCCTGTCGAGCGGAAGGTGTGACGAGTAAATCCCAATGTCGTGCTCGAAGAGCTTGCGCAACCGACTGTACAGCGCACCTCTGAGTGGTGCAGCTCCACCCCAGAACATGCCGTGGTGGACAACGAGAAGATTTGCGTTTGCCTCGATTGCTGCATCAATCGCACGTGTCGAAAAGTCGACCGCCGCAATTACACCGCAAATTGGGCCCGCGTTCTCCAGCTGGAGCCCATTTACCGCACCCGGGTAATCGGGGACTGATGCCGTTTCCAGCAACCCGTCCAGATAGGCGGCTATCTCGTGAATGCTCGGCAAATTCGCGTGCATATTTGTGTGGACAACTAGGGCATAAGTGTGACATCCACACCGCTAACCCTTTGTGGGATCGGCGGTTGGACGATAGGTGCATAACTCTGTTGATTAATCGGGGATGCCCATGAGCTCTAGCAACCGCTCAAGATCGTCTGCGGAGTAGAAATGCATTGTGAGTGTTCCGCGATTGCTCGGTCCGACCTTGAGGGCGACGTCGGTCTGGAGAGCGCGCCTCAGCCGCTCCTCGATTCTGCGTGCTTCTGGGGCTTGGCGGTCAATCGCGCGAGGTCGGCCTGGTTTTTTTCCAGTCCGGGTGGTCGCGACCCCGCGCAGCCTCCGCTCCACTTCGCGCACGGTGAGACCTTCTGCAACGATTTCTCTGGCGAGATCCGCGATCTTTGCCGGATCGTCAAGTCCAAGCAGAACCTTGGCGTGCCCCATCGAAAGGTGGCCTTCCTGAACCAGCTTTCGGACGGGCTCCGTCAATTGAAGCAGTCGTACCATGTTGGCAACGGTGGTGCGGTCCTTCCCTACGGTTTCCGCGATCTGCTGTTGGGTGAGTCCGAACTCGCGTGCTAGCTGGTGGTAGCCCTCGGCTTCTTCGATCGGGTTAAGATCTGTTCGCTGGAGGTTCTCGACGAGCGCCAAGGTAAGAATCGTTCGGTCGTCGATGTCCTTGATGATGGCGGGAATTTCCTTCCATCCGAGATTGGTGGCTGCGCGAAGCCGCCGCTCACCGGCAATCAGCTCGAAGCCATCTTTGCCTTGCCGGCGTCGCACGGTGATGGGTTGCAATAAGCCACTTGCCTTGAGGCTTTCCTCCAGCTCCGCGAGATCAGCCGGGTCGAACTCCTGTCGAGGCTGAAAAGGATTCGGAGCGATCTGTCTGATGGGGATCGACTTGAGCGCTCCTTCGTCGCTGGTGGCCAGTCCGGTCGAGCTGCCGAGGAGGGCTTCAAGTCCTCGGCCGAGGCGGCGTGGTGTTTTCTCAGTTGCCACCGTCATCTCCTTGCGCGGTTCGTTGGATCAGCTCCTTCGCGACGTTCATGTAAGCCTGAGCACCGACGGATGCGACGTCGTAGAGGATAATCGGCTTTCCGAAGCTCGGAGCTTCTGCGAGTCGCACGTTTCGCGGGACAATGCTTTTGAAAACTTTAGGTCCGAAATATTCCCGTGCATCCTCCGCGACCTGCCGAGAGAGATTGAGTCGGGAGTCGTACATGGTCAAAAGGACGCCGTCGATGCCAAGCTTTTCGTTGGCGCTGTGCTGGACGCGGTGGACCGTGTTGAGCAGCTGAGAGAGGCCTTCGAGAGCGTAGTACTCGCACTGCAAAGGAATCAGCAGTGCATCTGCTGCAACCAGCATGTTGATGGTTATGAGGCCGAGTGATGGCGGGCAATCGATGATTATAAAATCGTAGTCATTACCGATGGGCCGAACTGCGCTGCGCATCACGTGATCGCGGTCTTCTTTGTCAACCAGCTCGACTTCTGCGGCCGCGAGGTCCGGGGTTGCGCCTACCACGTCCAGCTTTTCGAATTGCACGGACGATTGCCGGGAAGATCGCAGATCTGCATTCCCGACCAGCACGTCATAGAGCGTTAGGGGGACATTCTCTTTCTGCAGGCCAACGCCGCTCGTCGCATTGCCCTGGGGGTCCGCGTCTACGAGCAGGGTCTGCTGTTCGGCGGCCGCCAGGCTTGCAGCGAGGTTTACGGCGGTGGTTGTCTTCCCAACGCCACCCTTCTGATTTGCGATCGCGATTATGCGGGCCACTTGAAACCGGTGAAGATTCGCGGGAAATCTATCCGGCGGGGCTGGCTGTTTCCACGTGGAACCGTTTTATGGCATTCCACGTGGAAACACGCCGGCTATTGTCCCGGAACGAATCTCCAGCGGGTGGTCACCTCAACAGTGACTGTGTCTTCGCCGGGGTTGATCGGAGTGTCGGGAGCCGCGGCTGCCGCTCTCATCATTACGACGGGACGAGGGGGCATCGGCGAATACGAGCCTACGTTTATCTCGAGGAGAGTGCCCAGCGTGCCGTGGGCTGCTCGAGCTGCGGCGTCAGCATCCGCACGAGCTTTCTCAATCGCCATCGCAATCGCGGATCGGCGGGCGGCCTCGGTGTTGGAAGCCGAGAACTGCAGAGAGGTGATCATGTTCGCCCCGTGAGAGAGTGCGGCGTCGATTACGGGACCGACCTGGTTGAGCTTACGGACCTCAACAAGGACTGTGTTGGTAACGTTGTAGCCGACAATCTCCGGATCTTTTCCTTCCTGGTAACGCTGCTCCGGGTAGACGTTGTAATTCACTGTGGACAGTTGGTCATTGCCGAGGCCGAGCGCTCGGAGGGCGCTAAGGACTGACTGTTGTTTGGTCGCGTTTTCGGCTGCCGCAGCCGCAGCGGTTGCCGCCCTTGTCTGCACGCTGATCTGGATCGTCGCCCGGTCGGCGGTGACTTTCACTTCACCGCGGCCGGCCACAACGATCTGTGGGATTGCTGTCTGGGCAAACGCGGAAATGTCCTGCGACTGCACTATTACTGGCGCCATGAAGGCGCCACTTACTGCTAAAACAAGGAGTTTCATAGGGATTTCAACCTGTTGAAGTAATGTCGAGGGCTTCTTTTTAGGGAGACGCCTCCGATTGCCTTATTTGCACACCTATACGACGCGTTCGATGTCGTGAATTCTGTTCAGGTCCATGCCCATGATTCCTTCCACTTCATCGCGCATGAACATGTTTGCGAATCTCGCGCCCCAGATAATCTCGTTGGCCTGATACGAGGAGCGTGAGTGCACAGTCTGAGAAACGGTTTCGTCGGTCCCGGTGAGCAGGACCAGCAGCTCGGCGTTTGCGGCTACCAGATCAGCATGGGTGAGGCCGGACATTGGACTCGCCGCATCGATCGGGTGTACGACCGTCCAGCTCAATGGGAAAAAGACAACGCGATTTCTTTCCAGCGGCAGGTCGTGAAACCTGCGTACAGTGGTACCGCCGACCCGCTCGAGCTTTGTTAGAATAGCCTGCACCTGTACTTCGATAAGCTGGGAGCTGCGAGCGTTCGCGATGCGAAACTCCAGAGCGTGGGCCTCACGGTATGGAGCCACGATTGCATTGCGACTGTAAATGATGCGTGCCGACGGTCGTGAGAATCTGGCGAAGATTACGCCTGTAGCCAGCGCGACTCCGACGATGTTGAGCAATGCTTCGATTGTAACCAGCGAATTTGCCAGGACTCCGACCGGAGTGATGTTGCCGTATCCGATCGTGGCGAAGGTGTCGACGCTGAAGAAGAACGCGCGATAGAAAGGCTCGTTCGCAAAACTCCCGGTCGCCGACTGAAGCACATCGGGGCCGCAGGCGAGATACGCCAACGCAAAAAACGTATTGAGGACGAGATAAGTCGCGGATATGAACGCGAGGAACTTTGGCCACGATATCGTGAGTAGCCAGTGATAGAGACTGAGGGACGATAGAGGATCGAGTCCCTCCAGGGCGACGTTGAAGCTTCCGTCCCGATTGAGCAATCGGCGCCGGGTGCCACGCGCAACCTCGGCCCCGAATCCGAGATCTCGAAATTCTTCCTGGCGTGCTGCATCAGCAGCGATATCGCCGCTCCCGACGAAAGTAGGAGTGGTCATCGATGTTGTAGTGGTTACCGGTGACGGGAAAATGGCCTCGGATGTTCTGAAAAGCTACATTCGTTCGATGTCATCCGATGGCGCATCGATTGGGCGCGCAACACTGCTGATCGTTCTCTCGGCGGTCTGCTTTGGCTCGATCTCTGTGCTGACCGTACTCACTACCAGCGCCGGGGTGCCGTTGCTGACAGCGATGGCGTGGCGATACGTCATCGCTGCTGGTTTTCTCTGGTTCCTGCCGCAAGTACGGGAGATTCGGAACGTTCCACGGCGGAAAATCATGCAGCTGCTGGTGATTGGAGGATGCGGCCAGGCTCTGATCACGTATCTCAGCCTGCACGCGCTTCAATACATTCCGGTTGGCCCACTCGCTTTCCTTTTCTATACGTACCCTGCATGGGTGGCGGTTCTAGCCGCCATCAGACGTACCGAACCACTCAATGTTGCGCGAATTATTGCGCTGGTGCTCGCGCTAACCGGAGTCACCATTATGGTCGGCGCGCCGACCGAGAGACTCAGCCCGGTCGGTGTAGCCCTCGCGCTCACATCGGCGTTGCTCTACTCCGCGTACCTTCCGGCGCTCGAGCACGTCCAGCAAGGCATACCCGCCGTCATATCCACCTTTGGGCTAGTCGTTGGCGCCGCGATCGCGTTCGTAGTTGCCGCAATCGTCGGCGACGAGCTCTTTCTACCGACGGGAAAGGAAGTCTGGGCAAATATTTTCCTCCTCGCATTCGCTTCGACGGTGATCGCGTTCTCGTTTCTAATTGCGGGACTCGCCGTCCTCGGCCCTGTTAGAACGGCGATCATTGCCACCGTCGAGCCTTTCTTTACCGCGCTGCTGGGCGCAGTCGTCCTCGGCAATGCCTTCCATTCATCCACCTTTGCCGGCGGTGTATTGATTGCCGTCGCCGTGCTTACGATTGAGTGGAGCTCGGGAAAGGGAGAGTTCAGGTCGCGGTTGCCAGGCGTCGGCGGCGCTCGATCTCGATGACGAGATTCTGTAGATCACTCGGACTGACACCGGGAATCCGTGATGCTTGCGCCAGCGTACGGGGCCGAAGTCCCGAAAGCTTCTGCCGAGCCTCAAGTGAAAGAGAACGAATCTCCAGGTAGTCGAGATCGGCATCGAGGGCGAAGTCACCCATCCGACGCATTCGGTCCGCTTGCGCTCGCTCCCGGTCGAAGTATCCGGCGTACTTGATCTCGAGATCGGCTGTAACGACTGCTTGCCGATCGAGATCGGTTCCAACGCCGGTCGCGCGAAAGAGATCCTCGAGGGCTACACCCTGGCGTTTTGCGACTTCGCTTATTCGCGTAGCATGGGCAAGCGGCGCACTTCCGGCGACAGCAAGAATCGCGGCCGCCTCCGCAGGCGTGATGTTCGTTTGCTGGGCGATCGCGACCGCGGCATCTTCATCCGCCACTCTGCTCGCAATTGTCGCGAGTTCATTCTGCCGGTAGAGATCGAGCCGTGTGCCGATCGATGCGAGGCGACGCAGCGCGTTGTCCTGTCGAACCGTAAGCCTGAATTCGGAGCGCGAGGTGAAAAGTCGGTAAGGTTCGTCGACACCGCGGGTGACGAGATCGTCGATGAGCACACCGACGTAGGATGTCTCGCGGCCAAGTATCAACGGCGCCCTGCCCTGGAATGAGAGCGCTGCATTGATGCCCGCCACCACACCCTGTCCCGCAGCTTCTTCGTAGCCGGTAGTACCGTTGATCTGTCCGGCGAGGTAGAGGCCTGGCAGTGATTTTACCTGAAGGGTTGGATCGAGCTGGGTCGGCGGATAGTAGTCGTACTCGATGGCGTAGCCGGCGCGATTCATTCTCACATCAGCGAGGCCCGGAACAGTGCGAAGGATGGCGAGCTGAACGTCGGCAGGAAGGGAAGTCGAAAGTCCGTTGACGTAGAGCTCGGAAGTGTCGTGACCTTCCGGTTCCAGGAAAAGCTGATGCCGTTCGGCGTTGGGAAATTTTACGATCTTGTCCTCGACGGACGGACAATAGCGCGGACCCCGTGATGCGATGGCACCGCCGTAGATCGCGGACTTATCAATGTTCTCTTCGATCAGGCGCTTCCCTTCCGCTTCCAGGTAAGTGATCCAGCAGGGCAGCTGCGCCGGGTGACGAGTCGTCGCGGCGTCTACGCGTCGCGGTCCATCCCAGAAGTGTGACCACGAGTAATCGAACTGTTCAATCTCGCTCTTCTGGATCTCGAGCCGGTCGAAGCGCACCGAACGGCCGTCGATCCGTGGGGGCGTTCCCGTCTTGAAGCGCGCGACGGTCAAACCGGCCTGCTCGAGTTGCTCCGCAAGGTGGGTTGTCGAGTTTTCGCCAGCCCGGCCGCCTGCGATGCTCGTCTCGGTCCCGATATGAATTCGGCCGCGGAGGAACGTCCCGGTGGTGACGACGACTCTGCCGGCGCCGAAACGTCGGCGCTCGAGCGTCTCAACACCAGCGATCCGACCTTCAGCGGAGAAAACGAGTCTTGCCACCGTGCCTTGAATGGTCTGCAGATTCGGCTGTCGCTCAATCAGCGACCGGACGGCGCGACGGTAGAGGCCCCTGTCGCACTGGGCGCGTGGCGCCCATACAGCTGGTCCTTTGCTTCGATTGAGCATTCGGAACTGGATCATCGCGAGGTCTGTTGCCTTGCCCATGATCCCGCCCAGTGCGTCGACCTCGCGCACGACGGTGCCTTTCGCCACGCCACCGATGGCCGGATTGCACGACATCTGGCCGATCGTCTCGAGAGCGCTCGTGACGAGCGCCACCCGAGCGCCAAGCCGGGCTGCTGCCACTGCGGCTTCGGTGCCGGCATGGCCTGCCCCGATGACAACGACGTCAAACTCGCTTTCGAATACCGGCGAATGCATACATTAAAGATAGAAGGTCAGGACGACCGTACCGCAGAAGGTCAGGACGACCGTACCGCGAGTTAGTCCCTTATCGAATCTAATTCATGCCGCTCGAGCTACCTCGGGATCGGACTGTAATCCTCATCCGCCAAGACGCCTTCGAGCGCAGCGCGTTGACAAGGCAGGCGATCGACGAGCGATACAACCTTACCGATGAAGAATTCCGCGTTGAAGAGGGACTCGTTGCGCTCCGACCGCTGCCCAACGACGAAATGCTGTCGCAGATTATTGAAGAATTTGAGGCAAGCGGTCTGGTCTACTTCGAAGATTTCTTCGAGTTGAGTGGCAACTGGCCACAGTGGCTGGTTCTCTACGGCCGCAGCGCCAGGCGTCGCAAGAATTAGAACCAGCCCTTCCTGGCTTAAAGCCGCTGCTCTACCGTTGCCCATTCCTCGACAAAAGCCACTCCGTCCTGGATCCGGTCGATGACGACATCGCTCCCGATCGCGGCGGAAGAGCCTCCAATAATACGCGCCGGAACGCGCACGACATTCCCGGAATACTCATAGGAGATCTCGCCCGGGGTCGACGGCGTAATCTCCCGGGTAACCGTGGCAAACTGTCCCTGGATGCTGTCCGCATCGCTCACCGAACTCGAAGCTCCAGCAAGCGCCCACGTCGCCAGCAGGGTGATCATTGCGCTGGTGGCCAGCGCGCCGGAAGCGATTGCGATTGCCAGAATGCCCCATGCAGGCAGACGCGTCCGCGATGCGATTGGATATCCGACAGCGCCGAACCCTATCGCGAACGCAGCAATCGCCGGGAAATTGAAGAACGGTGATGGCGCGCGCGTCCGGTTGCGGCGTAGATGTTCGACACCGTGCAGCATTGCGAAAACGGCGAGCAACAGGCCGGTAATGAATGCGGCGACGAAGAGAATTGCGAGAGCGGTCATCTCAGATTGACTCGCGGATTACGGCGTCAGGAGTCGAGGTACTTTCGGAACCATGCAATCGTAGCAGGCCAGGCTGCAGTGGCCGCAGCCATGTTTGCTCCATTCATGCCCGTCTGCTGGCGCAAAAACCCATGGCCCGCGCCCGGAAAAATGGTATACGTGTAGGTCCGGCCGAGTGCGCGGAGCGCGGAATCAGCGGCGGGAATGGTGGCGTCGACCCGGGCGTCATTTCCGCCGTACAAACCGAGCACCGGGGCACGGACGGAGCTCAGATCGCTGGTTTTCGGCGAGACGCCGTAGTAAACCACCGATGCTCCAAGCGTCGGCGAATGGACGGCGTGCGCGAAGGAAACGCCACCTCCCCAGCAGAATCCGACGATTCCGTATCGCTTCTGCGCCGCTGGGAGTGACATGCCGTACTGCGCGACGGCATCCAGCTGCTTCTGGACCCAGCCAGGGTCGAGGGTGCGGATTGCGGCAGTGGCGAGCGGCGCCAAAACACTGTCGGGTACGTCGGGCAGGTTCTTCATGGTCAGAAGATCCGGGGCAATCGCGATGAAACCATCGGCGGCCAGCTGGTCAGCGACGCTGCGCACCCACGACGAGAGCCCAAAGATCTCGTGAACGACGAGCACTACGGGCGCCTTGGTGCTTCGCTCCGGATACACTACCCACGCCCGCACGCTGTCGCCGTCGCCCGTGCGGATCATCGCCCACTCGCCGTGTCGGGACGAAGCGCTGAGTCGCGAGGGAGCACCGGCTGCGTCTGAGGGGAGATTCCGGCTCGCAGGAGCCGCTACATCGACTGAGGGCGACGCGCCGTGATCATGGGTGTCGGCGACCGGAACCTGACTCGTTGTGCACGCAGCGGCGACCAACGAGATGACCGACGCAGAACGGATTACGACCGTGTGAGATTTCATTTTACGAGCTCCACTCGTGGACGGGGTTCCGGAACGCCGTCGCCTTCGAATTGGCGGGCGAAGAATTCACCAACACGATACTCCGCATAATAAAATGGCCGCCACGGCGAAGAGCCAGCAATGAAGCCAGCGTGACCGCCGCGGTCGACGAACTCGATCTGCAGCTTCGGATTTTGGCGCGCGACTGCACGGACGTCATCCAGGACCTCGCGCGGAAGCATCGGGTCGTCGGTGGCGCTCAATAGTAGCGTAGTGAGCCTAATACGGTCGAGTACCGGCAGAGAGCTCGCTCGCCGATAATAATCCTGCGCGTCGCGGTAACCATGGAGCGGCCCGGTTATGAGATCGTCGAAGTCTTCCAGCGTGCGCAACCCAGCGATCTTGCCAGGAGGGGCCAGATCGGGAAATCGGCGCTGCTTCTCGCTCGCTTTCCTGCGCAGCGAGTCGAGAAAATACCGCTGATACACCCGGGAGAATCCGCGATTGATACGTCGGGATGATCGCAGCAGGTCGAACGGCACCGAAATCGCCGCCGCCGCGACCAGCTGGCGCGGAAGAGCCGTTCCGCGCTCGCCAAGAAAGCGCAGTAGTACATTTCCCCCGAGCGAGACGCCCGCGATCGCAACCTTCGATTCGGGATGTTCGGTGACGATCCGATCGAGCACAAAAGCCAGGTCGGATGTTTCGCCCGAATGGTAGAAGCGGCGGGTGCGATTCAGCTCTGACCCACAAGACCGGAAAATGAGCAGGTCGGCGCCCCACCCCCGACGAGCAGCCTCGTTGAGCAGTCCCTGCGCGTAATGAGATCGTACCGTGCCCTCGAGGCCGTGAAGGAGAAGCAAACGTGGCGAGTCGCCGGCCGCAGTCAGGCGATGGATGTCGAGGAAGTCGCCGTCCGGCGTGTCCCAGCGCTCAACTACGGTCGGCGCGGGATGCTGCCGACGGAAAAATTTGCCCCAGAGTGTCTGGAGGTGTGCGCCCGGTATCCACCAGGCTGGTGAATAGATTATTTCACGCGGCACGGGAAGGGATCACGACAACCAGGAATGGAGGAAGGTGTTGGAAGTCCAGATCTTCGGAGTGAAAAAGAGCGCCGATACACGCAAGGCTCTTCGGTTTTTCTCCGAGCGAAGAATCAAGACGCATTTCGTGGATCTGATGGAACGCCCGGCATCGCTTGGTGAGCTGAGAAGGTTTGCCCAGAAATTCGGCGTGACCGCGCTCGTCGACCGGAATTCACGACGCTTCGACGCGCTCGGGCTTCGCTACGCGCAACTTACGGACGAGCGCTGGCTGGAGAAACTGGTGGATGAGCCACTTCTGCTGCGTATTCCGCTCGTCCGCAACGCCAACCAGCTCACGGTCGGGGCGGAAGAAAAAGCATGGAAAGAGTGGACGGGACGTTGAATCGGGATGTCGCTTGTGGGCCGAACTCACGCCAGGCAATATTGCAGCCTCGTCTCTCCCACCTCAGCGAACAGATCACCCTCACGCCACGCCCGTGACCTATCGCGTTCTCGTCACCGATGAGATCGATGCCGAAGGCATAGCACTGCTCGCCGCCGAACCCGAGATCGTCGTCGACGAATTGCCGACTCTGCCGAAGGACGACCTGCTCGCGCGAATCGCGGATTATGACGCGATAGTCGGACGAAGCGCGACGCGAATCTCGACCGACCTGCTGCGCAAAGGACGCAAGCTGCGCGTCGTCGGACGTGCTGGCGTTGGAGTGGACAACGTCGATCTCGAGACGGCGACTGCGCTCGGTATTGCCGTTATCAACGCACCGGCGGGCAATACCATCGCTGTGGCAGAGCTCTTTTTTGGCGCGGTCATCTCGCTTCTGCGACACATTACGCGTGCCGATTCAACGATGCACGCCGGCAAATGGGAACGATCAGCATGTTTGGGTTCCGAGCTCAAGGATCGTACTCTCGGCATCGTCGGGCTGGGACGGATCGGCGGCGAGGTGGCCACTCGCGCGCGCGCGTTCGGGATGAAGGTCGTTGCTTACGATCCGTACATTGCGCAGCCACGCTTCGAAGCCCTGAGGGTGCAGCAGGCGCCATCGCTCGACAGCGTTCTCGAGCAGGCCAACATTCTGACGGTCCACACGCCGCTCACCGACGAAACGAAAGGCATGATCGGCAAGCGCGAGCTTGCGCGCTTGCCCCAGCAGTCAATTGTCGTCAACATGGCGCGTGGCGGCATCGTGGACGAGAAGTCTCTCATCGACGCGCTGAAAAGCAGACATCTCTTCGGAGCCGTAATCGATGCCTATGAAAAGGAGCCGCTGGCCGCGGATCATCCGTTGCGATCGATGCCTAACATCCTGCTCACGCCGCACATCGGTGCTTCGACGACTGAGGCGCAGCGCAACGTCGCGCTGGATGTCTGCGTCGCGGTCCGGGATGCACTGCTCAGCGGAGAGCTGTCGCGATCGATCAATGTCGCCGATGTCGGCGGCCAATGGAGTGAGATCGAACCCGCACTGACACTGGCGCGGAAAGCCGCAGGTGTAGGGCGCGCCATACTCGCGACTCAAGGCATGCGTGCGGTGCAGCGCATCGATGTGCGATCGGGCCCATCGCTCGCCGCGGCGCGGAGCGCGCTGCTGGCATCCGCCGCGCGTGGATTGCTTGAAGGAACGGTCGACCAGGAGCGACTGAATCTCATCAATGCCCGCTCGATCGCGGAGGCACGCGGCATCAATCTGTCGACTACGGAGACAGCCCTCGAGCACGGTCCGTACGCCATTGAGATCAGACTGAGTGGCGGGATGCAGGAGATAGCGATCGCCGGAAGCGCCCAGCCCGGTCTGGCGCCTCGACTCACACGCATCGGCGCGTTTCACGTGGACGTCCAGCCGCGAGATACGCTTCTGATTCTGACGAACAACGACGTGCCGGGTGTGATCGGACGTGTCGGGACGCTGCTCGGCGAAGCGGGAGTCAACATCGCCGAGTACCATCAGGCGCGGCTGGCACAGGGTGGGCAGGCTCTGGCCGCCGTGTCCGTGGACGGTGACGTGAGCGAAGCTATCCGCGAGTCGCTGCTGCGACTTCCCGATGTGTCGTCGGCTTCGGTTGTCTGCTTCAACCCCGGGTGACGACCAACCTGAGCAGCGATCGCGGCGTCAGGAAAGCATACGAGGCCGACGCTTCCGGAATTCGGCTTGTTCCTGAATTCGTAGCCCGTCCCGAGTCGATCGAGGAAGTCGCAGAGCTGTTGAAGCGGGCGTCGACGGAAGCGATACCCGTTACCTGCGCCGGTGCCCAAACCAGCACGACCGCGGCCTCGATCACTGATAAGGGAATTCTGATGTCGTTGCGCGCGCTCGACCGGATCTCGCCGGTTGACGAGGACCTCCGCACCATCACGGTCGGTCCGGGCGCGCTCGTCGGAGAAATAAAGAGAGCCGCGGCGGCCAACGGACTCCTCTTCGCACCCGATCCGACCAGCGAAGAGGAGTCGACAATTGGCGGAGCCATAGCCTGCAACGCGTCGGGTGCGCGCACCTTCAAGTATGGCGCGACGCGAAGACACGTGTCACGTCTGAAGGTCGTTCTCGCGAACGGCGACGTGGTCGATTTGCAACGCACCAGTCTCGAGAAGAACACGGTTGGTTATGCGTTTGCGCACGATCCGATCGATTGGTTCATCGGCAGCGAAGGCACGCTCGGGATAATCGTCGAAGCGGAGCTCACGCTGCAGCCGCTGCCGCGAGAAGTTGCCGGGATCGCGGCGTTTTTTGGCAGCGAGGGCGAGGCGCTGAGATTCGTCGTTGATGCGCGCGAGTCCAGCTCCGTCACCCCGCGTTGCATCGAGTACTTCGACGACAAGGCGATGTCGATTGCGCGTACCAGTGCTCAAGCCGAGTCTTTACCGCGCTCGGCAATGGCAATGGTCTATGTCGAAGAGGAAATCGATCGCGACCTGGACGTGACTCTTGGCAACTGGCTGAACCTGGTCGAGTCCAGTGCAACCGATCTCGAGCCGATCGTATTCGACGGCGAAGCAAGATTGAAGGATGCACGAAGACTGCGACACAGCATTCCATCGATAATGAACGAGCGCGGCTCTGCCTACCGTGACAGCGGTGGACGGAAGGTATCGACCGATTGGGCAGTGCCGTATAGGACTCTTGCCGATGCGATTCGGAAAGCGCGCTTCCTGGCAGACGAAAGCGGCATCGATCAGGCGGTGATCTACGGCCACGCCGGGAATGGCCACCCGCACCAGAACTTCATTGCCCGAGACTCCGCCGAGCTCGCTACCATAGAACGGGTAGTCGAAGAGACCCTCCGCGAAGTGATCCGGCTTGGCGGCACGGTTGCCGCCGAGCATGGCATCGGCAAGATCAAGCGGAAGTGGCTACCGCTGCAGATGAATCCGCTTCAGATAGCAATGATGACCGCGGTGAAAAAGGAGCTCGACCCACTTGGCATTCTCGCCCCGGGCAACATACTGTGACGCGTTTCAGGTCCGTCGTGTTCGACGTGGACTCCACGCTGAGTGGGATCGAAGGCATAGACTGGCTGGCATCGCAGCGTGGGGCGGAAGTCCAAACGTGGAGCGCATCGCTGACCGAGCGCGCGATGAACGGCGAGATTCCGATCGAGGCGGTCTACGGTGAACGCATGCGCGCGGTCAGCCCGGATCGCGCGGAGATCGAGGAGCTGGGGCGCATTTACATTGATCGCATCGTAGACGGTGCGAGAGAGCTGTTTTCCGAGCTTCGCGAGCGCGGGGTAGAAACGGTATTGGTGAGTGGGGGGCTGCGCGAAGCGATCGCACCGCTGGCCGCGGAGCTGGGAGTCGATCTGAGCCACGTTCATGCCGTTTCGATCTACTTTGACGCCCAGGGATGCTATACCGGCTTCGAGGAGTCATCTCCGATGACTCGTCAGAATGGCAAGAGATTGGTGGTGGGCGCGATGGGCCTGAAGGCTCCGGTGCTCGCTGTTGGCGACGGCATGACCGATTCAGAGATGAGATCAGTGGTCGATGCCTTCGCTGCCTTTACCGGGTTCACAAGTCGGGCGCCGGTGGTCGAACGAGCGGATTTCGTCATCGAGAATTTTGATCAACTGAGAACACTCATACTGACATGACTGCGGCAAAACCTTTCGGCACTTTTTTTCTGCCCGGACCGACGGAGGTCCGCGATGAGATCATGGCGGCGATGATCCAGCCCATGCTCCCGCACCGCGGACCACAGTTCGAAGCCCTCTTCGAGCGTGTTCAGAAGGGGCTCAAGCCCGTGTTTCTTACCGAGCGACCGGTGTATGTCAGCTCGTCTTCCGCGACTGGAATGATGGAAGCCGCAATTCGTGCAGCGCCGCCGGGGCGAATCCTCTGTCTGGTCAACGGCGCGTTCTCTGAACGGTTTGCGCACATCGCATCGATGTGTGCGCGTGACGTGGATCGATACGAGGTCGCATGGGGTCAGGTTCACGCGATACCGCAGCTCGAAGAGCGGCTGTCGATGCGAAAATACACCGCGATCACCGTCGTTCATTCGGAAACATCTACGGGCGCGTTGAATGACGTCAGATCGATTTCTGATTGCGCACATCGCCATGGGGCAGCGTGTCTGATCGATAGTGTCAGCGGCTTGGGCGGGGTAGAGCTGCGATTCGATGAGTGGAAGCTCGACTACGTTTTGACGGGCTCGCAGAAAGCGCTTGCCCTTCCACCCGGCTTGTCTTTCGCCGTCGCGTCTGCGGCGTTCGTCGATCAGGCGAGCAACAACCGCGATCGCGGCGTCTATTTCGACATCGTCGAGCTCGATGCCTATGCACGACGAAATCAGACTCCGAGCACGCCGGCGCTCACCCTGTTCTATGCTCTGGAGGCGCAGCTGAAGTCGATCCTCACCGAGGGCATGGAAGCG
The DNA here is from genome assembly GCA_035249045.1 of Gemmatimonadaceae bacterium. Classification (GTDB taxonomy): domain Bacteria; phylum Gemmatimonadota; class Gemmatimonadetes; order Gemmatimonadales; family Gemmatimonadaceae; genus UBA4720. The sequence continues at coordinate 39,505 of DATFGW010000162.1, read as the reverse complement.
CGCTGGACCCGGCACAGAGCGATGGCAGCGCGCACCCAGGAATGGATTGCCCAGATCAGCGACGAGACCGGCAAGAAGCTCGTCAACATCGCGCCGCTTGGCTCGCAGTCCCCAACCGTGTCAACGATCCGTCTGCCTGCGGAACTGAGCGCCGAAAGTTTTACCGGCGCGGTCGCTAAGAAGGGAATCATCATTGGTAGCGGTTACGGCAAAATGAAGAGCACGACATTCCGGATCGGGCACATGGGCGATCACAATCCGGAGACGATCGGCCGCTGTCTTGCCGCCTGCTCGAGTGTATTGCGTTCTTGACCCAGATATCGGTATCGAACGCCGGGGTTGAATTCGGCGCGTCCAGAATTTTTGCCGGAATAACCTTCACGGTCGGCAAGGGCGACCGGTGGGGTATTCTCGGGCGAAACGGCACTGGTAAGACAACTCTCTTCCGTCTGATTACTGGCGCGCTCGAGCCGAGCGAGGGCACAGTGACGCGTCAGCCCGGGCTGGGCATCGCGCTGCTGGAGCAGCACCGCGATTTCGGCAACGCCAGCACAGTGTGGGAAGCGGGCGCCGGCAAATTCTCGGCCTTGCTGGCACTCGAACGGTCACTCGCTGATCAGGCGCAGCTTCTATCTGAAGCAGGCGAATCAGCGACGCCGCAGATGCTGGCGAAGTACGATCGGGACCTCGAGCAATTCGAACGGAAGGGGGGATACACTTTTGCGCCGCGCGTCGACGCCGTGCTGCAGGGACTTGGCTTCGATGCCGAAGCAGCCCGCACGCGGCCGCTCGATCAGCTTAGCGGCGGCGAGCGCGGCAGGCTGGGTCTCGCGCGACAACTGGTGAGCGCCGCCGATGTACTGCTCCTCGACGAGCCGACGAACCATCTCGATCTCGAGACCATTCGCTGGCTGGAAGAATATCTCCGCGGTACGGACAAGACCATTCTCCTCATCAGTCACGATCGCGCATTTCTCGCCAATGTCGTCGACCATGTCCTGCACCTCGAAGGCGGCACGGCAACGACCTACGCCGGGACGTACGAGTCGTTCCTTGTTCAACGCGAGGAAAGACGGCTGAGTCAGCAGCGCGCGTACGACAAACAGCGAAAGGTCATTGCCGGGGAAGAGGACTACATCAGGCGCAACATCGCAGGACAGAATTCGAAGCAGGCCAAAGGACGGCGGAAAAGGCTGGGAAGACTTCCGCGCCTCAGCGGCCCGATCGCCGAGGATGCCACCGCGATGGCGCTACGGCTCGAGATGTCCGAGCGCGGCGGAGACCAGGTCGCAATCGCGAAGCATGTCACGCTGCAGATAGCGGATCGGATCCTCATCTCCGATTTTACTGCAACGATCCGCAGAGGCGACGTGGTGGGGCTATTCGGTCCGAACGGGAGCGGAAAATCCACATTCCTGCGTGCCCTCGTCGGCGAGATGGACGTGGCAGCCGGAGACCTGAGGCTTGGCAGCTCGGTGCAGGCAGCCTACTACCGCCAGGACATGGCTCAGGTACCGCTGGATCGCACTCTTTACGATGTCATTAGCGACCTCCGTCCGCGCTGGGAGCGGCGGCAGGTCCAAGGGCATCTCGCGAAGTTCGGATTCTCCGGTGACGAGGCGCTGCGACGCGCCGACAACCTTTCCGGCGGAGAACGTGCTCGCGTCGCACTGGCAATGCTGGTCCTCGGCCGTGCGAATTTTCTGTTGCTCGACGAGCCGACTAACCACCTCGACATCGAATCGGTCGAGGCACTCGAGGAAGCGCTCGGAGCTTACGAGGGAACGATCCTTCTGGTGAGTCACGACCGGGCGTTGCTAGAAGCGCTCACCACGCGGGTGTGGGTGCTGCACGAACGGCATATCACCGACTTCCCGGGATCCTTTGAAGAGTGGGAGGAGCTCAGTCGGGAGCGCGAACACGCGGCATCGGTTGCAGCGGCCGAAAGAGAGGCACTGCGGCGCGTCAGAGAGCGGAAATCGACGAGACGCAGTGAAGTAGCTGGGGTCGACAGCCGGAAGGAGCTGCGCGACCTTCGACGGAGTGTCGAAGAAAGCGAGAAGGAGGTTGGGCGTCTGGAGGCCAAGGTGGTCGAGTTGAGCTCCGTTCTCGAGGACCCCGAGCTCTATACGACGCGCGAGGGCACCGAGAAAGCGCTCGTGATCGGGAAGCAGCTCGACGAGGCGCGGCGGGCGCTCGATCTGGCGATCGAAAGCTGGACTTCAGCCACCGAACGCGTCGAACAGTTATCGACAGCCTGAACTCAGAACTCTCCGATAAAACCAATCTCCGGCTCGAGATTCTGGCCGAATTGATCTCGGACCCGTGATTGAGCGATCGCTATCAGCTCGCGGACATCCTTCGCGGTGGCCTTGCCCAGGTTGACCATGATGTTGGCGTGAATATGTGAAATCTGCGCGTCGCCATGGCGAAAGCCTTTGAGGCCGACCTGGTCGATGAGCCGTCCGGCACCCACGCCTTCGATTTTCTTGAAAATCGATCCGGCGCTCGGGTGATATTCGAGCCATGGATGCTTTCCGCCGCGCCAGCTGAGATTCTCCTGCATAATGCGGTGCATCACCGCGGTATCACCCTGCTCGAGCTGAAAGGTCACCGCCAGCGCGATGTCGCGCTGCTTGTGGAGCGTGCTTGTATCGTATCCGAACTGCATGTAATCCCGATCCACAACCTTGCGCTGGCCATCATGAGTGAGGAGCTCCGCGGTCTCGAACACCTCCGCGATGAACATCGTGCGCTCTCGCGCAGGTGCCGGGGACAGAAAGTGGAGGTTCTGCCAGACAGCGCCGCCGACGGTGCTCGGGATTCCGACGTAATGCTCGAGGCCCGACAGTCCGCGCTCTACTGCCTGTGGTATCAACCTCGCCATCACCGCCCCGGACTCAACCCAAAGTCTGCCTCGATCGAGAAATTTCAGGTGACTGGAAGTGTTGCGAATCACCAACCCCCGGAATCCTTTGTCGCCGACGAGGATGTTCGCGCCCAGGCCGAGGACGAAATACTCGATCCCCAGGTCCCGAGCGGCGCTCACTGCCCCTGCCAGATCGTCGGCGGATGTTGCATCGTAAAAGAGATCGGCTGGACCACCGATCCTGAATGTGGTGTATTGACCGAGAGGCTCATTGCGTTTGAGCCTCTTGGCATCTACACGAGTTGCTAATTGCCCGTAGGTGTCCGAGCGGGCTTTCACTGAATCTGACATGTCCGAAAGAAAAGGTTTCCAGCGGTGCTGCGCCACTCTTGCGCTCGCTTTCGCGTTCCTTGCTCCCGTGCACGCGTGGGGCCAGCGAGCGGAGCTCGAGAAGATCATCCAGCGCAAGGTTCTGCCCAACGGCCTGGAAGTCATCGTCGTCGAGAATCACGGCGTGCCGCTGGCAACTGTCGAGATCGATGTCAAGAACGGGTCATTTACACAGACGCCGGAGTACGAAGGGCTCGCGCACATGTACGAGCACATGTTCTTTCGCGCGGACGCGAAGTACCCCGAGCCGAACGAGTTCTGGGATCGCGCGTCAGAGCTCGGCGCCGTCTTCAACGCGAGCACCCAGGAAGAACGCGTCAATTACTACATGACGGTCCCCACCGAGAAGCTCGAAGACGCTATCGGCCTCGTCTCCGCGGCGATCCAGGCGCCGCTCTTTCGACGGGATGAGCTGGAGCGTGAGCGACAGGTCGTCATCGGGGAGTACGATCGCAACGAATCGAGCCCGTTTTTCGCGCTGCAGCGGCAGATCGATCTCAAGCTCTATCCCGGTAACTACAGCCGCAAGAACACGATCGGAAATCGTGAGATCGTCTCGACGACGACTCCCGAAAAAATGCGGGCGATCCAGCAGAAATATTACATCCCGAATAATTCTGTTCTGATCGTCGCCGGCGATGTCACTCCCGCAAACGTCTTTGCCATTGCCGAACGCGAGCTCGGAAACTGGAAGCGCGGGCCTGATCCTTTCGTCACCGATCCGATTCCGCCGATTCCCGCGCTTGAAAAGAGCGAGGGAGTGATCGTCGAGGCTCCGGTAGGGGCCGTCACGGTGCAGGTGCAATGGCAGGGGCCCAGTGTTGGGCAGGATCCCAAGTCAACCTACGCCGCGGATGTGTTCTCCGACGTACTAAACGATCCGCAATCACAATTTCAGCAACGTCTCGTCGACAGCGGTCTGTGGCAGGCGGTCGGCGTCAACTACTACACCCTGAATCACACGGGCCCAATCACTATCAGCGGACAGACTTCGCCCGAACAACTGAAGGAGGCGCTCGCCGCCCTGTATGGCGAGATCGCCAAATTCGATTCGCCGGGCTACTTCAGCGCGGAGGAGCTCGAGGCGGTGAAGGCGCACCGTGCGGTGACTTCCGCTTTCGACAGGGAGCGTGCTTCGGGATTTGCACATACCCTCGGCTTCTGGTGGAGCGTCGCCAGCCTCGAGTACTACATGGGATACGTGGACTACATGGCACAACAGACGATCACCGACCTGCGCGCCTACGCGCGGCGCTACATCCTCGGCAAGCCGCACATCGCGGGAGTTCTGATCGCGCCCGATGCGCGCGAGTCGCTGAAGCTTGCTCCCGAGGATCTCGTCATGGCGGGGACACGCTAATGGTCTCCTCGCTGCTGCTGTCGATTGCGCTGGCTCTGGCGTCTGCCACGACCAGCTTCGACGTGTCGGGCGTGCACGTCATCCTCCGACAGAACAACGCGAACAATGTCGTCGCGGCCAATCTTTACCTGCTCGGTGGGGCGCGTCAGGTCACCGACGCGAACGCGGGCATCGAGCCGATCCTGCTCGACGTATCGGAGCGCGGCACGGCGAAGTATCCGCGGAACCTGATCAGGCGCGCCATGTCGCGACTGGGCAGCGAAATCGTCGTCGCGCCGAGCGCGGACTGGACGATGTTCGGTATCCGCTCGAGCGCCGAGGTCTTCGACTCGACGTGGTCCATCTTCGCGGACCGCGTGATGCATCCGACGCTCAACAAGACCGACGTCAGTCTGGTAAAAGCACAATACCTGTCGGGTATCAGGCAGCGCCGGGATGATCCCGATGCGCTCGCCGACTATCTCGCAGACAGCATCACCTTCGTCGGTCACCCGTACTCGGTATCCGTCGTCGGCAACGAGAGCTCGATCCAGGCGCTCGATTCCGCCGCGCTTCGTGACTACCAGCAGTCGCAGTTCGTGACATCGCGCATGTTGCTGGTGGTGGTGGGGAATATCGACCGCGCTCACATCGAGCGCCTGGTGGCGCAGACTATCGGACAGCTGCCAAAGGGATCGTACAAATGGACGGAGCCGCCGCGAATTCCGGAAGCGCCGACGGCTGTCGTGGTCGAACGGCGCCAGCTGCCCACGAATTACATCCTCGGGTACTACAGCGGGCCGCTGGCGAGCGGCGCGGATTATCAGGCACTCCGAGTGGCGACTTCAGTGCTGACAGGCCGGATGTTCGCTGAAATCCGCACCCGACAGAATCTCACTTACGATGTGCACGCGCCTTTCATGGACCGTGCGGCAACTGCCGGCGGACTGTACGTCTCCACGGTTTCACCCGACACGACGCTCAAGCTGATGCGCGCTGCGATCATCGATCTGCAACAGGGACTGCTCGACCCGATCGGGCTGAGACAACTCGAGGAGCAGTTCATCACCGAATACTTCCTCGACAACGAGACAAACGCTGCACAAGCCGATTTCCTGGCCCGGTCACAGCTTTACGAGGGCGATTATCGAGAGGCGGATCGTTTCGTTTCCGAGCTGAAGAGCGTTACACCGGAAGCTGTCCAGCGCGTAGCTCGACGATACATGAAGGGATTTCGCTTTGCGTATGTCGGAGACCCATCGAAACTGAACATGCGCACCATCGGTCTGTTCTAGCGAGTTGGCTCGGGGATGGGCGCTACTCCGCGAACTCTTCAGCAACTGCCCAGGGATCCATCGCTCCGCTATAGAGTGCGACGCCGATAATCGCGGCAGCCACTCCGCGGTCGGCAAGCGCTCGCAAATCGCCGACACTTCCGAGGCCGCCCGACGCGAAAACAGGAAATTCAGCGGCTTCCGCCAGATCCTCCATTAGGGGCAGATCCGTTCCATTCATGGCTTCTTCGCGGTGGACCGCTGTCACCAGGATCCCCGCCAGCGGAAGTCCATTGAGTTCCTCCACGACATCGAGAACAAGCTTGGGATGAGTGCGGGTCCAGCCGTGTGACAAGACCTTCCGGCCTCGAACGTCGGCCGCGACGACGATCGAGCCTGGAAAGAGCGTCGCCATGTCGGCTAGCCAGTCGGGATCCTCCAGTGCGCGCGTGCCGATGACCACCCGCTGCGATCCGTCATCGAGAAGGTGCTGAATCGACGCACTGCTGCGCACGCCACCGCCGACCTGAATCTCCACGTCGGTCGTTGCGAGGATGCTCTGGACTTCACCTGAATTGTTTCCGCGTCCCGCAACTGCGTCGAGGTCGACGACGTGGAGATGTCGGAACCCGTACTGCCGCCAGGCGGCTGCAACGCCGACGGGATCCGGAATACGAATCAACTCCTGGTCGTAGGATCCTGCGGCGAGCTGAACGCACGCTCCTCCGCGAAGATCGAGCGCGGGAATTGCGATCATCCGGGGTCGCGCGACATGAGGGCACAGATCATGAGACGAAAGTGCCGCATTCATTGCATGTCGGCGAGCTTGTGAATAAATTCACAAACACCGAGGGAAAGTTGCATTCCTGTAAGTGCACCACTGTACGGCTCTGGAGGCCTCAAACGATGCAGTTCCAAGGATTCGCGGTTGCAGTTGGATTCATGATGCTAAGCGCTTGCGCAGGCGGCGAAAACAAGCCTGGCGATACGACTCACGTTGCTGTCGATACCAGCGCGACGACGACGACGGCAACCACCGGCGGCGCGACAGCGACGACGCCCGGTACCAGCACTGGTGCAACGGGCACGATGGCGCCCATTACCGGTACAACCAAGACCGTCAACATGGTCGGTGACGCCAAGGGCTATCGCTTCGAGCCAGCGAACATCACCGTGAAGCAGGGTGACGGCATCAAGTTCGTCGTCGTGAGCGGTGGCCCGCACAATGTGGCTTTCGATCCCGCCACCATTCCGGCTGATGTCAAAGGCCAGCTCGATGCAAATATGGGTACGGACAAGATGAGCGAGCTGTCCAGCAACATGAAGATGAACCCCGGCGAGTCGGTGACGATCTCGTTCGCGAACATCAAGCCGGGTCAATACCCGTTCCACTGCACTCCGCACCTTGCCCTCGGCATGAAGGGGACTATCACGGTCCAGTAGTGCCGCTGGTCAGCGTAACAAAAAGGCGGAGCTGCGGCTCCGCCTTTTTTTTGCGGCAAACAGGGCTTTTCCGTGCTGCCAAATGCCCGCCAACACTTAGATTGGAGGACATTGGGAAGACCTAACGCAGTGGAACGTCCGGTGGGATATAGTCCTGTTGGCCGGTCCCCTCGCGCCTGCCCCAGACTCTGTGAATCTTTGACCCGATGAACGTTCATAGCATCGCCCGGATGAGCGGCGGTTCTGCCTATCTCTGGATGGCTGCGCGTGCGAGGAACGCGCTCCGCCGCGTCGTGGTTTTCGGGATCGTCGGGGGCGTGGTCTTCATCGGGGCGCTGATCGCCTTCGTGCTGGTCCCACGAAACGCATCGCGGAAGGCTCAGGAGGTCGCGGCCAGGATCGAGACGCCTGCCGATTCAGCGCCCGTTGTTGCGACGCGAGACCGTTCTCTCGCAGAGCTGAGATCGGTAGATTCGGTGCTCGAAGCAACCCGCCGGGCCCTGATGCCCGTCCCGGTTACGGTCATCGACACTTTCCCGCCGGCGGTGCGGGCCCAGCGTGATTCGCTGAGTGCCGAGCTGACGACCCTCAACCGCCTGATCGACCGGGCAGAGAACGCTCCCCTGCCCACCTCTTACCGCGCGCTTGCCGCTTCGCCGAGCGTCGCGGCTGATCCCCGGGTGCGCATTCTGCTCGATTCGCTGGCTGATATCGAGCGGGAACGAAACGCATTCGGCGCCGTCGGCGGTGTAGATCCGGTCTACCTGTCACTGACGTCCAGAGCGACAGCCATCGGCCGCCAGATCCAGGGAATAGCCGATGCAAAAAGAGGCGAGGTGCGCGGCAAGCTTGCCCTGATCCGGCCTACGCCGGCACCGGTTACGAAGCCTGTCATCACCGTCGACACGATGAAGCTGCTCGCGCAACGGTCTGCGGCGCAGCAGAACGTCACGGCTGCCACCCGCCAACTAGATCAGATCAATCAGAAGAATATCCGGATCGATCGCGAAACCGCACGAGCCCGAGAGCTGGCGAACGTGGGCGCTCCGCCGTGGGCGATGCTCGCTGCTGCCGCCGTGCTGGCGCTGGCCGTCGGTTTCGCCGCCTCGTTTGGAACAGAGCTCAAGCGGCCGCACATCGCTGATCCACGGGAAGCCGAACAGATAACCGGTGCGCGAGTCCTTACCGTAATCAAGCCTCCGGAGGTCGTTGTCGAGCGAAGTCGCAGACAAGCCGATGTCGAAGCCCCACCACTCATCGACGTCGTATCGGAGAGCTACCGGACCCTGTATCTGCACATCGCATCGGTCGAAGCCAGTGTACCGATCGTGACAATTACCGGTGACGATCCAGGCATTGTGGCAACCGTCGCTGCCAACCTCGCTGCTTCCGCGGCGTACGAGGCGAGAAGCACCCTGCTCGTGGATGTCGATCCAACGACCTGCAGTGTCGCCAGCGTGCTAAGAATCCGCCCGGATCCGGGTCTCTCTGGAATCATTACCGGTGGGGCGACGTGGCCCGAAGCAATCGTGCCGACCACGATTGGGCGCGATCGGCCATTGGATGTGCTGCCGAGCGGGACCCGTCGGGCCGGAATGCCCGACGCCGAGGTGGTTGAAGAGGTTCGCAAAGAGCTCGCGCGGATGCAGCGACGCTACGACTTCATCATAATCGCGGCGCCCACCAGCTATGTGCAGCGTAGCGCCAACAGCATAATCCCCGCGCCGGACGTGATATTGTGCGCGCGGATTGCGCACGCAACTGTCAGCGGTCTGAAGAGTGCCGTCGACGGCTTGCGCGGCGCTGACATGCGTGTGCATGGGCTGGTGCTCTGGGATGCGGAAATGCCGCAGCTGGAAACGCGCGAGGAAATGCTGGGCGCGACACGGCAATCAGGAGCGTTCCAGCCGGAGCTCGCGGCTGCGCGTTAGCCTGAAATGGCAGAAACAATTCCCGATCTCAGGCATGTACCGAAGCCACGCGCGTACGAGGAGCTCAAAGGACACACCGACGCCATCCTGGCGGGAATCGACGACGATGTCACGGCAATGGCTACGGTTGCAGCGTTGCTGCACAATTCGTTCGGTCACCTGTGGACTGGTTTTTACCGTGCGGTGATTCCGGGACAACTGCTTCGGGTCGGCCCCTATCAGGGGAGCCTGGGGTGTCTGGAGATCGCGTTCGGGCAGGGCGTATGCGGGGCAGCTGCAGCAGAGCGGCACACGATCATCGTCCCCGACGTGAACAATTTTCGGGGGCACATTACCTGTGACGCGCGCTCGCGATCGGAGATCGTGGTGCCGGTCCTGAATAGCCAGGGTGATCTTGTCGGCGTGCTGGACATAGATTCCGAGCGGCTCGATGCTTTCGACGCGGATGATCAGCGTGGTCTCGAGCGTATCCTATCCTGGTTTGCCGACAACTAGACAATGACAGTCACGGGCTACTCTGACGTCATCAACCACGCGTTCGCATTCGCGGCGAAGCACCACGATCGCCAGGTGCGTAAAGGGACGAAGCTTCCCTACCTCACCCACCCCGCGAATGTAGCCGTGATACTGACCCGCTACGGCCGCGACAATGACACCGTTGTCGCGGGAATACTTCACGACGTAATTGAAGACTGCGTGCGTGACGGTTACACGCGCGACATGCTAGAGCAGCGCATCGGTGACAAGTTCGGCGGCAGGGTTCTGGAGACGGTCCTGGCGGTGACCTACCGGCGCTTGGACGACGATGGAATCGAGCTGTCGAGCGAGGAGCGAAAATCCGACTATCTCGATCGTCTCGCCGAGGCGAGCGATAACGCCCGCTGGGTCTGTGCAGCGGACAAGATCCATAATGCGGCGTCGATAGTTTCGGACCTGCGCCGCACGGTCGACCCCGAAACGGTGTGGAACCGCTTCAACAGCGGAAAGTCAGCGACGGCGGCGTGGTACCGACAAGTGTTCGACAGACTGCGCGAAGTGGGATTCGACGCGCCGATCATGGCCGAGCTGGGGCAGGTCTCCGCGGAGCTGCTGGAGCTGGCGCGGTAGCCGGCTAGCTCGCGCTCACCGGGCTTCGTGCTCCGTAGTTTCTCTCCACATAGTCGTCGAGAATCTTCAGGAATTCCGGGACGATCGTGTCACCCTTGAGGGTGACCATCAGCTTGCCGTCAACGTAGACAGGCGCCTTCGGCTCCTCGAAAGTGCCGGGCAGGGAGATGCCAATGTTTGCGTGCTTCGATTCGCCGGGACCGTTCACAACGCAACCCATCACTGCGACCTTCATCTCCACAACACCGGGATAGCGCGCGCGCCACGACGGCATCTGTTCACGTAGATAGGTCTGGATGTCCTCGGCCATGTGCTGGAAGAACGTCGAGGTCGTCCTGCCGCAGCCAGGACAGGCAGTCACCTGCGGATTGAAGCTCTGTAGCTCCAGCGACTGCAGAATCTGTTGAGCGACACGGACTTCTTCCGTTCTATCGCCACCGGGACGAGGGGTAAGAGACACGCGGATGGTGTCGCCGATCCCTTCGGAGAGCAAAATGGAGAGCGCGGCGGTGCTGGCGATGATGCCCTTCGAGCCTAGCCCGGCTTCAGTCAGCCCGAGGTGGAGCGGATAGTCGCAACGCGAGGCGAGCTGACGATAGACGTTGAGCAGGTCCTGGACGCCCGACACCTTGGCTGAAATGATGATCCGATCATGTCCGAGTCCCATTTCTTCTGCGATGGCGGCGGAGCGGAGAGCGCTCTGCAACATCGCCTCGACGTACACCTGCTTCGCCGTCCTTGATTCCGCGCTTCGGGCATTGGCGTCCATCAGCTCGGTCAGCAGATCCTGGTCGAGAGACCCCCAATTCACCCCAATCCGGACCGGCTTGTCATTGTCGAGCGCGATTTGAATGATCGTTCTGAAGTTCTCGTCGCGCCGTTTCCCTCCGACGTTTCCGGGATTGATGCGGTATTTAGCGAGAGTGCGTGCCGCTGCCGGGTATTTGGCCAGCAGCAGGTGACCGTTGTAGTGAAAGTCGCCGATAACCGGAACTGAAACACCCATGTCGGCGAGCCGGCTCGCGATCTCCGGCACTGCGCGAGCCGCGTCTTCGTTGTTCACCGTGACGCGAACGAGCCGGCTCCCGGCCCTCGCCAGCTCTGCGACCTGAAGCGCGGTGGACGCCGCATCGGCGGTATCCGTGTTCGTCATCGACTGTACGACAATCGGATGCGCGGATCCGACGGGCACATCGCCAACGAGAGTACTGGGCGTTTTTCTTCGCGTGGTAATGGACAACGGCGCTTGCGTGGGTTGAACTGGTAAGCTAATTCCCTGACCTGGGCGGTGCAGGCAAGCCGGCCCGACCTTCCCTTCCCTTCCCTTCCCTACCTCCACTGCTGGGACTCCGATGTCTGATACATCCGAACCCGAGGAAACGTCGGCCGCGGAAACACCGGTCGAGCAAACGCCAGCCGCTGCCGCGCCGGTACGAGTCAAGAAAAAGCGACACACGCTGGTGATCGTACTACTTGCCATCGTTCTGATCCCGGCGGTCGTTTTTGCTCTGTGGGCGTGGGTAGCGCTTGGTTACACGTACGCAGCGGGGGAGCGGGCGGGATACGTGCAGAAGATTTCAAAAAAGGGTTGGCTGTGTAAGACCTGGGAAGGCGAGCTCGCCATGGCAAATCTGCCGGGGACGATGCCTCAGATTTTCTCATTCACGGTGCGGAACGACTCGATCGCGCATGTCATTGAACAAAACGCAGGCAAACAAGTGTCGCTGACGTACGAGCAGCATCGTGGGGTTCCCACCTCCTGCTTTGGGGAGACCGAGTACTTCGTTACGGCCGTACATCGCATGGCACCTTGAATCCTGTGATTGAATCTCTCTATTGTCGGCTCAACCGGTCCTTGCTATTTTTTCTGCCACGTCGGGCCAAGGGTATGGGGAAAATCCTTCCCAAGGCTCAAATCCAACGGCGGGGTGAGTGAGACCCGCCAATCAGATTGTCGAGGGTCGGGCGTGTTCCGCTCCCCAAGACACAAATTTTCCAGGAGTAGGGAATGCGTACGACCGGCAAAGTGAAGTGGTTCAACGACGCGAAGGGCTTTGGTTTCATCACCCCTGACAACGGGCAGAAGGATTGCTTCGTTCACTACAGCGCAATCTCCGGCTCGGGATTCAAGTCCCTTGCTGAAGGCGACGCGGTGGAATTCGACATTGTCGAAGGTCAGAAAGGTCCTGCTGCGGAGAACGTGACCAAGACTTCCTGATTGAGTCTGGCTTCACTGGCACAATCTGGCGGGGCGTCTCACTCGAGGCGCCCCGTTTTGTTTTTGGGAGGCCTACCTCGACGTGGCAACGGCGCGACCTCGACCGCGTGCTCGAGCTGGCGAAGCAGCTCGGCTCGGGTTGCGACGAGATCGGTCGAAATGGCGAGCCGGTTTCCGAAGGCAATCTTTCCGTCGCTGGTTATGATATTCCTGGCGAGGTCGAGCGCACGTGCCAACGGAATCCCAAGCTCGCGCGTTAGGGCGATGGAAGTTGCCAGCGGGAGGAGGGCCTCCATGGTCAAGCGCCGAGCAACTCCCTGTCGCGCCTGGTGCACCCCTTGGATGCGAAAGTGCGACAAGGTATTGTCGAGCCACTTCGGCGGAACGCCGAGCGCAAGCGCAGCTGTAGCAATAGTATACGCTCTTGCCATTGAATAATCCTAAAGTTTTAGGATAATTATAGCAAGGCGCTCGCGCTAGAACCTTCGCCACTTGCCACTATATTGCCGGGCTGAAACGTCCATTCGCCCCCCAATACAATGCGCCGACTTCTTTTCACGGTGTTCTCGTGTCTCCTCGTTGTACCCGTCATTGCCTCGGGCCAGAAGACTTATGCAGTGGGATTGGGGGGAGGCGCCGCGATTCCGGTCGCGAAACTCGGCGACACCCAAAAGACCGGCTATAACGGAATCGCCGTTCTCGCTATCGGCGCCGCCGAGCTGCCGGTCGGCATTCGCTTCGATGCGATGTACAACAACATTCTCAAGGCGAATACCGTGGTGCCGCTCCAGGGTGGAGGTACCGCACCGAGTGGCGATCTGCGGATAGCGAGTGCGCTTGCAAATCTGGTGTTCGCTTTTCCCGGAACGAGTGCAAAAGCGTATCTCATCGCCGGCGGCGGCCTCTACAACTCAAAGCCTGATATCAGCGGAGCGAAATCCCAAAACAACCTGGGCTTCAACGGCGGATTCGGGACGACTTTCGGTACAGGGCCGTTTGCGATGTTCATCGAAGCGCGCTATCACAGCGTGTCGCGGAGCACCGAAAAAGGCGGAGTATATCAGTTCGTACCGATAACTCTCGGTTTGCTTTTTTAAATCGCGCGCAGAATCAATTCGTTTCCGCGGGGTGTGTCGGTAACTGGCCGCAGCGCTTCGCGAGCGGAACGCAGCTGGGCTGCCACCGCCGACGGACCTGTGCCGCCCGGAACCTCGCGCCGCTCGATGGAGCGTGATGGCTCCAGCCAATCGAGAGCGTCGTCGGCGAAGAGCGAGTGTGCCGCCTTGAACGAAGAGAGTGGCAACGCGTCGAGCTCGCACCCCTCGCGCTCGCTTTCTCTGATCAGCGAGCCGATCGCCGCGTGCGCGTCGCGAAAGCTGGCGCCCTTCTCCACCAGATAATCCGCGAGATCGGTGGCCATCATGGTGCTCGATACCGCAGCCCGCATCCGCCGCCTGTCGAAGCGCATTTCCGCCAATGCGCCCGCGACAGCAGGCAGGACCAACAGCATGGTGTCGACCGCGTCGAATAGCACACGCTTGTCGTCCTGCAGATCCTTGTTGTAGCCACTCGGCAATCCCTTCAGAGTCGCTAACAGAGTAGTGAGGTCGCCGATTGCGCGCGCGCCGGATCCACGCGCGAGCTCGAGCGCATCCGGATTTCTCTTTTGCGGCATCATGCTCGAGCCGGTTGTAAAGGCGTCTCCGAACTGAACGAAGCCGAACTCGCTGGATCCATAGATGATCAAATCCTCGGCGAGGCGGGACAGGTGTGTCGCCATCACTGCTACCGCGAACGCGAGCTCGGCGATGAAGTCACGATCGCCGACGGCGTCGATGCTGTTCTGCGAGATCGATGTGAAGCCAAGACTGCCCTGAAGAAGCACTCGCGAGACAGGGAAGGCGCAGCCGGCAATTGCTCCGGAGCCCAGTGGAAGCACTGCTGCCGCGCGTGAGGCGGCCGATATGCGGGCACGATCGCGCTCGAGGGGCCAGAAATGGGACAGCATCCAATGCGCAGCCGACACCGGCTGAGCGCGCTGCATGTGGGTGTACGACGGCATCAGCGCGTCCTGCAGTGAGCTCGCGTGGTCAAACATCACCTGTTGGAGCATCCGCGCGGCGCCATCCAGCCTCGCGCACGCGTCGATGGACCAAAGCCGCGTCGCAGTCGCAACCTGGTCGTTGCGACTGCGCCCGGTGTGCAGCTTCGAGGCGACGTCTCCGATTTCGTCGTGCAGAAGTCGATCGATCAAGGTGTGAACATCTTCGTCGGAGGGAACCGGCTGCGCTCCCTTGGCGAGCTTTTCACCCACTGCGTTCAGTCCCTGCTCGATCGACTTGCTTTCCTCGAGGGTGAGAACGCCGGCTCCCCAAAGCGCGACCGCCCACGCACGCGAGAGTCGGACGTCGAAGGGCCAAAGCCGGAAGTCAGTATCGATCGAACGATTCAGCGCGTCGAGAGCAGCGGCTGTGGGCGTGGAGAAGCGACCACCCCAAAGCTTGTGGGATGTGTGATCCGACATCATTGCCTCCCTGACCGTCAGGCTATCGCGAGACTTGCCGGCTTGTCGGCCTTGGTTTCCGCCTCGCGTGCAGCGAGCTCCTGGTCACGAATGGCGCGAACGCGTGCCGACAGCCCGAACAAGCGGATGAATCCCGCCGCATCGCTCTGCTCGTAGACGTCGTCCTCGCCGAAAGTGACGAACCGTTCGTCGTAAAGCGCAAACTCGCTCTCGCGTCCAACCACCGACGCAGTGCCTTTGTAGAGCCGTAGGGTCACCGAGCCCGTAACTCTTTCCTGGGTGATGTTCACGAATGCGTCGTACGCCTCTCGCTCGGTGGTCCACCACCGGCCCTCGTAGACGAGGTCGGCATACCGCGGTGCGATAAGGTCTTTGGCGGCAAGGGTGCGCCGGTCGAGCACGAATTGCTCGAGCTCGCTGTGAGCGGTGTAGAGCAGGGTTCCGCCCGGCGTCTCATAGATTCCGCGCGACTTCATGCCGACCAGCCGGTCCTCGACGAGGTCGATGCGTCCGACTCCATGTCTGCCGCCGATCCTGTTGAGGGTGGTGAGCAGGTCGACCGCGTCGAGTTCGGCGCCGTTTACGGACACCGGCGTTCCGTTCACGAAACCAATGGTGACCTCCTCGGACTGGTCGGGTGCGCTCTCCGGCGAAGCGGTAAGCATGAACAAATCGTCCGGCGGCGCCGCGGACGGCTTCTCGAGCACCCCGCCCTCGTGCGAGATGTGCCAGACATTCCGGTCCCGTGAATAAATCTTGTCGCGGGTGGCAGTGACGGGCACGTTATGCGCTTCAGCGTAGGCAATGGCATCCTCGCGGCTGCGAATATTCCATTCCCGCCACGGCGCAATGACGGGGAGATCAGGAGCGAAGGCCGCGTAGGTGAGCTCAAAGCGAACCTGATCGTTGCCCTTGCCGGTGCAGCCGTGAGCCAGCGCGTCCGCGCCAACTTTACGCGCAATCTCTACCTGGCGTCTGGCAATGAGGGGACGTCCCATCGAGGTGCCGAGCAAATACTTCCGGCCATAGACGGCGCCGGCGCGGAGGGTGGGCCACACGTATTGCTCGACAAATTCCTGACGGAGGTCCTCGACGTAGCACTCGTCGGCACCCGAAGCGATCGCTTTCGCGCGGACGCCCTCGAGCTCGTTGCCCTGGCCGATGTCGGCTGCGATGCAGATGATGCGAGCGCCGTAGCGCTCTTTCAGCCAGGGGACAATTATCGATGTATCAAGCCCGCCGGAATAGGCGAGGGCGATTGTGCGAATCACGGGCGCCTCAATAAGTATTCAGAATAACTGAATATTTAATCGATTTGGAGGTACCCGTCAATACCGTGTCAGGGCTCGCCAGCCATCGAGCGGAGGCGCCTCATGACTCGTTCCCGCGCGGCGACTGAGCGGCATATGATGAGAATTGTATCGTCTCCGCCGACGGTGCCAAGAATGTCCGACCAGGCCTCGCCGTCGAGCGCGGCGGCGATGGGTTGAGCGCCACCGGGAACGGTGCGGAGGACGAGCATCTCGCTGACGCCGTCGACGCGCAGAAACAGCTGGGGCAGGAGGGTGTCGAGAGCGGCGCGGCTTTCCTCTATGCTTCCGTCGGTAATCGCGTACCGCGCTCCTTCGGGGGTGGGAACTCTGGCGAGCCTCAATTCGCGGAGATCGCGGGAGAGAGTCGCCTGAGTCACGTCCCAGCCGCGCTGGAGCAGCAGCTTCCGAAGATCTTCCTGGCTGCTGACGATTCGGGAGCCGATGATCTCGAGAATCGTATCGTGTCGTTCGCGTTTGTTGGCCACGAGCGGATTCTAGCACTGCCCGCGGGGATGCGCGAGCGGGAGCGCCCGGATCATTGACGCGATGCGAGTGTAATGTTATGCATTAACTATGCATAAAATTCCGGTCGGGGTTCTGGGCGCGAGCGGTTACGCGGGGAGGGAGCTGTGCGGCTTGATTGCGCGGCATCCGGGTCTCCAGCTCGCGTTCGCGACTGCCAACGAACAGCGCGGTCAGAAGGCGCGGATCGGCGCCGCTGACATCACCTACATCGCTACCGAAGACGCGCCGCTGGACCGGGCCGAGCTCGTGTTCAGCGCGCTGCCGCATGGTGCGTCGGCGAAGTGGGTCGGAACCGCACGCGAGACCGGGGCGCGGGTGGTGGACCTGTCCTCTGATTTCAGGCCCGGGGCGGGTATTGCGAGCGAGATGCGGAAGGCGCCCTACGGCCTCACTGAGCTGATGCGGTCGAGAATTCCGGGCGCGGACATCGTCGCGAATCCCGGCTGCTATCCAACCGCCATCCTTTTAGCGATCGCGCCGCTGCTCAAGGAGCATTGGATGGTTCCCGGCGCAACGGTGAACGTTTCGGCAGCGAGTGGCGTCACCGGCGCGGGCTATACGGCGCGGCCCGATCTACTGTTCGCCGAAGTGGCGGAAGATTTCCGGGCGTATGCAGTAGGGAATGCTCACCGGCACATCGCCGAGATGCAGGCCGTGGCCCGGGAGCTGAACGGCGCGGACGTGGACATCCTGTTCACTCCGCACCTGTTGCCGGTGGCTCGTGGCATCCTGGCGACGATCACGGTGCCGGTGAAGGAGTATGTCGACGATCCACTCGAGCTTTGGCACACGATGTACGCAGGGGAGCCGTTCATCGAGATTACCGATCAGCCGCCATCCTTACGTGATGTCGTGCGCAGGAACGTCGTAAGGATCAGTGTGGCGAAGGCGGCGAACATGAAGCAGCCGACGCTGATCATTATTTCCGCGATCGACAACCTGGTGAAGGGTGCGGCGGGCCAGGCGCTTCAGAACGCAAACGTGCTGTTCGGCATCGACGAGCGGGCGGGACTTCCAGTCTAATGCGCATCGTCAAGATTGGCGGGCGGGCGCAGGCAGATCCGTCGCTCGCCACCGCGATTCGAGCTGCGTGGCGGGCCTCGCCGGGAGAGCTGTGCATCGTGCACGGCGGTGGCGATGAGGTTTCGGCAATGCAGCGGGCATTGGGGCGCGAAGCCGCTTTTGTTGGGGGACGCCGCGTCACATCGGAAGGCGACCTCGACCTGCTGCGTATGGTGTTGTCGGGTATCGTCAACAAGCGGTTGGTAAACAGTCTCATCGCGGCCGGCGTGCCGGCGCTAGGGTTGTCCGGCGAGGATGGCGCACTCATTCGTGCGGAGATCATCAACGCCGCATCCCTTGGCTTCGCTGGTCGTCCGACAGCGATCAACGTTTCGTTGCTCAACGCACTGATGTCGGCGAACTATTTGCCGGTGATCTCACCCGTGGGCTACAACTCCTCCAGTCCGTCGGGCGGATCACTCAATATCAACGGTGATGATGCGGCCGCGGCAATCGCCATCGAGCTGGGCGCAGACGAGCTTCTCCTCATCGCCGATGTCGAGGGAGTGCGCGGCGGCAGCGGCGAAGTCGTATCGAGTCTGACCCCTCAAACCGCGACCGATCTGATTGAAAGCGGAACTGTGAGCGGAGGCATGGCGGCCAAGCTGGAGTCCGCCATCGCGGCGATTGCGGCGGGTGTTGCGCGCGTAAGAATTTCGGACCTGGCCGCGCTTAGCGAAGAAGATCGCGGCACCTACATCACAGTATCACAGAGCGTTGCCATATGACTACCGCCACATTGCCTGAAGAGGTCGAAACCGTAACAGCTGCACCTGTGCGCTCCGCGCTGCTCGGCACCTACAAACGAGCGCCGATGCAATTCGTGGGCGGTGAAGGTGTGGAGCTGATCGACAGCGATGGCCGTCGATATCTCGATTTCGCCAGCGGAATCGCGGTCAACGCGCTTGGCTACGGTGATCCCGGGATCGCAGCTGCGATCACAGATGCACTGGCAAGCGGACTCATTCACACATCGAATCTCTATCGGACCGAACCCGGCGAGCGATTGGCGCAGAAGCTCGTCGACAAGTCATTCGCGTCGAAGGTGTTTTTCTGCAACTCCGGCGCGGAGGCCAACGAGGGAGCATTCAAGTTCGCGCGGCGGTGGGCACGCCAGGCAGGCACCGACGCCAAGGTGGAGATCGTCGCACTCCGGGGCGGCTTCCACGGACGGCTGTTCGCATCACTGGCGGCGACCGACCGGCCCTCTTATCGCGCGCCCTTTCGTCCTCTCGCGGGCGCTGTCTCGATCTGCGAGCGCGACCTGACCGAGCTGCAGACAGCTCTCGATTCTGAAACCGTTGCTGCTGTAATCGTCGAGCCCATTCAGGGTGAGGGCGGCGTGCGC
Source organism: Gemmatimonadaceae bacterium (assembly GCA_035249045.1). Lineage (GTDB taxonomy): Bacteria > Gemmatimonadota > Gemmatimonadetes > Gemmatimonadales > Gemmatimonadaceae > UBA4720. Next base: position 20,162 of record DATFGW010000162.1, on the reverse strand, counting down.
GCGATCGATCCCGAGTTTCTTCGCCGGCTGCGCGCCATTACTGCCGAGCGCGAGATCGCGCTGATATTCGATGAGATCCAATGCGGCCTCGGCCGGACGGGGCATTTCTTCGCATACGAGAGTGTCGGTGTCGTGCCGGACATGGTGACGCTCGCCAAGCCTCTGGCGGGCGGTCTGCCGATGGGTGCCGTGCTCGTCTCGCACGAAATTGCTGCTGCGATCCAGCCGGGTGATCACGGGACGACCTTCGGGGGCGGGCCGCTTGTCGCATCGGTCGCCAATTACGTCGTAGACCGACTCTCGGATCCGAAGCTACTCGAAGCGGTACGCGAAAACGGCCGTTGGCTCGGGACGGAGCTCGAGACTATCGCGCGACGCTCGGGTAAGGTGCGAGCGATTCGCGGCGCCGGGTTCATCTGGGGGCTGGACGTGCTGGACTCGGCGAACGAGGTAGTGAAGCGCGGATGGGATGAGGGCCTGCTTGCTCTCACCGCCGGCGAGCATACGGTCCGACTTCTTCCTCCACTTATCATCGATCGTCCGGATCTCGCGCGGGGTCTGCGTATTCTGGAAAAAATCATCACCCAATAGCGCGCAACGAGTCGCGCAGCATACTGGTCCGCGTTAAGATTTCCCGGACCTTTTTTTTTCAAGGACGGCATGGCATCGACGGCACTCGCGCCCCTTTGCCTCATGGCGCTTCTCGCAGCTGCAGGGTGCGCCGCAAATCCGCCGGTTGCAAGCAATTCAACGGTCGCGGCTTCGTCCGATACCGCTGAAGCACGACGGGTTTTCATCGAAAACATTGACGCGATTCACAAGCGCGACCGGGCGCGTTACCTCGCGACATATCTGCACACGGATGCTCTGGCCCGGAACGGTCCGGGCGGCCTCGAGCTAGGCTATGAAAGCTGGAGTGCGCGGCGTGATTCGACATGGCCCGACACCCTGGTCGCAAGGAACCTTCGAGTGCATTCAGTCGCGCCGGGCGTCGTTTACGGAACGTACTGCTATACCGTAACCCAGAAGGACACGACTTCAAGCGGAGTGTCCGAACGAATTTTTGTGAAGACGGACGCAGGGTGGAAGATCGCAGTCACCACCGCGTTCGGCCTGCCGGCCGGGATCCCGGCGCAGTGCAAATGAGGCCGGGCAAGAGCTCGCTGCAGCCCGTCTGGAAAGCACTCGACGAAGCGCAATTCGGACTTCGAAACATCCTGAATCTTCGGGAGTCGCTGCCGAGCGCAGCCGACGCGCGACATCGCGCTGAGGCGTGGCTTCGCGAGCGGCAGATCAGCGGCGCGGGTGAAGTCTTGATAATCACGGGCCGGGGAAACCAAAGTCCGGGCGGGGTGTCTGCCGTAAGGGGCGCGATCGCTTCTCTGCTTCCGGTATTGCGCCGGAGAGGCGTACTCGGCGAGTGGCGCGAGCATACTCCAGGATCGTTCGTGGTGAAGCTCGCTCCGATAACCGACCTCCTGGAGGCACCGCGACGGAAACGTGATCGTGATCAATCTCCGTCAGCCGCGGATCCGATGCAGCTGGCGGCGCTTGATGCCTCGACCCTTCGGCTGCTACGACGGCTGGCTGCGCGGTCGCTCGAGATACTCGGCGTTCGCGATACCGACAAGTTCATCGAGGCAGAAATGGTCTCGAAGTTCAACTCGCTCGCGGGAGGCATTCCCGCCGGCATCGATGGTGAAATAAGGCTCAGGGACGCGATTGCCTCAGCGCTCGAGCAACTCGACGAGCAGTAGCTCTCCAACATTCGATCAATCAGAAAATGAGACGAGCATTCGGTGCGATCTGCGTCGTGCTGGTAAGCGTTCCGACGGCCGCGCAGACCCTTCCCGGCTATTCCGCATCTGCATCGCAGCAGGAGCGTGCACTGGAAGCCGACGTGATAACGCGTCCGGGCGCATCAACCGCGGCGGCGCACTCGAAATTTCTCTCGATGCAGCCGCACATGGCGGGAACGCCTGCTCAGGAACGCACGCGGGACTACGTGGTCGCCCAGATGAAGTCATTCGGGCTGGAAACCGAGGTACGCACGTACAAAGTCTGGATGCCGCATCCGATCAGCACTCGCGTATGGAGGCTCTCACCCCATCCGCTCGAGCTCAAGCTGGAAGAAGGGCCAATTGCCGAGGACACCACGTCGGTCGCATTCAAGCAGGTGATGGCTTTCAACGGCTATGGTGCAGCGGGGGATGTCAGTGGCGAGGTGGTGTATGTGAATTACGGACTGATCGAAGACTACGCCCAGCTCGATTCGATGGGCGTGTCCGTTAGAGGAAAGATCGCGATCGCGCGCTACGGGCGCTCCTATCGCGGAATCAAAGCGAGGGAAGCCGAGAAGCACGGCGCAAAGGGCCTGCTCATCTACAGCGACCCCGCGGAAGACGGGTTCATGCGCGGCGACGTCTATCCCGCAGGTCCGATGCGACCGGCGAACGGAATTCAGCGCGGCAGCGTCATGAATCCGAATGGAGATCCGAGCACGCCGGGTTATCCGAGCGTGGCCGGCGCGAAGCGGATCGCGCTGTTGCAGATGGACGTGCCGCGCATCCCGGTGCTTCCGATATCGTACGGAAACGCCGCCGAGTTGCTGCGCGGACTCGATGGGCATTCGATCCCTCAGAGCTGGCAGGGCGGGCTTTCATTCCGTTACCACGTCGGACCGGGCCCGGTACGCGCGCGCATGGCGGTGACGACCGATGCGACAACGCATCCGTACAAGGACATCTGGGATACATTCGGCGTCATTCGAGGCAGCGTGTATCCAGACGAGATCGTAATGATCGGCGGCCACCGCGACGCCTGGGGGCCGGGCGCCGCCGACAATGTAAGCGGAACGGTGAGCGTGCTCGAGGCTGCGCGTGCGATTGCCGAGCAAGTCAGGGCCGGGAAGCGCCCCAAACGAACGATCGTGTTCGCGACCTGGGATGCGGAGGAGTGGGGCCTCTTAGGTAGCACTGAGTTCGTTGAAGAAGATTCGGCACGACTCCGCGACCACGCCGTCGCTTATCTCAATCAGGACGACGTCGCTAACGGGCCGACCTTCGGCGCCGGCGGATCTCCTTCCTTGCGAGCGCTGATCAGGGATGTGGCGAGCGAGATCCAGGACCCAAGCCATCAGGGAAGCGTGTACGATGTGTGGAGGAGACGGGCAAATCTCGCCGCAGATTCACTTGAGCCGCAGATGGGAGATCCGGGCGGAGGATCGGACTTCGCGGGGTTCTACAACCATCTTGGAGTTCCGATTGCCGACTGGGGATTCGGCGGACCGCAGGGTGTGTATCACTCAGCGTACGATTCTTACCATTGGATGTCGAAATTCGGTGATCCGTCATTCGAAGTCCACGCGGCGACGGCGCGACTTGGCGCGGCGATGCTCCTTCGTCTCGCCAACGCCGATGTGCTGCCCTACGACTATGTCGAATTCGCCCGCACCATGAGAAAGTTTGCCGGTCAGGTATCGCAATCGGTAGGCGACAAGAGGTGGAAAGTATCGGGAGCAGGATTGTCGGAAGCAATCGACAATCTCGAAGTCGCCGCCGCTGCATTCGCGAAAGCGCGCGACAACGCGCTTACTGCTCAGCCGTCTACCGATCGCATCGCACGCGTAAATGCCGCGCTACTTCAAGTTGAACGCCAGCTTACACGGCCGCAGGGGCTCGCCACGCGCCCCTGGTTCCGAAACGTGATTTACGCATCCGACGAGAACAATGGATATTCGACGATGGTATTTCCGTCGGTCAACGAAGCAATTCGAGCCAATGACGAAGCGCTTGTCGGAAGAGAGTTGTCCGATCTCAGTCAGCGCTTCAACGCTGCAACGCACGCGCTGGAGGAAGCGACGGCACTATTGATCTCCAAATAGAAAACAGCGGTCCATCTTAGGCCCGGACATTGCGATAGATCGACGCCGACGAGAACGCATTGGCAGAGAGCAAGATGAGAACCGGGCAAGCAGAAGTACGCCGCTCACGACTCACGCCGGAAGAATTGGCGCCGATCTCCGCGTACGGCGCAAAGGCGAATTGGCCACCAGGATTCCAACTGTATCAACGTGGATCTCCGGCGGACGGGGTGTTCATCGTGCTGGATGGCCATGTGATGTTGCGGAATAAAATCAAAGTCGGTCGCGGGTTTGTACCTGTGATTGCAACAGCTGGCCAGACATTCGGCAGTGAAGGTCTGACGACGAATAGTCGTTACGTCACCGACGCGAACGCCTCGGAAGAGACGACGACGATGTTTCTGAGCGGACCACAGTTCCGCGCTTTCGTCAGGGAACATCCCGCGCAGACAATTCCACTGCTCTCGCAAATCATGTCGGAGCGCGCGTATCTGCTCGAGAAGCTTCACGAGCTCGCGGCTCTGAATGTGGATCAGCGTCTCGTCTCGACCCTGACGCACCTGAGCACCGATCGCAGCTTCACCACGGCGGACGGGCGACTCAAGCTCGAAAACAGCCATCATCGGCTGCTCTGTGAGATGGTCGGTGCAACGCGCGAGTCCATTGCGCTGGCACTGAGTCGTCTCGTATCGGCAGGCATTGCCGAGAGGAAGGGAATGACGTTTCTGATCGAGCCGGGCTCTCTCGCTCCGACGCTTGGAGAGAACGGTGATCACGAAGCGCGGCTGCAGGTCGCAAGAGAACTGGCTACGTAACGGGGACGCATGGCCGATCAGCGCGGCGCTGAAACCGACATTCTGAATGGTGCGGAAACGATCGACTTGCAGGAGGGGGGCTCGAAGGGAGTCCTCCTCCTGCATGGTTTTGGGGACACGCCGCAAACGCTGATGCTGCTCGCGCGACGATTGCGGAAAGCAGGCTACGCTGTTTTCGCCCCGCTGTTACCCGGACACGGCCGTACCATGCGCGCTTTCAATCAGTCGAACGCAGACGAATGGATCGTTGCGTCAGAGAGAGCACTCGAGAAAATGCAGACGCGGTACGCGGACGTAAGCGTCGTCGGATTGTCGATGGGAGGCGCTCTCGCCGCGATCGTCGTTGCGGCAAACGAAACCGTGCGATCGCTGGTGCTGATCGCGCCTTATCTCGAGATGCCGTTGCGGCTTCGCCTTGCCGCGCGGACGCACTGGCTGTGGGGACGGCTGGCAGGCGAGGTGAATGCCCGAAACCCGCGCTCGATCAAGAATCCAATCGAGCGGGAAAAGAATCTCGCCTATGGCGCCGTGACGGGGCGTGCACTGTTCGAGCTGTGGAAAGTCGTGCGACGTGGCCGAAAGACCTTATCGGCGGTCGTCGTTCCAACGCTGATCATCCAGTCGAGGGAGGACCCGCGCATTGCCCCCGGTGTTGCCGAATGGGTGCTGGCACGGCTTGCGAGCAAAGAGAAGAAGCTCGTCTGGGTTGAAGGCGGCCACATCATCACCGTCGACTATGGCCGCGAGCGCGTGTTCACCGAGGTCGAAGGATGGCTGGCGCAGCACGGAAGTCCCATCGCGACAGCGGCCGGCACTTGACCGGCAGCTGTCGCTGACCAGGATCTAAAAACGGTCCTGCACGAACTCCGCTACGCTGTCAACGGCGCGCTCGCCGAGGCCCGCCGCCTGTTGCACCACTCCTGTCGCAACGCGTTTCACTCGCGCAACCGGTGATTGGGAGCGACGGCGCGAGCCACCGCTTCTTTTCCGTCCACCACTCTTGCGAGCGCTGCTCTTGCGACTGCTGCTCTTGCGGCCGCCGCTCTTCCGGCCTGACGACCGGCTACTCGATTTGCGCGAGGACTTGCGTGCGCTACTGCCGCGACGACGCGATGACGACTTCCGTCCACCACGCGCGCGCGAAGAGCTGCGTGAGCTACGGGAGCTCCGGCTGCTCGAACGCTTTCTAGCACCACCGCGACTGCGTCCGGACGATCCGGCGCGCTTTCTACCACCACGTGAACGACTGGACTTCTTGGCTGCAGCCATGGGAATGCTCCATGTACTAGGGTTCGTAGCACCGATAGCAAGATTCGCGCACAATAGCGCGCGACTGTCGGCGCCACCCGTCAATCACGGCGTCGGAGGAGACATCAGAGTCGGCGCGTTTCACCATGCCGCATGATCCACAGCCGATCGCGCTTGCGTCCCGCCGTTTCCCAGAGGGTGCGCATGCGGGCCGGCGGTTCGTCCATCGGCTCGTCGGTCAGCTTGAACGTCCCCCAGTGCGCCGCCGCCACTATCACGGGCTGGCCGGGTTGCTCCGCCTCGAGCTGCTCGACCGCCTTCAGGCAATCGTCGGGGTTCATGTGAACGGACCCCATGAACCAACGGGGCTCGTAAGCCCCGATCGGCAGAATGGCTACGTCGAATGGTCCGTAACGAGAGGCGATCGTTCCGAACTCCGGATGGAGCGCGGTATCGCCGCCGAAGAAGATCGATCGATCGGTCGAACGAAGAATCCAGCCGCACCAGAGCGTTGTGTTCCGCTTGCCGAGGGTGCGGCCCGAAAAATGTTGAGCGGGTACACACGCCAGTCCCAGCGCGCCGACCGTTGCTTCCTGCCACCAGTCGCACTCTGTCACATAACGGGCTCCGCGCTCCCGCAGGAACGCGCCGACCCCGAGTGGGGCGAACCAGAGAGCTGCCGGGTATCGAGCGGCAAGTCTCGACACGGTGCGGGCATCCAGGTGGTCGTAGTGGTCGTGTGAAAGGATGACGACGTCGACAGGCGGAAGCCGATCGAATTCCACGCCGGGAGGGACCCACCGCTTTGGTCCGACGAACTGGACCGGAGACGCCCGGGTGCTCCAGACCGGATCGATGAGGATGTTCACGCCAGCAAGCTGTACGAGGAAGCTCGTATGGCCGATCCACGTAATGGTCACGTCGTTTGGTGCCGCCCGCGGAACGACGAAGCTCGGCTCCTCGCGCGGGAAGGATTCCGGATCGGGATCGGGGCGGCGCGGATTTCGCCGTCGTTCGACGAGCGACCATTTGAGGAAGTCCCGAAACCCATGCTGCCGGGCGTCCGGCCATGGATTCCGAAAGCCGCCTTCTGGCCGGTGGTGGGAGGCGGTGGTCATTTTATCGTCAGCCACAGGCTACCATGTCGCAACCAATATCAGACATACCTCGAGTGAGAGCCCCCGAATTTCCAGCGGGCCTCGACTGGATCCACACCGGTGGGCATCCCCTCACGTTGGAAAGTCTGCGTGGCAAAGTCGTCCTTCTCGATTTCTGGACGTACGGCTGAATAAACTGCATTCACATTCTTCCGCAGTTGCGGAAGATCGAAGAGCGGTTTCCCAACAACGTCGCGGTGATCGGAGTCCATAGCGGCAAATATATCGTGGAGCGCGAGACTGCCCGGATTCGCGAGGCGTCCCTGCGCTACGAGATCGAGCACCCGATCGTGAACGACCGGCAATTCAGGGTATGGCGATCCTATGCCGTGCGCGCATGGCCGACGATCGCCGTCATCGATGGCGATGGCTACGTGGTTGGTGCGCACGCCGGCGAGTTTACCGCCGAGATGTTTGACCCGCTTCTCGAGGCGCTGACAGCAGGAACCAGCTCGGACAGGCCAGCGCACTCCAGCGAGCCCGAGCGGCCCGCGATCGAGCCTGGCCTGCTCAGATATCCGGACAAGGTCGCCATCGATCGCGCCCGAATCGCCATATCCGACACGGGGCACCACAGAGTCATTTACGGAGAGCTCACCAACGCCCATCGAATGAAGATCAGCCGAATCTTCACCGACCTGAAGCCTGGGCCGCAATCCAGGGGTGACATACACGCTTTTCGATCGCCACAGGGTCTCGCTTTCGCTGGCGACCGGCTATACGTCGCAGACTCTGGGAGCCACGTCGTCGCGGTGGTGGATCTCGCGGGTGATGAAGCGAAAATACTGGCAGGAACCGGCGAGCAAATGCGCACCCGTTCCGATCGTACGGCTGGCGCGTTGTCGTCGCCGTGGGATCTCTGTGTCATCGACGGCACGATCTACGTGGCAATGGCTGGAGTGCACCAGCTTTGGGCAATCGACGCGGCAACCGGTACTGCGCGCGTGCATTGCGGTGCGGGTGGCGAAGATATCGCCGATGGCCCACTTACTGAGGCGCTGTTGGCTCAACCCATGGGAATCACGACCGACGGCAATCGGGTCTATTTCGCCGACGCCGAGTCGAGCGCGGTGAGGTGGGCGGACACTGACAGAGCGGGCGCGGTGGGAACGATCGTCGGAACCGGGCTGTTCGATTTCGGGGATTCAGATGGCAGAGGGGATAAGGTGCGGATGCAGCACCAGCAGGGACTCGCGGCGCGGAACGGTGACCTTCTCGTCGCTGATTCATACAACGATGCGCTGAAATGGGTGAACGTCGAGACACGAGAAGCCCGGACGTGGGTGCGCGGCTTTCACGAGCCCGGCGGTGTCGCTGCGGGCGAGCATCACGCGTATGTTGCCGACACCAACGCGCACCGGATCATGGTCGTCGATTACGAGACGGGCGCGACGCAGCCACTCGAGATCGTCGACTGATTGGACGGAAGCACGGAGCGTGTGGCCCGCACCGAAGCGTTGGCCCTGACGTTGCTCCACACCACACCGGCACAACACTCAAACACCATGACGCTGAAGACATCGACTCTCCTCTTCGTGGCGCTCGTCGGCTGCGCACAGCAGTCACACCGGCCCGTAGTTCTGGCGCCCGTCCGGATGGACCAGCCCACGGCCGAGCAGAGCTCGTCCGTATTCGAGACACAGCGCGACGATCCGTTCGCAACGACAAACCGCATCGACTGGCCGGGGCCGAATGAGTACCGATCGTCGAGCGGCAAGCCGGGGCCGGCCTATTGGCAACAGCGCGCCGACTACACGATCTCCGCAACTCTGGATACTACTCTGACCGAAGTATCGGGCTCGGTTCAGATCAGCTACACCAACAATTCCCCGGATACCCTGCGCTACGTCTGGCTGCAAGCCGACCAGAACCTCTATCGCACCGGAAGCAAAGGTTCGGCGCTCTTCCCCGCGGATTCACGATGGGGTGTGAGGGGGTTCGAAGGCGGGTACACTCTGAGTGATGTTCGGGTCAACGGCACGGTCGTCACGCCACGCGTCGACGACACGATGATGCGGCTCGATCTCCCGAGCCCGCTACCACCCCATGGTGGGAAGACGACGATATCGATCCTGTACTCCTTCAAGGTGCCCGAACACGGATCGGATCGAATGGGGCGCGACAGCACTCTGTATGAGATCGCGCAGTGGTATCCGCGGATGGCCGTTTACGATGACGTTCGCGGCTGGAACACCGATCCCTATCTCGGTCAGGGTGAGTTCTATCTCGAATACGGTGACTTCGACTATTCGATTACCGCGCCGGCTGGCTATGTCATCGCCGGCAGTGGAGTGCTGCAGAACCCCGACGAGGTGTTGACTGCGGAGCAGCGACGGAGACTGGCGACGGCGGCGAGAAGTGCGGCAGTCGTTCAGATCATTACGGCCGGAGAAGCAGCTGCCGCAAAGAATCAACGGAGAGCGGGAACGAAAACGTGGCGTTTCCGCGCCCGCAACGTTCATGACGTTGCGTGGGCAGGCGCGCCCGATTTCCGCTGGGATGCGACGAGCTGGAACGGCGTTCTGACCCAGGCGTTTTATCAGTTCCCGAAATCCGGGAAGTCCTGGGAGCAGGCGGCGGAGATGACTCAATGGACCATCCGACAGTACTCGGAGCTCGTCTATCGGTATCCGTGGCCGCAGGCGACTAGCGTCGCGGGTCCGGTGGGAGGAATGGAGTATCCGATGTTCGTGATGGTTCACTACGGCAGCGACGATCCGACTTCCATCTTCGGTACCATCAATCACGAGCACGGCCACGAGTGGTTCCCGATGATCGTCGGGTCAAACGAGCGGCGCTACGCTTGGATGGACGAAGGGTTCAATACGTATCTCAATGACTTTGCAACGGAGGCCCGTTACCCCGGGAAAACCGACTATCCGATGTACCTTCGGAACTGGGCGGACGCGGTAAGTCATGGCACTCAATCTCCGCTCATGACGGCGCCCGACGATATTGATCCGACGGCGTTGGGGGCGATTGGATACCGGAAGCCTGGGGCGGTCCTGCTGACGCTTCGCAATCACGTCGTTGGCCGACAGCCCTTCGACGACGCATTCCGGGAATACACGAGGAACTGGGCGTTCAAGCATCCGACGCCCGGAGATTTTTTCCGCAGCATCGAGAACTCGACGGGCGAAGACCTGTCGTGGTTCTGGCGCGGGTTCTTTTACACGACCGATGTGCTCGACATAGGCATCGACAGCGTGTCGACGCGCGCCTCGGAAGGACAGAGGTTCGCGACGATCGCGTTACGGAAGCACACCTCGATTCCATTCCCGGTGCGACTGAGAGTGGCGTACGCGGATGGGACGACCCAGGATTTCTCTTTTCCGGTGCAGATATGGGCACGGGGTGACCGCTTCGATGCAGTCATACCCGTGCGCGCAAACGTAGCCGGAGCACGGCTTTGGCCCGATGCCTCGGTGCCCGACTGGAACCGGGCAAACGATAGCTGGGGAGCGGCGCCTCCTGCCGGTGTCGTCGGGCCGGTTACGAGACCGTGATGTGGTCGTTTGGAATAAGGGCGGTGTTCGGGTAAATTGCAGCAGTATCCAGACTTAGCAACGGAGTAAGGAATGCCGGATTTTGGAAGCTGGGCGACCGCTTGGTGGAAGCCAGTTCTGTTCATTGTCGTAGCCGGTCATCTGACCAACGTGTCGGTGACACTGTTTCTGCATCGGGCCCAGACGCATCGTGGCGTGAAGCTTCACTATCTTGCCGCGCTTCCAATGCGGCTTTGGCTGTGGCTGTCCACGGCGATCGTGACCAAGGAGTGGGTTGCATGTCATCGCAAGCACCACGCATTCGCCGATCGCGAAGGAGATCCGCACAGTCCCCTCATCGAAGGCCTGCGTAACATTATCCTGAAGGGAGCCTTCTACTATAGAAAGGCAGTTCGCCAGCCTGGCGTTCTGGACAAGTACGGCAAGGGAACACCGAACGACTGGCTCGAGCGGCATCTCCTCTCGCCGCTCAACTGGCTCGGCATCCTGGTGATGCTGATCGTCGATATCTATCTGTTTGGCTTCTTCGTCGGACCACTCGTATGGGGCATCCAGATGATCTGGATTCCCTTCTGGGCCGCGGGAATCGTGAATGGAGTCGGTCACGCCGTAGGATATCGCAACTTCAACGTCAAGGACGAGAGCAGGAACATCTCGCCGATCGCGATCTGGCTGGGCGGGGAAGAGCTGCACAACAACCACCACGCAGATCCACACTCGGCGAAGTTCAAGGCAAAGTGGTACGAGTTCGACATTGGCTGGATCTATCTCCGGCTCCTCTCGATTTTCGGACTCGCTGAGATCTCCTACGCGCGCCGGTAGGCGAGCCCATGCCTGAGACGGTTACCTGCGCGCGGTGCGGCCAGACGCGCGCAGGATTCGTAAAGCCTCCGTTTCCCGGTGCAATCGGGGCTCGCGTCGTCGAAGAGATCTGTACCCAGTGCTGGGCGGACTGGCTGAAGCAGCAGACAATGCTGATCAACCATTACGGCCTGAACGTGATGGATCCGCAGGCACGCACGTTTCTGACGAAGAACATGAGCGCCTTCCTCTTCAAGACCGGCGTTTCGGCTGACGTGGACACCAGCAAGAAAGGAACGATCAGCCACTGATTCGGCGCTCGGCACACCGTGCTTGCCGCAGCGGCATCTGCTGCTAGGTGATTTCCTGGTGGTCCGTGATGCACGCGAAGAGAAACCGGCCCGAAGACGTTAGCGCGCGATAGGGGCCCGCCAAGATTCGTTGATCCGCCAACGAATTTTTTTTCTAAAATTATTCTGTTGACGCTGTAATCCCTGATTCGTTATATCAATGCTGCCTTCCGGACGCTCGTAAAAAATCCGGCGTCGCCCCAACACAAATTCGGACGCGGGCTTGACTTTAGTCACTAAAAGTGACTAATTCGCTCCACGATGCGCGACCGCTCCGCCAGAACCGCTTCCTACAGTGTCGATCTGGTTCTGGTCACGGCGATGGGTAACGAGCTCGCGGTTTTGCTGACGAGGAGCGCAGGCGACCGCGAACGGTGGGCGCTGCCGTGGCGAATTCCTCAGGCGGGCGAAACGCTCGACGGCGCCGCGAACCGCGGAGCCCACGAAGCGCTGGGCGAGACGCCGAGCTGGATGGAGCAGATCGGGGCATTCGGAGACGCGAAACGACATCCCGGCGACGTGGACATTTCCGTCGCTTATGTGGGATTGGTGCCACACGAGACGGCCTCGCCGCGAGCCGGCTACACCTGGTTCCAGATCACAGAAGTGCCGCCGGTGTCCCCGCGCCAGAGGGCAATGGTCGAAGCCGCGACAAAAACCATTCAGGCGAGACTCGATCAGGCGCCGATCGCGTTCCGCCTTCTGCCGGCGACTTTCACCCTGAGCGAGCTACAACAAATGTACGAGCTCCTGCTCGGTAAACGCTTGCACAAGGCCAGTTTCCGACGTGCCCTCCAGGCCGCCTGGCTCGTCGAACCTACGGACGAATGGCGCAGCGAAGGCCGGGGGCGACCCGCACAACTTTTTCGGTATTTACCGAAGAAAAGGCGTAGAGCGCAGCGCGGCGTGAGGTTCGATTTTCTCTTCCCCTGACCACCTAATGGTGCGGTACCAGACAGGCCACCAGTCCCGGAACCTCTTGCGGTAACGGTGTATTAGTTGCAATGTGTACCTTAAGGTAAACACCCTGACTGGGGGCCTTACACCATGCTGGCTTATCTCGACAGTTTGTGCGCAGCTCTGCTCGCACGAGATAGTACAGAGATACAGCGACTTCTAGCGCTTCCCGCGGCACGCGATCTCCCCCGACGTGTGCGCGAGGAGGCAGTCGCGATTTCACGCGCCGGCAATCGCAGCTTCATGGCTCCCATTCACGCGCTCCACTTTTATTACAAGCTCACTCACATGGTTGACGAGTCGAGCGATCCCATCTTTGGCGACTCGGCGAAACAGACCGATCCCGCGACTGGCCAGATGGAGCTGCCGCTGCGGAAAGTAGGGAACGGCGGCCGGTAGTAACTACACGAGCGCGCGAAGCGAATTCTTTTTCTTCATCGCTTCGTTCCAGATATCTCCAATCTTCTCAAATCGCTCCGCGGCATTCCCGAGATGGAAGTCGCGCGGGTCGAGATCGTCGTTGATCTCTGTCCACTTGAGCGGAGTGGATACGGTGGCGCCCGGCTTCGCGCGAACGCAATATGGTCCGGCGACCGTTTTGCCCTGGATGTTCTGCAGGTAGTCGACGTAAACGGTTGCCGCTCCGCGCGCCTTGACGAAGCGCTCGATCGTTGCTTCCTTGGGATGCGCGTCGGCGACCTTGGTCGCGATAACCTGTGCAACCAGCGTCGCGGCCTCGTTTGGAGTCTTCGGCGGGAGCGGAAGATAAACGTGTAGTCCGGTCGATCCTGATGTCTTGATCCCGGCGTTAAGTCCAAAGCTGTCGATGATTTCCTTCGTCCAACGGGCGATCTGGACGACCCGGGCGAAATTGGCGCGCGGGCCGGGATCGAGGTCGATGATGGTGTAGTCGGCGTACTCGAGGGATCCAACGCGGGAGTGCCACGGATCAACGGAGATCGCGCCCAGCTGAATCGTGTAAAGCAACGTGAGCAAATCGCCGCCAATGAACCGCGGCTGCTTCTCGCCTCCCTCGGTTACGATCGTCTCGACGCGCACGTTGGACGGGGTCGTGTCCTGCGCCTTCTGCTGGTAGAAGCTCTCGCCATCGATGCCGTTTGGAAAACGCTTGAGGACGAGCGGACGGTCCTTCATGGTCGGAAGGATGAAGCTGGCGATGCGCGCGTAATAACGCATCACGTCACCCTTGGTGAAGCCATCCTTCGGGAAGAAAACCTTATCGAGGTTCGAGACCTTGAGCGATTGTCCGCGGCCCAGATCCAGAGTCCCCTCGCCGCGCTTCGATTCGATTGCGGTGAGCTCCGCGATCACCGAATCTGGTTGCTGACGCGCCCTGCCGCGGGCCGACCTGGCGCGGTCCGATTTGGCGTTGGTTGTCTTCGCGCCCGCGGACCTGGCTCGCGGTCTTGCAGCAACGGGCGCGCGGGCGCTCTCACGTTTGGCGGCGGCGGCCTTACCCGACTTGCGCTGCACGCTGGTCCGCTCGATACCCACTTCGTGCGCTTCCTTGTCGTCCCGGATCCCAAGGAAGATCGGCTGGCGCAGCCGACGATCGGCGGTCCACTCACTGAACTTCACTTCGACGACGATTTCCGGCTCTACCCAATGGGCCTTCTCGTTGGTCTTGGGTGTCTCAACAAAAGGCGAAGTCTTTCGCTCGAGCGGTTTGAGCTTTCTGTACATCTCCTCGAGGCCTTTGCGTGAGAAGCCTCCCCCGGTGTGGCCGACGTAGATGAAGCGGTCCTTGTCGAAATATCCGAGCAGGATGGCGCCGATGTGCTCGCGGCTGTTGCGGGGCTCGGTATAACCGCCAACCACGAACTCCTGGCGAAACTCGATTTTCAGCTTCAGCCAGCTCCGCGACCGGTTACCCGGCTCGTAGAGTGAATCCACGCGCTTCGCGATCACGCCCTCCCACCCATCGCGCCGAGCAATCTCGAGCATCTTTCTCCCTTCGTCTTGGACCGATTCGGTAAGACGGAGTCGATCGGTTACCCGGGAGGACACGCGCTTCTCGAGGTGTGTTCGGCGAACCGACCACGGCTCGTCAAGCAGCACCTCGTCGCCATCCATGAGGATGTCGAAGAGAATGAGGGCAGCCGGCGCTGAGGTGGAATGGCGTTCGATAGCCTGGGACTCCTTGACGTGCATCCTGCCCTGCAGCTCCTGGAACCGGGCGGGCTCACCGTCGATGAGAGCGACGACCTCGCCGTCCAGCACCAGAGACCGCTTCGTCTGGGAGGAGAGCTTCTCGAGCGCGGCGACGATCTCGGGAAACTGCTTCGCCTTGTCCTTTCCGTTGCGGGTCATCAGACGCACGTCATCGTCGGTGACGTAAGCGAGTACGCGAATTCCATCGTACTTGGGCTCGAACGTCCAGCCGCCGTCGGGGATATCGCTGCCGATACTCGCGTACATCGGCTCGAGCGCGAGCGAGGCCGCCTTCGCGGGCGAAAGAGGTTCCACTTTCCGGGAACGTCGTGGCGCAGTGGTCCGTGATTTCGCCACAGCGGTGGAAGTCGACTTCTGCTTCTTCAGCTCCCGGTTGCTGCGCCAGACGCGACTCTTTCCGCCGGCGATCTCGTCCATGGTGCGACCGGTGTCCACCGACGTCATGTTCTCCGCGACGACGTCTTCGTCGGTGGCGTACTGATCGCGATGCTTGATGAGCAGCCACTGCGGCTTCGACGAAGACGAGCCATCGCGCGCGAACTTCATCCGGATGAGCGCAAACGATCCGTGCAGTCGATCGCCGTGAAAGGTGATCTTAAGATCGCCACGACGCAGGCTTTCGCGGATCACGTCCTGCTCATCGTCGGCGGACGTCGCCGCATCGGCGGTGTAGGTGCCCCGGTCCCACAGCATCACGGTGCCACCGCCGTACTCACCCTGGGGGATCGTGCCCTCAAAGGTGTTGTAGTCGATCGGATGATCCTCGACCTGCATCGCGAGCCGTTTGACTGACGGGTCGAGGCTGGGGCCCTTGGGAACGGCCCAGCTTTTCATCACGCCGTCCAGCTCGAGCCGAAGATCGAAGTGGAGGTGACTTGCCGCGTGCTTCTGGATGACGAAGCGAAGGCTTCCAACCCTGGTCGGCGCCGAAGTCTTCTCGCCCGACGGCTCGCGCGTACGACTGAAATCGCGTTTGCGGCGATACTCCGCCAGCTGCGCGCGGGCGCTTGGTTTGGTGCTTTTTTCAGTTTTGACGGCCATAGAGGCGTCCTAAGCTGTCTTCGCCTTTTTCTTCGCGGGTTTGCGGCCAGCGGCAACCGATTTTCTCTTTGCACGAACGGCGCCTTTCTTTCCGGCGCCCTCCTCGAGGCTGGCGCGAAGGCGTGACATGAGATCGAGCACACCGCTGTCCGGAGTTTCCTCCTCCGGCCCCTCGAGCTTGGGCTTCTTGCCCTTCATCTTCGCCTTGATGATGCGCATCAGATTGGCGCGGTACTCATCGGTGTAGCGGCTCGGATCGAACGGCTCGGCGAGGTTCGCGACGAGCTGTTCCGCCATCTGCAGCTCCTGCGGGCGAACCTGTTCGCGGCTCGGGAAGTTGAACTCACTGGAATCGACCAGCTCATTGGCGAAGCGCATGATCTCGAGCACCAGCGCTTCACCGACGACTTTTACCGCGGCAAGGTGCTGAGTCTGGCGGATGATGATCTTGCCGATGCCGACGGATCCCGTCTGGCGGATTGCTTCGCGAAGCAAAGCGTACGGTTTGTCGCCGCCCTTTCCGGGCACGAGATAGTAAGGCGTCTCGAAGTAGCGCGGATCGATCTCTTCTTCCTTGACGAAATCGAGGATGTCGATGGTCTTGGACTGCTCGAGCGCGGCGGCCTTGAAGTCTTCATCCGTGAGCACGACGAATTTTCCTTTCTCGTACTCGTAGCCCTTCACCACTTCATTCCATGGAACCGGATCACCTTCGGCCTGGCAAATGCGCTCGTATTTGACGGGCGAGAGATCTTCCTCATGGAGCAAGCGGAAGCTGATATGGTCGGCGCGGACCGCGGTCTTGAGCTCCACTGGAATGTTGACCAACCCGAACGTGAGCGAGCCCTTCCAGATTGCGGCCATCCGTCAGCCTCCGTATGCATAGGTCGTTACTCGAAGCGATGTGGATGAAAGCAAATCGAATGCCGCCTGTGGAAAACAAGTTTTGTGATGCCCGGAGATACAAAAAAGCCCCGCTGGGCGGGGCTTTTTGCGAGACAACGAGCCATCAACTGACTTTTGTCACGTCGGCAGCTTGTGGTCCTTTCTGACCTTGAACGACTTCGAACTCGACCTTATCGCCCTCGGCGAGAGACTTGAATCCGGAGCCACTGATCGCGCTGAAATGGACAAAGACGTCCGGGCCACCCTCGCGTGAAATGAAGCCAAACCCCTTGGCGTCGTTGAACCATTTGACCGTTCCAGTGATACGTGCCATTGAACTATCCTCTTCCCCCGCAGGGCAATCTGTAAAGCATCGACCATAGGCTAGCGAATCGCGTCTACACGTTTCGCTTCGCCGGATACTCGTCCGCGTGACGCATTATCCATCCGGCAGCCGGCAGAGGAGGGCAAGTTTTGTGCAACGGGCTGTCGGTCTATGCCGCTCCCGCGACGTAGTGAGCGGATCTGCCGCAGCTCTTGCACCGCAAAGTGACGTGTGTGTACGGTGGTGGTGGGACCTGCCGGGGATCACGCTCGATCGAGCCAGAGCATGAGGGGCAGCTGAGGGGGGATCCGCTGCGGTCGTTGCTGATGAGGAACAGGGCTTGAGCGGGGTTGTACGCGTTCGGACGTGGCTTGCGCATGAGCTCTCCGGTTACTGCGAACACGACGCTGCACGGCTGGCGTCGCATCATAGGTGACGATTGATGGCTGTCCTTTGAGAAGAAGCGCCACCGAGATTCGCGAGTGGACGTGCATAGGGTTCCTGACTCTGCTCACTGCCTGTGGACCCCACGCGCACATCCCTCTGCGACCGGCAAACCTACCGGGCGCTCTGGCCTCCACGGACAGCGGAGCTGTCCTCGCACGGCGCCTGGCACCGGTCTTATACCTTCAGCGGGACGAAACGTTCCCGCTGGAGCGGGTGGTGGCGGTACTGCACCCAACCAGACCCGTGATCGCTTACCACCTCCTGTGGCGGGACGACGTCCACGGGTCGTGGATTCCGTTCACCGTTCCAACCGACGAAGAGGTCCTATGGGTAGGCTACGACTCGACTTACGCGCCCACCGACGTATGGACCTACTGGCACGGTCGGATCCTCCACACGCCGTGGCCGCGGGCTCAGGTACGGATCGATGTCCAGTGGGGCAAGCACGGCAGTCTGCCGAGAAACATCGTTGAAAGCGACCTGCCAAGGCCGAGCACGCTGAACTTCTTCTACGCGATGACGATTTTCGGTGAGCCGGACATCCTGCTCGGCGACCTTACGCGAAAAGGACCGCTTTGTTTCTGCCATGGCTACCGCCGTTATCGGGAGTTCACGCGGCCACTGGTACTCGCCGAGCGAATCGACGCGGTCGCGAGAACCGACGATCCACGGCCGATCCTGCACGAGGTTTTTGGCAGCAAGTACTCGGAAAAGCATCAGTGGCCATAAAAAAAGCAGCCGGCGGACAATCTCCGCCGGCTGCTGACTGACTTTTCGACTAGCGTCGCGCTGTTGCCGACGCAGCCGCGGCTGCCTGTTCGCGTTGCGCGATCATGAACAGGTCGCTCTGGGAAGCGCTCTGCTTGAGCACCTGAAGGGCGTGAAGCAGCTGGTTGTCATCCGGAACGCTACGACGCTTGGCGGTGGAATCTCCGAACGCAAGGCGCGCGACGGTATTGCCGAGCAACCGATCGATCTCGGGCGCCGCCTGCTCATACTGGGCGCGATCGAGGGTGACGCCTTTCGCCTGAAGCCGGCGATAGAACTCCTCGCGCCAGGCTGGTGGCACCGTGAAATCCGGCTTCACCGTTTTCTTGAGCTCGAGTGAGTAATCCATGAGCGTGGCTCGGACATCGGCGGTCTTCGGCGCAAACGAGTTGAAGACCTTCTGCTCCGCCGTGGTGAGGGTGTCGGGCCGAACGATGATGTCCGGAGTAATGGCACCACCACCATAAACGATGCGGCCGGCGTCCGACTTGAAGACAGGGCGCGAGCGGCGAACCGAATCCGTCTCGAGGGAATCGGGCATTACTTCGACGAACTCGCCGCTGGGCAGAAGCTTCCGCTCCTTCTGAATGGACCGACCACTCGGCGTATACCATTTGGCGGTCGTCATCTTGAGCGCGTAGCCACCCTCGAGCGGGAAGACCGATTGCACGAGACCCTTGCCGAATGACGTAGTGCCGACAATCAGGGCGCGATCGTGATCCTGGAGCGCACCGGCGACGATCTCAGACGCAGAAGCGCTGCGCCCGTCGGTGAGTAGGATGAGCGGAATCGTCGGGGCGACGGGATCATCAGTGGCGACGAAGGTCTGGTTCTCGCCATTGCGGGCGCGGATGCTGGAGATCTGCAGTCCCTTCTTGAGGAAGAGATTGCTCACACTCAGGGATTGATCGAGAATGCCGCCGGGATTGCCGCGGAGATCGATAATGATTCCGTGCGCGCCCTCTCGGGTGAGGCGCGTGATGGAGCTCTCGAGCTCGTCGCGCGCGCTCTCGTTGAACTGTAGCAGCGGGATGTAGCCAGCCTTCCCGTCGAGCATGATCGCGTAGGGAACAGCCGGGATATTGATGATCGCGCGCGTGAAGGTGATCGGAATCAGCTCGGGTACGCCGGGTCGCGAGAACTTGACCAGAACGCGGCTACCCGGGTTTCCTTTCAGGGCGTCGGAGGTCTGCGAAACGGTCCAGCCGCGAATGTTGGTGGTGTCGATGAAGTTGATGCGATCGCCTTCCTGGACTCCAGCCTGTTCCGCCGGGGTGTGTGGGAACACGCGCTGGACAGTGATGAAGCCCTGGGTCTCGGCGATCTCCATTCCGATGCCGGCGTAGCGCCCGTTGGTTTGGGCGTTGAAAGTCGAAAGCTCTTTCGGCGAGAGCAGAACGCTGTAGGGATCGTTCAGCTCGTGGACAAGGCCGCGGGCGGCCTTTTCGTAAAGCGTGGCCTGGTCGACGGTGTCGACGAAGCGGGTTGCGACAATGTTCAGCACCTGGTCGAGGAGCCGGGCGCCTTGCTGGCTCTCACGCTGCTGAAATACGAAGCCCCCAGCCAGGACGGGAATCAAAACCAGGCTGACGAGCAAGGATTTTCTGGATCGCGACATACGTTCTTGGAAAGAGAGGAGGGCGGTAACCTAATAAATACGCCCACTGGCTGTCAGTGTTCCTCAATGACGCACAAAAGGCACCATCGGAACGGCGTTCTCAGGCTCGTGACGCAAGCACGTAGTCGACGAGCCAGTCGCGGTTGACCTGCCGGAAGGTGGCGTCGCGAAGCAGTCCGGCGGCGAGAA